>NZ_JBEXME010000118.1:0-1011 GCF_040610355.1 Nocardia sp. NPDC004168 | reverse complement strand
GGGGAGCGGCCTGATTCGCCGTTGATTCGGGTGTTGCATTCCGAGAGCGGGGGTAATCCCTTCTACCTCGAACAACTGGCACGCAGTTCGAAAAAAGGCTTCCCGGACCGCGTAACCGGCGATAGCGTCAGCACCGAGATCGGCGCCGGCATTCCCTCCGTCCTGCGCATCATGATCACTCAGGAACTGACCGGGCTCACAGCCGATTCCCTCGATGTTCTCCAAGCGGGGGCGGTCGCGGGTGACCCGTTCGATGTCGATCTCGTGACCGCGATCGCGCAGTCCGACAGGGATCGAGTGCTGAGATCCCTCGACGAACTCGTGGTGGTCGATCTCGTTCGCCCTACTGAGACGCCGGGCCAGTTCCGCTTCCGCCACCCGATCGTCCGTCGTGTCGTCTACGACCAGACCATGCCCGGCCGCCGGTTCACTGCCCATAAACAAGCAGCACGCGCACTCACCCAACGTGGCGCCTCTCTCGGCGCACGAGCCCACCACATCGAACTCTCCGCAACACCCGGCGACGAACAAGCCACCACTACCCTTGCCGAAGCAGCACAAACCGTCCTGCCCCGCGCACCCGCAGCAGCAGCCCGCTGGCTCGAAGCCGCACTCAGACTTCTACCTCCCACCAGCGGGCCAGAACGACGACTCCCCCTTCTCGTCACCCAAGCCGGCGCGCTAGCGTTTTCCGGTCGGCTCCACGACAGCCGCACGAAACTACAGCACGCGCTGGAACTGATACCCACCGAATCGATCAGCGACCGAGCACGCATCATCGGCATGATCGCTCGTGCGGATCATGGGCTGGGGCATGCTGAGGAGGCTCGTCACTTGTTGGTTGCTGCGCTCGCGGAGACTCCGGTTGGTAGTGCGGATTCGGTGCCGCTGGAGCTGGCGCTGGCCGAGAACTGCTTCATGCGGCGGCGGTGGGCAGAAGCTGTGGAGGTCGCGTCGCGGGCACGTGCGCAAGCCGAAGCCCTGGGTGACGGGGGGCTGCTGATCGCCTCG
>NZ_JBEXME010000117.1:0-1039 GCF_040610355.1 Nocardia sp. NPDC004168 | reverse complement strand
ATCGCGAATTTGCCGCAGGAGGTTCGGGAGCGCGGCGTCGTGGCCGCGAGCGCCGGTAACCACGCGCAAGGCGTCGCGTGGTCGGCGGCCTCGCTCGGCATCGCGTCGACGGTGTTCATGCCGGTCGGGGCGTCACTGCCGAAAGTGACGGCGACCAAGGCATACGGTGCGCAAGTCCGCCAGGTGGGCGAGACCATCGACGAGTCGCTGGACGCCGCACTGGATTTCGCCGACCGGTCCGGCGCGACGCTGATCCATCCGTTCGACCATCCCGATATCGTGGCAGGCCAGGCCACCGCCGGCGTGGAGATCGCGGAGCAGCTGCCGCAGGTCGGCACGGTGCTCGTGCCCACCGGCGGCGGCGGGCTCTTGGCGGGAGTCGCGGTCGCGCTGCGGCATCTGGCGCCGAACGTCCGCGTCATCGGGGTGCAGGCGGCGGAAGCGGCCGCCTGGCCGGGCTCGCTGGCGGCGGGCCACCCGGTCCGCGTCGAGCGGATGTCGACGATGGCCGACGGCATCGCGGTCGGACAGCCCGGCAAAGTGCCGTTCGGCCATGTGGCCCAGCATGTTTCACGAATCGTGACGGTGGACGAGGAAGCGCTGTCGCAGGCGCTGCTGCTGTGCCTGGAACGCGCGAAGCTGATCGTCGAACCCGCGGGCGCCGCGGCGGTCGCCGCTCTGATGAGTATTTCGCCCGAGGAACTCGGCCTGCGGGGGCCGGTCTGCGCGATCCTGTCCGGCGGCAATATCGACCCGTTGCTGCTGACCCGCGTGATAGGTCACGGCCTGAGCGCGGCAGGTCGCTATCTCGCCGTGCGCGTGACGATCTCCGATCGCCCCGGCGCGCTGGGATCGCTGCTGGCGGTGGTGGGCAAGACGGGCGCAAGCGTGGTCGACGTGGCACACTCCCGCACCGGGACGTGGCTGGCGGTGGACGAGGTGGAAGTGGCGCTCACCCTGGAGACACGAGGTACCGCTCATCGCGACGACGTGCTCACCGCCCTCGGGAACGCGGGATACGGGGTCCACGTATCGGATT
>NZ_JBEXME010000116.1:0-1041 GCF_040610355.1 Nocardia sp. NPDC004168 | reverse complement strand
ATCCGCGCGGAGTTCTACTCCGGATTCGTGATCCTCGCCAGCACGATGCCGCCGAGGATCAACGCCAGGGCCAGCAAGCGCCCCGCACCGAGCGGGTCCTTGTGGACGACGATGCCGAGGGTGATCGCGCCGAGCGCGCCGATGCCGGTGAACACGGCGTAGGCGGTGCCCACCGGCAACGTCTGCATGGCGCGCGACAGCAGATACACGGCGGTGACGCCGAGAACGAAGCAGATCAGGGTCGGGACGAGCCTGGTGAAGTTCTCGGTCGGTTTGATGCTCTGCGACCAGACGATTTCCACCACTCCGGCGGCGGCGAGGACTACCCAGTTCACGTCAGTGCTCCCCGGCCAGAGCGCGCGCGGCGGCCAGAGCGCGGACGTAGGACGTGTCGTGCTCGGCACGCAGGTGTGCCAGCGCTGGGTCCTGGCGGGAATTGGCTAGTTCCGCGTGCACGAAAACGGTGTCGGAAACCGCGAAATGGCCCGCGAAGAAGTCGCGCAGGAAGCGCTCTTGATAGTCGTAGGCCGCTTTCGGAGCGCCGGGCGAGTAGGCGCCGCCGCGTGCGCTGGTCACGACGAACTTTCGGTGGCCGAGCGACATTCGCGGAAATGTCACCTGGTCCAGCCAGGCCTTGAGCGAAGCCGGAATCGAGTAGTTGTACATCGGGGTGCCGATCAGGATCACATCCGCCGCAAGCAACTCGGCCAGCAGGGGCTCGACGATCTCCCACGCGGCGGCATGTTCGGGAGTGCGCACCAATTCACCGATTCGTTCTACGTCCGTGTTCGGCAGGGTGAGCACAGCGTCGCACAGCTGAGTCCACCCCTCCCCGATGAACGGCACCGGGTCGGCCGCGAGGTCACGGTAGTGGTAGCCGCCGTCCGGGTGCCGTGCGCGCCACGCGTCCGCGAAGGCGGCGCTCAATTCCCGGCTGATCGACCGTCGCCGGGCGCTGGCATCCAGATGCAACAAGGTTCTCATGACCGACCTCCGATTAAGTGGACATAGCGTCCGATTCCTTCCGAGATCGACGATACG
>NZ_JBEXME010000115.1:0-1052 GCF_040610355.1 Nocardia sp. NPDC004168 | reverse complement strand
AGTGCCTGTGTATGAACTGATCATTTCGGGATCGGGTGGGTTGTGAGGCGGGCGAGTCGGCGCCGCATGACCAGGGTCATGGCCCACAGGACCATGGCTTCGTGGTGTTCGGGTAGTCGTTCGTAGTCGCGGACGCAGCGGCGGCGCCGGGTGATCCAGGCGAGGCTGCGTTCGACGACCCACCGGCGGGGAATGACTTCGAATCCGGAGGCGGCCTCGCTGCGTTTGACGATCTCGATGAGGTAGCCGAATCGGGTGTGTGCCCAGGTCACGAGTTCGCCGGTGTAGGCGCCGTCGGCCCAGATGCGGGTGATTCCGGCGTACCAGGCGCCCAGCAGAGCCAATGCGGCGCGGGCGCCGTCGCGGTCCTGGACATTGGCGGCGGTCACGACCACGACCAGCAGCAACCCGATCGTGTCCACCACGACATGACGTTTGCGGCCGGCGACTTTCTTGCCCGCATCGAATCCGCGGCTGCCCGAACCAACGGTTTCGGCGGCGCGCACCGATTGCGAATCGATGACCGCCGCGGTCGGTTCGCGGCCACGACCTTCGGCGAGACGGAGCTGTTCACGCAGGTCGTTGTGAACCGCGAGGGTGAACCCGGTGCGGTTCCAGCGGGTGAAGATCGCGTGCACGGTGCGCCAGCCGATACCGAAATCGACCGGCAGATTCCGCCATTTGACGCCGTTGTCCACGACATAGGCGATCGCGTCGAGAACCTGGCGGCGGCAATATTTTTCCGGGTGCCCACCCGCGCCGTCGAGCCAGGCCGGCCACGGCAGCAGCGGCGCGAGCACCGCCCATTCGGCGTCGGTGGCGTCGCTGCCGTAACGCCGCGGGCGTGGTGGCCGGTCGGCGCCGTAGCCGAACCGGCACGCCACACACACGCAACCAGGACCGGGATCGAGGCCGTCGAGGCACGAGATGCCAACGGTCGAGGCACAGGAGTACAAAGACATGGCGGAACCTTGTGGCGAGTGCGGATTTGTGGTGATTTCTGCTGCTACCACAAGGTTCCGCCCTACCACGGGAATGTTCAATCCCTCACG
>NZ_JBEXME010000114.1:0-1107 GCF_040610355.1 Nocardia sp. NPDC004168 | reverse complement strand
CTAGTGTTCCGCGCCTGAAATCCGTTGGATATATCGGGCGAGGGAGTCGAGGATTTCCTCGGCGGTTTTGCGCCAGACGAACGGCTGGGGATTCTCGTTCCAGTGCTCGATCCAGGTGGTGACGTCTTTCTCCAGCGCCGCGACGCTTTTGTGGACGCCGCGGCGGGTGAGCTGGTCGGTGAGGTAGCCGAACCAGCGTTCGACCTGGTTGAGCCAGGAGGAGCCGGTCGGGGTGAAATGGACGTGGAAACGGGGGTGGCGGGCGAGCCATTCGTTGACGATCGGGGTCTTGTGGGTGGCGAGGTTGTCGCAGACCAGGTGGACATCCAGTTCGGCGGGCACGGTCTTGTCGATCGTGACCAGGAACTTGCGGAACTCGGTCGCCCGGTGGCGGCGGTGCAGCTCGCCGATCACGGTGCCGTCGGCGATATTGAACGCGGCGAACAGGCTCGTGGTGCCGTGACGGGCGTAGTCGTGGGTGCGGCGCTCGGGCATGCCCGGCATCATCGGCAACACCGGCTGGGAACGATCCAAAGCCTGCATCTGCGACTTCTCGTCCACACACAACACGACAGCCCGCTCGGGCGGATTGTGATAGAGGCCGACGACATCCACCACTTTCTCCACGAACAACGGATCGGTCGACAGTTTGAACCCGTCGACCAGATGGGGTTTCAGCTCGAACCGCCGCCAGATCCGCCCGATCGTCGATTTCGACAATCCCGTCCGCTCGGCCATCGACGACCGGGACCAATGCGTGGCATCACGCGGTGTCTGCTCCAGGGTCAACGCCAGCACCTGTTCCACCCGATTCAAAAGGATCGACGGCGGCCGTCCCGGCCGGGGTTCGTCGGCGAGCCCGGCCAGGCCGTGCTCGATGAACCGTTTTCGCCACTTCGCCACGGTCATCGGTGTGACACCGACCGCTGCCGCCACATGCGCGTTCGCTGCTCCAGGCTCCGCGCACGCCAGCACGATCCGGCACCGTAACGCATACGCCTGCGTCGAACTCGCCGCCCGCGCACCCCGCACCAACTCCCGACGCTGAGCCTCGGTCACCACCAAATCCGGGCCCGATCTCGGCCGCCCCGTCCTCGCCACCGCCGA
>NZ_JBEXME010000113.1:0-1126 GCF_040610355.1 Nocardia sp. NPDC004168 | reverse complement strand
TCGCGTTTGGGTCGGGCGTGCTGGTTGTACCAGCGGATGTAGGCGCCGATCGCGGCGTCCTGTTCGTCGTGGCTGCGGTGATCGGTCCCGTTCAAGGCGAAGTAGCGTAGAGCCGCGAATTCGGACTCGATCCAGTTCAACCACGATGAATAGGTCGGTAGGAAGACCAGTTCCACGTCGTTGGCCGCAGCCCATATGCGGACCTCGGCTCGTTTGTGCGGGGAGAAGTTGTCGACGATCACGTAGAGCTTCTGTCCACGCCAGCGCGCCCGCAGCGATTTCAACAACGACAGGAACTCCTGCCACCGTTTACGATCCCGGATCCGGTAGTGGATCTTGCCGGTCGCCAGATCCAGAGCGCCGAGTAGGTGCCGCACGCCCTGGGTGCGCCGGTAGGTCGCTGGCAACCGTTTCGGGGTTCGTCGCGGGAACCAGCCACGACCAGTGCGGGGTTGCAGATTCAGCGGCCCGAACTCGTCCACGCAGACCACTCGTCCATCGGTGGGTGGATGGTCATAGAGGTCCAGCACGCGGTTCATCTTCGCGGCGAACTCGGGGTCGGTGCCCGCTTTCCAGGTCTTGACCGCCTGCCACGACACCCCCTCGGCTCGGAGGATCTTGCGCAGAGTTTCGCGGCTGATCTCAGCGATGCCGTTGCTGATCAGTACTTCGCGCAGTTTCGACAGGCTCCTGTCGAGAACGGCCAGCCCAGGTCACGCGGGCAGCACCGGGCGATGCAGGCGATGCGTTCACGCGTCGCCCGATCGACCTTCTTCGGCCTGCCCGCGCTCCATTTTGGGTCCAGTGCTTCGAACCCCCGCTCGTTGAAGTCGTGGATCACCTGCCGCACATACGCTTCGCTGACCTGCATCAACCTTGCGATTGCGGGAACCGGCTGCCGCTGGGCCGAGGCCATCACCACGATCGCTCGCCGCATCCTGACCGGTTGTTTGCTCGTCTTGGTGATCTTCTGCAACCGCCGCCCCTCCTCTGGGGTCACCGCTCGCACAAACACTTCCGGCTTCCGAGCCACCGGCACCACCTCCACCGGCAGCATCACCGGCAACAGGTCCACGATCAACCCGACACCCGGTTACCGAGGCAACCTACTTGGACGAGGCACTAG
>NZ_JBEXME010000112.1:0-1173 GCF_040610355.1 Nocardia sp. NPDC004168 | reverse complement strand
GCGGTCTTTGTCGGTGATGGGTGGGGTGGTGGTGGGTGGGGTGTTGTCGATGGTGAGCCAGTTGATGGTGTGGGGGAGGTGTGGGTGTGTGGGGGTGGTGGTGAGGCCGATGGTGGTGTGGGAGTTGGTGGTGATGTGGGTGATTCGTTGGGTGGGGTGTGTGGGGTCGATGGGTAGGAAGGCGGCGCCGGTTTTGGTGATGGCCCAGATGGCGATGATGGTTTCGGGGGAGCGGGGGATGGCGATGGCGACGATGTCTTCGGGGCCGATGTGGTGGTGGAGGAGTTGGTGGGCGAGGTGGTTGGAGCGTTGGTCGAGTTCTTGGTAGGTGATGTGGTGGTTGTTGTGGATGATGGCGGTGTTGTGGGGGTGGTTGTGGGCGGTGGTGGTGAGGAGGTCGGGCAGGGTGGTCGGTGGTGTGGGTGGTGGTCCGGTGCGGGTGAGGAGGTCGGTTTTTTCGGTGGGGTCGAGGATGTCGATGGTGGCGATGGGTTGGGTGGGGTTGGTGGTGATGGCGTGCAGGATGTGGAGCCATCGGTGGGTGAGGGTGTCGATGGTGGTGGGGTTGTAGAGGTCGGTGGCGTAGGTGATGGTGGCGGTCATCTCGCCGTTGTGGTTGTCGGTGAGGATGATTTGTAGGTCGAATCGTGCTGTGGGGGTGGGTGGTTCGGTGGGGGTGATGTCGAGGTGGGGGAGGTGGAGGTGGGGTTGGTCGAGGTTTTGGAAGGCGAGCAGTGTTTGGAAGAGGGGGTGGTGGGAGCGGGTGCGGTGGGGGGTGAGGTGGTCGACGAGTTGTTCGAAGGGGATGTCGGCGTGTTGGAAGGCTTGCAGGTCGGTGTTTCTGGTGCGGGTGAGTAGGTCGGTGAAGGGTTCGTGGGGGTTGATGTGGGTGCGTAGGACGAGGGTGTTGACGAACATGCCGATGAGGTCGTCGAGGGCGGGGTCGCCGCGTCCGGCGATGGGGGTGCCGATGGGGATGTCGGTGCTGTTGCTGAGGCGGGCGAGTAGGACTGCGAGGGTGGCGTGGATGACCATGAACACCGAGCAGTCGTGCTGGCGTGCGAGGGTGTGTAGTGCGGTGATGAGTTCGGTGTCGAGGGTGTAGGTGGTGGTGGCGCCGTGGTGGGAGGCCACTGCGGGGCGGGGGCGATCCACCGGCAACGACAACTCCTC
>NZ_JBEXME010000111.1:0-1192 GCF_040610355.1 Nocardia sp. NPDC004168 | reverse complement strand
CCCGGTGAATGAGTCCGCCCGGATTTAGAGTCCTGTTGGCCCTGGTGAGGGGCTGGAAGGGACACTGAGGACTATGGCAGGACGTAAGCGGCATTCCGCGGAAGAGATCGTGCGGAAGCTGCGTCGTGCCGACGAGTTGGCCGCCGCCGGGGCTTCGGGTGAGGAGATCGCGGCTGAGCTGGGGATCTCGGCGGCGACGTTGTATAACTGGCGTCGTCAGTACGGCGGGATGGACACCGACGCCGCCAAAGAACTCAAGGAACTGCGCGAGCAGAACGCCCGGCTCAAGCGGCTGCTGGCCGATGCCGAGCTGGAGAAAGACGCGTTGCGGGAGATTGCTCGGGGAAACTTCTGAGCCCGGCGGCCCAGCGGCGGGCTGTGGACATGCTCCGGCAGGTCAAGGGCATGTCCGAGCGGTTCGCCTGCAAGGTCGTCGGGTTACATCGGTCCACGTTCCGGCGGCTGCCGCTCGACCAGACACCGGATGATCCCGATGCCGGCGCTCGGGCCTGGCTGCGCGAATACGCGCGCAAGAATCCCTGTCATGGGTTCCGCCGTGCGTGGGCGGCGTTGCGGTTCGACGAAGGCCATCAGGTCAACCGCAAGCGAGTGCACCGGTTGTGGAAGCAGGAGGGCCTGCAGGTTCGCGTGCATCACCGACGTAAACGCGCCGGGTCGTCGTCGGTGTCGGTGATCGACGCGGACGCGCCGAGGACGGTGTGGGCGTTGGACTTCCAGTTCGACTCCACGGTTGATGGGCGGGTGGTGAAGATCGCGTCGATGGTCGATGAGCACACTCGTGAGTCGCTGCTGCACCTGGTGGAACGCTCGATCACCGCAGAGAAGCTGGTCACCGAGCTCGGGCGGGTTTTCGCTGCTCGGGGTGTGCCGAAGGTGCTGCGGTGCGACAACGGTCCCGAGCTGATTTCTGCAGCGCTGCAACGGTTCTGCGTCGATCGGGTCGGTATCGCCTACATTCCGCCCGGCACGCCGTGGAACAACGGCTACATCGAGTCGTTCAACCGCCGGTTGCGCACCGAGTGCCTCAACCGCAACCACTGGACCTCCCTGCTCGAGGCCCGCGTGGTCATCGGTGACTTCAAGACCGACCATAACCTGCGGCACCGGCATTCAGCGCTGGGCTACCGGACACCGGCCGAGTACGCTGCGGCCTGCACCCACACCCACCATC
>NZ_JBEXME010000110.1:0-1308 GCF_040610355.1 Nocardia sp. NPDC004168 | reverse complement strand
CGGCGCGGGCAGCGCCCGGCGGTCCAGTTTCCCGTTCGCCGTCAACGGCAACACCTCGAGCACGACCACCGCATCCGGCACCATGTAGCCGGTCAAGAACTCCGAGACCTGCGTACGCAGCACCGACGCATCCAAGCTCGCCCCGGCGTCGGGCACGACGTAGCCGAGCAAACGGTCACCGGCGTGCTCGTCGGCGCGGACCAGCACCACCGCCTGACTCACGCCCGGGCAGCGCAGCAGCGCCGCCTCGATCTCCCCGAGCTCGATGCGGAAGCCACGCAACTGCACCTGCTGATCACCCCGACCGGCGTACTCGAGGGTTGCTCGACCACCGAATCCGACCCAGCGGCCGATGTCACCGCTGCGGTACATCCGCGAGCCCGGCGCACCGAACGGGTTGGCCACGAACCGTGTCGCGGCCAGACCTGGACGGCCGAGATACCCGCGCGAGAGCTGCGCGCCCGCGACGTAGATCTCTCCGGCCACCCCGACCGGCGACGGGTGCAACCGGTCATCGAGCACATACGCGTCCAGACCCGGGATCGCCCGCCCGATCACGCTGGCCGGGTTGTCGACCATCTGCTCGTCCAACGACAGGAACGACACGTGCACCGTGGTCTCGGTGATGCCGTACATGTTCACCAGCCACGGCGCGTCCACCGGATGGCGCTCGTACCAGCGCCGCAGCTGGCGCAGATCCAGTGCCTCACCGCCGAACACGATGTAGCGCAGCGCGAACTTGCCTTGGTCGTGGTGTGCTGCCCGGTCGGCCTCGGCGAGCTGGTAGAACGCCGAGGGGGTCTGGTTGAGCACGGTGACCTGTTCGCGGATCAGCAGTTCGCGGAACTGCTCCGGCGAGCGGGAGGTCAGGTAGTCGACCACGACCACGCTGCCGCCGTTGGCCAGCGCGCACCACAACTCCCACACCGAGAAATCGAACGCGAACGAATGGAACAACGTCCACACATCGGTCTCGTCGAACTCGAACAGCAATTGGGTGTTGGCGAACAACTCGACCACGTTGCGGTGCGCCACACCCACGCCCTTGGGCACCCCGGTGGAACCGGAGGTGTAGATGACATACGCCAGATTGTCCGGGCGCAGGGGCCGCACCCGCTCGCGGTTGCGGACGCGCGAATCGTCGTAGCCGGTGGTCTCCTCCAACAGGAGCACCGGAATATTGCCCGCGGGCAGTGAGTCCAGCTCGGCGGCGGTGGTCAGCACACACACCGGGGCGGCGTCTTCGAGCATGAACTCCAACCGCTGCACCGGATACCCGGTATCGATCGGCAGATACGCCGCCCCCGC
>NZ_JBEXME010000109.1:0-1323 GCF_040610355.1 Nocardia sp. NPDC004168 | reverse complement strand
AATCGGTGTCGTCGCTGGTAGTGGGCTTTCTTCGCCCGGTATTGGTGGCGTCGGCGCCAGGTCGACCATCGCTGTATGGCGGCGAGGGCTGGGCGGTGGGTGATCAGGTGTGCCAGAAGACGTCGGATTTCTCCGAGTGTGAGCGGGATGACGCCGCTGCCAATGCTTTTGGGGCGATAGCGGCTGTGACGGCGAGGTAGGTGTGGGCGAGCATGGCCAGGGTGATGTGCCGGTACCAGGCGTCGTAGTGGCGGACCTGGTAGTGGTCGAGCCCGACCTCGGTTTTCGCGGTCTGGAAGCAGTCCTCTACGGCCCACCGTGATCCGGCGACGCGGATCAGTTCCTCGTCGGTGGTGCCCGTGGGTGCACAGCACAGGTAGTAGGCGGTCTCCAGTTCGCCCTTGTTGTTCGGGGTCAGGGCTCGACGGGCCAGCAGCCGACGGCTCCAGCCCGCGGCGGTGGTCCACTCGTAGACCGGCAGAGAGGCCACCGCCCAGTCGAACATTCGTGGTCCTTTCGCTCCGGCACCGCAGCTACGGCGTTTCCACGCTTGCGAGGGCGCTTGCTCGACCAGGTGATCGGCGCGTGTGCAGCCCGCGGTGACCGGGATGGTCTGACTACGCGGGACAGCCACGACATACCCGATCCGGCGTTCGTCGAGCCAGGCCCGGAACTTGCCATCGCCGCCGTAGGCCTCGTCAGCGGTAACCCACCGGGCCGGCACTCCCGCATCCAGAGCTCTGGCCAGCATGTTCTTCGCCAGCGTCGCCTTGGTCGCGAATACGACGTCATCGGGCACGCTCGCCTCCCGGCACCGCTGCCGATCCTCGGTCCACGACTTGGGCAGATACAACTCCCGATCGATCAGCGTGCGCCCCCTGCTGCCGGTATAGGCGCAGAACACGCCCAGCTGACAATTCTCGATCCGACCCGCTGTCCGGGAGTATTGCCGTTGCACCCCAGCAGATTTGGTTCCCTTCTTCAAGAAACCGGTCTCGTCCACAACCAGCACCCCGTCCGGGTCCCCAAGGTGCTCGATGGCGTAACCGCGCACGTCATCACGCACCCCATCCGCATCCCACGCCGCCGCATGCAGCAGCCGCTGCATCCCATCCGGCGTGCGCTCACCAGCAGCTTCCGCCAGCGTCCACCCGTTCTTCCCCGCCAGCGGAGCCAGCAACCCCCGCACATACAACCGAGCCCGCAACCGCGGCTCCGCCCGCAAAAACCGGCCCGCGACCCGCCCGAACAACTCATCCAACCCAGCCACCCACGCAGCCAGATCCTCATCCACCGACACGACGAAATAGGCTACCCCACATC
>NZ_JBEXME010000108.1:0-1341 GCF_040610355.1 Nocardia sp. NPDC004168 | reverse complement strand
AGAACATCAGCCCGACAGCAACATCCGCCTCACCCACCCAGGCATCGTGCCGTCAGGCGACCACGCTCAGCCACCGGAAGTGAGCCAGAGCCGTTGTTCCGACAGCCCCCCCGGTGAGTCCGGAGACTTATTGATGTGACAGCTCAGCGGTTGCTGGGCTGGGTTCTGAGCGTAGTAGGCGGTTTCCATTTCGGCGGGTGGGATGTCCCCGCAGTACTGGTAGAGGCGTCGGTGATTGAACCAATCCACCCATTCGGCGGTGACGAACTCGACATGATCGACGCTGCGCCACGGGCCGCGGGGCTTGATCAACTCGGTTTATAGAGGCCGTTCACGGTCTCGGCGAGGGCGTTGTCGAAGCTCGAGCCCACCGCGCCTACGCTGGGTTGGATCCCTGCTTCGGCGAGCCGTTCGGTGAACGCAATAGATGTGAATCGCTCAGGTTCAACCGGTGGTCGCAACACCCGAGGTCACGGAGGGTGTATGGGAAGGCCATCGGACTGGGTACGGGAGGTCACCGGACGAGCGCCGCGGTCGACCTCACCCTGGCGCACCCATCCACGGACCGTCTCCGGGTGACCGACCCCAACAACTCGGCGACCGCCCGCATCGCCGCCCACTCCGACCCATGCTGATCACGGATCTCGACAAACATCCGCACAGCCCGCTCACGCAACTCGGCCGGGTACTTCCTCCTCGACGACACGACTCCATCCTCCTCAAGAGATGAAGTCCCCCGACACGCCGGGGCGATTCAACCTCCGCCGTGATCTTGTCGCGTTCGGCGTATTTTGGGCGACCCCGGCTCCTGCGACGCAGACCCACTTTGCCATGATTCGGCAGGTGGGCGCCGACGCTGAACACATCGATCCCGACGTTCTCGCAGACTGGCGCCGCACTGGCCCGGAGCGTGTCAGGTCCGCGATAGCCCAACACCTACTTTCCCTCAGCGATAAGGGCCTGCTCAATGTCGTGGATGGGCAGACCGCAGCGATCCACCTGATCCAGCTCACAGCAGACGCTGTCAATGCGATGGCCGCCGCGACCGACACTGACCAGCTCATCGGCGCCGGCGTCGACGTCTTTCTCGCGGCGTACCGACGTTGACCTCACTCTACGCACTGGCAGAGGTACACAGACTGCCGATCTCAACAGCCTTCCTGGCCCGTGCAACCCAACTCTGAGGTGCCTGCCATCGACCGAAGGACTGTTGCCTGCTCCTCTGTCAGGTGGTGGTGGCTGTCTCCTGCACGCACTGCTGCGAGAGCTACTGGCCGGTGGCGCGCCGACCAGCCTGACCGCCGACACCGCCGCCGCGCTGCTGCGGGGGTTGCGGGCACG
>NZ_JBEXME010000107.1:0-1391 GCF_040610355.1 Nocardia sp. NPDC004168 | reverse complement strand
GAGGACTGCTGGCTGATCTTGTGGCACTCGACTGGTACGGTCTGAGAATTAGGAGACCACTGCTTTCGTGAGCACACGGGTCACTCGTGGGGTACCCCGAGATCCCTGTCGCCCCTGGAGAGGAACATTGGCTTCTGGACACAAGCCTAGATGAGGTCTATTGGCCCTGCAGTCACTCGAGAGCAATCCCCAGCTTTCCTTCGCAACTCGAATGGAAGATTGGACTTGCCTGGGCCAACACAAGAGGCAGCCTGAATTCCCCGTCGTAACTCGAGAATCCCGCCGTAACTCGAGAAAAACCACGTGGCTCCCCCGTCATCGCAAGATGAAGCCCTTTCCCGCTACAGCGCCTCAGGAGAAGTCCCACGTTAGGAATTGGAGGTCGAAAGGGCACTTGGCACCCTTGATGCGACCCACAAAGTTCCCCGAAATCCCGGTCTCCCTCGAGAGGAACACCGAGGTTTTCCGGCACCCCCTCCTCTGAGCCCTTTCTCCCCTCCTGATCTGGACAGGAGGGTCGACTCCCCTGCTTTGTCTGGAAGGGGTTCCCGACCTTCCGGTCGCACCTCAGGATGAGGCCGGTCTCACGAAGACATTCCAGACGTGGCCTCGTGGGTGGTTCCACATTCCGTAGGACCCCGATTTCCCGGTCCCCTCTTGATAAGAACCCGATGCCCGGACACCTCTCCGAACTCCAGCCTGTGAATGCAGTCAACACGAAGGGGCAGTTTTTCCGTGCATCGTTCGGAAAAAACCCCAGGTTCCAAATACAGCTCGACAAGCGGCCTCTCTCCCCGGGGACATCTCGAGAGGCAAGCGGAGTTCCATGCCTCAACCCAAGACGAGGCCTGACTCTCCTGTCCCCAGTCTGCAGGGACCCTGCGATCGGAGTCTGAAATCAGAGGTACCCTGCGGTTCCTGCCTCAACTGGAGATGAGGCCCTCTTCCAATGCACCAAGCCCAGTGGAGTCCCGAGAGGCCCCTCCCACCTCCAGTTTCCCTGGCTTCTCAGAGCCACCATGAGAAGCCCCCTGAGGTCACCTGCACAAGTCGAGGGAACCCAGGGTTTCCTGCCTCAACCCGAGAAAGACCTCGAGAGACCTTCTTCAACACGTCTCGAGGCCAGATTCCCCTACCATGGCTCGGGAGCAATGACGCGCTCCCCCTCGCCACTCGCATGGAGACCCGACTTCCCTGGCGCCCCACGAGAGGCTCACTGACCTCGCCGTCGTACCTCGTGAGAAACCGCACACTGGGGCCGCCGCTCGAGAACAACCCCGAGATTCCCCCGTCATCGAGAGATGAGGGCCTTCGTCTCCTGCATGGCCTAGAGACCAATCTCGCGACCTCTCTCCAAACGCCTCAGGAGGCTTGACTCCCTTGAGTCCACC
>NZ_JBEXME010000106.1:0-1461 GCF_040610355.1 Nocardia sp. NPDC004168 | reverse complement strand
CGCGTTCCAGCGGTCGAAGCGCATGCGCCGCAGGCGCGAGTCTCGACCGCTGGAACGCGAGCCATAAGGGGCCGCGAACAACGCAGCGCCGCAGGCGCTGCAAATCAGACAAGGAGATTTCGCGTGCGCGACATGGTGGAGATCGGCATGGGCCGGACCGCCCGGCGTACCTACGAGCTGGACGACGTCGACATCGTCCCCTCGCGCCGGACCCGCTCGTCGAAGCAGGTCTCGCTGTCCTGGCAGCTGGACGCCTACCGCTTCGAGATCCCGTTTCTCGCGCACCCCACCGACGCCCTGGTGTCCCCGGAGTTCGCCGTCGAACTCGGCCGCCTCGGCGGGCTCGGCGTGATCAACGGCGAGGGACTGTGGGCGCGGCACGCGGATGTCGGCGCGAAGATCGACCAGTTGCTAGAGCTGGTCGGCAAGGGCGGTTACGAGCGCGCCGTGGCGTTGCTGCAGGAGTTGCACGCCGCGCCGATGCAGCCGGATCTGCTCGCCGCCGCGGTGGCGCAGGTCCGCGCCGCCGGCGTCACCGTGGCGGTGCGGGTGAGCCCGCAGAACGCGCGCACGCTCACCCCGGCGCTGCTGCAGGCGGGGATCGACCTGCTCGTGGTGCACGGCACGATCATCTCCGCCGAACATGTCGGCGACGGTGAGCCGCTGAACCTCAAGACCTTCATCGCCGACCTGGACGTGCCCGTGGTCGCAGGCGGCGTGAGCGATCACCGCACCGCGCTGCACCTGATGCGTACCGGAGCGGCGGGCGTGATCGTCGGCTACGGCTCCTACCCCGGCGCGACCACCACCGGCGAGGTACTCGGCATCGGCGTGCCGATGGCCACCGCGATCGCGGATGCCGCCGCCGCCCGCCGCGATTACCTGGACGAGACCGGCGGTCGCTATGTGCACGTCATCGCGGACGGCGACATCTCCACCTCCGGGCAGCTGGCCAAGGCGATCGCGTGTGGCGCGGACGCGGCCATGCTCGGCGTCCCGCTCGCCGTGGCCGCGGAGGCGCCGGGCCGCGGCTGGTACTGGCCGTCGGCGGCCGCGCACCCGTCGGTGCCGCGCGGGTCGATGCTGCACGTCGACGATCCGTGGGATCTCGGTGGCGAGCCGGTCGGCGACACGGTGCGCCCCAGCCTGGAGCGGGTGCTCTTCGGCCCGTCCGACGATCCGTTCGGTTCGCTGAATCTCGTCGGCGGCCTGCGTCGTTCGATGGCCAAGGCCGGTTACTCGGACCTCAAGGAGTTCCAGAAGGTGGGCCTGAGCGTACGCGCTTGAAGGTAGGCGTGAGCGTACTGCGGCGCACCCTCCCAGCCACCCGGCGATCACCGGAGAAGCGAGTCTTACGAGCGCCGTTCGCGGCCCGGCTCGCGTTCCAGCGGTCGAAGCGCATGCGCCGCAGGCGCGAGTCTCGACCGCTGGAACGCGACGCGATCCGAGCGCCTCGTTAAC
>NZ_JBEXME010000105.1:0-1540 GCF_040610355.1 Nocardia sp. NPDC004168 | reverse complement strand
ATAATTTTGGTCCAAGTATGCCTCATGTTCTAAATCTTGCTTTTCCGAATGAAAATCATGATTTGCTCTTGACCAAACTTGATTTAGCTGGTTTCGCAATCTCAACTGGTTCTGCTTGTACAGCCGGTACAATCGAACCTTCCCATGTTCTTGAAGCTGTTTACGGGAAAAATTCTGAAAAACTAAAAGAAAACATACGTATTTCTTTTTCAGAAATGAATACAATTGATGAAGTTAATCTCTTCGTTGAAAAACTTAGTTCTATTTTAAAAAAATAACGCAAATTGTAAAATGAAGTTAGCCACCTTGAGTCAAGCAAAAAACATCTGAATCTCTTATACTAGAAGTTCGACCAAATAGTATAAAAAGGAAATTCAGATGCAAGACTATTCTATCACAAGCCAGAGCAAAGGGAAACACCTGACCAATCAAGACCGTTTAAACATTGAACGTTGGCACAATAAAGAAGGACTGAGCAACCGTGAGATTGCGCGCTTATTGAATAAAGCTCATGGGACGATTGACAGAGAGATGAAGCGAGGGGAAATCCAGCTCAAGCGGAAGGTAAAATACTCTGCTAAAAAGGCTCAAGAAAATTATGAAGGATTGAGGGCTCACAGTGTTCGTCCGAGTAAACTCACGACTGAGATTGATTGTTATGTGAGTACACGTCTTAAAGAAGACAAGGACTCTTTGGAAGTCATTCATCAGGCTCTAAAAGGAGTTTCTCTGAGCAGCCTCTACAATTGGGTCAACTGGGGCTGGTTAGAAGCCAAGCGTCATCATCTTTTCTATCCGCAGTATAAGGCGGCAAAGAAAATCAAACCTCGTGCGCCAAAGCATCCTTTTGGCAAGTCTATTGAAGAACGGCCTGAGTTCATTAACAATCGCTTAGAAGTGGGGCATTACGAGATTGACACGGTCATTCTTACGAGAGCTAAGAACAAGGTGCTTTTGACGCTCACAGAGCGAAAATACCGCACGGAGATCATTCGCTTGATTGATGGGAAAACAGCACAGGCGGTCAATGATGAGCTGGTGGAACTTCAAAAAAGTTATGACTTCAAATCCATTACCCCTGACAATGGCCATGAATTTGCAAGGCTCTCTGAGGACGTAAGCTGTCCAGTTTACTATGCACACGCCTACGCGAGCTTTGAGCGAGGGACGAATGAAAACCATAACCGAATGATTCGTAGGCATCTGCCAAAAGGCACAACAAAGACGACCCCTGAAGAAGTCGCCGCTATCGAGTATTGGATGAACCATTATCCAAGAAAAATGTTCAACTATAAGAGTTCATATGAGATGAGCTTGGCTGGCTAACTTGGACTTGCAATTTGCGTTAAAGAAAAATCACAAGTTCAAAAAACTGGAGAAGCGGGAGTTGTCAAAGTAGTAGAAAGTCAAGCTCAACTTTATGAATTAGATCATGATGATGAGAAGCCGAGTCTGTCAGAATTGCTCAGTGCAGGGATGGGAACTCACTGTCCTCAGAGCTGACAGGGCAGGCGGAGAGCAACCCCCTGATGCTGCTGAC
>NZ_JBEXME010000104.1:0-1582 GCF_040610355.1 Nocardia sp. NPDC004168 | reverse complement strand
ATCGCCGCCTCCCGCACGAACCACCCCGCCTCGACGATAAGCCACCCGCAGCAGCCGCAACAGGAAAAACGATCAGTTCATACACAGGCACTTAGTGCTTGAAGGGCACATATTCGAGGGATCTCCTCGTCGTCGGTAGTGGGAGAGGCGGGCTTGGTGTTGTCGGCGACGGCGCCAGTTCGACCAAGCCCAGAGACGCCGGGTGTTGCGGGTGAAGTTCAGCAACAGGCCGATGGTCAGGCGGCGAATCTCTGGTAGTGCGCGGGCGATCATATCTCGATTGGTGTCGTTGATTCCCCCTTTGCTGCAACGGCTTTGGATCCCGCGAGCCAGGCCAGGGCCAGCATCCACAGGGGTAATGTGGGCGTACCAGGCCCGCCAGCCGCAGGCCTGGTAGAGGTCCAGGCCGGCTTCGTTCTTGGCCTGTTGGAAGCATTCCTCGATGCGCCAGCGCGCCCAGGCGATCCATGCCAGACCCGCGATCGTGGACCGGCGGGGCCCGAAGCAGACGTCGTAGGCGATCTCGCCCGGTCGGATACGCTGCACGTGGCCAGCAGCCACTGCCCACGTCCCGGCGCCCACAACGCCCTGATCGGGACCGCGCCCAGTCGTAGTCGCGGGGCCCGTTAGCACCGGCACTGGCTCAGACCCGCTGCCACCGACCACGCGGGGAGCACAGCGACGAGATCCTCGGCGCGGGCCTGGCCCCACCCGGTGGTGACCAGGGTATCGCTGCGGCGGGTCGCCAGCACGTGGGCGATGTCGTATTGTTCGAGCCAGAACCGCAGATACTTCACCTCACCAAGGGCTTCGTCGGCGGTGAACCACCGGAACGGCACCCCTGCGTACAGAGCACGCTCGAGATCGCCATCACCAGCCGGGGTTTGGCCGCGAACTCGACCTCGTCCGCGATGCCGGTGCTGCGACAGCGTTAACGATCGGCGGTCCAGGACTCCTGGCAGATGCAGCTCCCGGTCCACAAGAGCATGTCCATGCCGGGACGCGTAGGCGAGAAACACCCCGATTTGGCAGTTCCCGGCGCGCCCCGGGGGCTCGTCCGTAAATTACTGTCGGAGTTGATCTTTTGAGACGTCGATCCGGTGCAGGTCCAGTATCCGGTGGCCGTCGCGGAACTGGTTGGACTGATTGGTGCGCGTGACGCCGAGTAGTCGGGCCAGCAGCGTGCTGGTGGCGGCTCTTCGCCGCCGCAGCAAGGCTGTCAGGAGCCGGTGGAAATGGTCGATGCTGCTGGTTTGTGGATGCAGGTAACCGCGGGGGCGGTGGAAGCGACGTTGGAACGCCGCCTCGGCCAGGGCGTCCCAGTAGGGTTCCGAGACCGCGACCAGGCGCGCGAAGTCCGCTCGAGGCATGCCGGTCAGAGCCGGATCGGTGAGGATCTCGGTCACGACGGGATCGAGCCTGCGGCGGGTCGAGGCTTGCTCGGCCGGGTGCGGTGCGCAGGGCGCCACGCTGTAGTTCCAGTCGCAGTGGAAGCTGTCGGGTGTGATTGGCAGGGCGTGGAACTCGGCGGAGGTGACGGTGCCGCCGAGGGGGTAGCTGCCGGTGTCCAGGTTGACGCCGA
>NZ_JBEXME010000103.1:0-1615 GCF_040610355.1 Nocardia sp. NPDC004168 | reverse complement strand
CGACGCCCAGATGAGCTCGATCCTGGCGAAACTGATGATCGGCTCCCGAGAGGACATCCGCGCCTTGGTGCCCGCCGAACGGCAGGCTCAGGTAGTCGACGAAGCCGCACGCAAGCCCCAGCGCGGCCGGCGCTCGTGAGAACACCGGGTCGAGCCGGGCGGCGTCTCGGCCGTGACAGATTGAGCTTCCCCAATTTCCAGAGGGCTCTGATATGTGGCCCGATAGGACCGGAAGAAGTCATCTGCGGCGGCATCAGAAAGTACCCTGCCAAGTTAAGGGCTCGCGCGGTCAGGTTGTAGTCGGGGAGGCGGATCCCAAGCGGACGACCCAGATGCGCAGCAACTCGGGTGCGCCAGAAGATTTTTCGGAACTGTCCATCTACGGGTTCACGGAATCGCCTACTCGACTACTACGGAGGGTCGAGCGCGCGAAGAGCCCCGTCGTCGCACCGAGATTGCAGGACGAAGGGCTGCTGACGGAGATTATTGATAATAATACCTGTTCCGGTCGCACTTACGGATCGCCGCGGGTGCATGCCACGGTGGTCTCGGAGGCGTGCGGGTCGTCCGGAAACGGGTAGAGCGGTTGATGCACTTCACCGAGCTGCAGAGCAGCGTTCTCGCGAAGAAGTTGCAGACACCCTCGACGGCGCTCCAGCTCCTTGTACAGCTGCTGGGGCGTGGCCATCCAGAAGTTGGCCACCGAGGCGTCGAAGCTCTTGGCCAGGTCGTAGCCGGAAGCCTCGCCCTCCAGCAGGGCGGCCAGCACCGCGTTACGTAGCGCCATCGGCTCAGGCTACCACTCAAGAAGATTAATCAAATATCTGTCCTTCGAGCTATGGACAGGTCGACTCGACCTGGATACGGTTCAAGTCACCTATTAAATTTCTTGAGTATAGGAGGTTGGAGATGCACCCCTTCCGCGTAGCCGTGGAAGCTCGTGACGAGGCCGCTATCGAGGCGCTGCTGGCCGACAACGTGGTGTTCACCAGTCCGGTGGCATTCCAGCCGTACCCGGGCAAGGCGATCACCGCGGCCATCCTGCGCGCGGTGATCCGCGTGTTCGAAGATTTCCGCTATGTGCGCGAGATCGCCGACGCGGACGGTCGTGATCACGCGTTCGTGTTCGAGGCCACCGTCGACGGCAAGCGGCTGACCGGCTGCGACTTCCTGCACTTCGACGAGGACGGCAAGATCGACGACTTCATGGTCATGGTGCGTCCGCTCTCGGCGGCACAGGCCCTCGCGGCGCGTATGGGTGAGCAGTTCGAGCGGATCAAGGCCGAGGCCGCCGCGCAGCTCGAGCGGGAAGCCGCCGGAGCGTGAGCGACTACGACGCCATCGTCATCGGCGCGGGCAATGCCGGGCTGACCGCCGCCGCGACCCTCCAGCGCGCGGGCGCGCGAACCCTCCTGCTCGAGCGGCACAATATTCCCGGGGGCTGCGGAACATCCTTCCGCCGTGGACGTTTCGAGTTCGAGGTCGCGTTGCACCAGCTGTCCGGCGTTGGCATCGATGGTCAGCCGATGTCGTTGCGAGAAGGGCTGTTCCAGCAACTCGGCATCGCCGACAAGCTGGAGTTCGTGCAAGAACACGACCTCTATCGTGCCGTGAT
>NZ_JBEXME010000102.1:0-1620 GCF_040610355.1 Nocardia sp. NPDC004168 | reverse complement strand
AACGGCTCTGGCTCACTTCCGGTGGCTGAGCGTGGTCGCCTGACGGCACGATGCCTGGGTGGGTGAGGCGGATGTTGCTGTCGGGCTGATGTTCTCGGGTTCGTCGGCGCTGGTGATCGACGAGGTTGTCGAGGAGGGCTGGAAGCTCGTAGTGCGGGCCCGGACAGCGCCCGGCCCGGCGGTGTGCTCACGCTGTGGTGAGGAGTCGGAGAAAGTCCACAGCTACCACCACCGGACCGTCGCCGACCTGCCCGCCGACGGTCGCATGGTGATCGTCCGGGTACGGGTTCGACGACTGGTTTGCCCGACACCGCAGTGCTGGAGAACTTTCCGTGAACAGGTACCCGGGCTGCTCGAACGCTACCAACGGCGAACGACCCGACTGACCGGCCAGGTGCGGGCAATCGTGAAAGAACTGGCCGGTCGGGCTGCGGTCGGTGTGCTGGCCGCGTTGCCGGTTCGATTGTCCCGACATACCGCGGTGCGGATACTGCTGGCGATCCCACTGCCGCACGGGCCGGTCCCGCGGGTGGTCAGCGTGGACGACTTCGCCCTGCGCCGCCGAAACCATTACGGCACAGCGGTGATCGACGCTGTCACTCACCAACGGATCGACGTCCTGGCCGACCGCAAGTCCGAAACCCTCGAAACATGGCTGCGGAACAATCCTGGCGTCGAGGTCGTCGTCCGTGACGGATCGGCCACCTATGCCGAAGCGATCCGCCGCGCGCGGCCCGCCGCACTGCAGGTCAGCGACCGCTGGCATCTGTGCCCGCGGCCTGGCAGGATCGGTGAGGGAAGTCGTCGCCGCCCACGGCCGATGCTGGGCCGCGGCCGGCCCGAAACGGCAAACACTCACTCGCGAGACCACCACGTTGGAACGCTGGCATGCGGTGCACGATCTGCTCGACCAAGGTGTCGGACTGCTGGACTGCGCCCGGCGTATGGGCCTGGCGTTGAACACGGTGAAACGCTACGCCCGCGCATCCGAGCCGGACCAGCTGCGCCGCCCACCGTATTACCGGGCCTGCCTTGTCGACCCCTTCCGCGACCACTTGCGGCAGCGTCGCACCGAACAGCCCGGTGTCCCGGTCCTTCACCTGTTCCACGAGATCAAAGCGCTCGGTTACACCGGCGGCCTGAACCTGCTGCACAAATATCTCAACCAAGGGCGCGCCGAGAGCGACCGCATCTGCCCCTCACCGCGTCGGCTGACTTCGTGGATCATGAGCCGGCCGACCGATCTTCCCTCCGGACGCCGCGCTCATCTGGACGAACTTGTCGGGGCATGTCCCGAGATGACCGACCTGGCTCGGCTCGTCGGCGAGTTCGCAGCGAATCCTGATCGAACGTCGCGGTGGCGATCTCGACGAGTGGATGAAGCAGGTTCGCGAGGCCGGGCTGACCGAACTCGGCCCTTTCCTTCGCGGCCTCGACCAGGACCACGACGCCGCGGTCGCCGGCCTGACCGTGCCCTACAGCAACGGCCCCATCGAAGGCGTCAACACCAAAACCAAACTGATCAAGCGACAAATGTATGGCCGGGCCAGTTTTCCACTACTTCGGCACCGCATCCTGCTCGCATAGCCCGGGCACCACCGGAAGTGAGCCAGAGCCGTT
>NZ_JBEXME010000101.1:0-1633 GCF_040610355.1 Nocardia sp. NPDC004168 | reverse complement strand
CAACGGCGCCTGCTACAAAGCGACCGACTTCGCGAAAGTCCTGCTCGGAGCGGGGCATCAGCGCATCACCCCCTACACGCCACGGCACAACGGCAAGGTCGAGCGCTATCACCGGATTCTGGCCGAGGAATTCCTCTACGTCCGAGAATGGACCAGCGAAAACCAACGCACCGACGCGCTCAGCGTCTGGAACATCCACTACAACTACCGACTTATCGTCGAGCCAGCACCGAGTCGCGGGAGTAGCTACCCGTCGATATGGTGTCAGGAAGTGGACGTCGGCTGACTCGACAACTATCTGTCACCCGCCCGTCGGGTTGACTCATCGATGGTCCGGTCGCCGCGTCCACTTCCGTCTGCGGCCTGACTCGACAGAGGGATGACCAGCACACAGCATCTGCAGTTCTGGAAGTCGGCTTGTCGGCCGCGGCCCCAATCCACCGGCTCTGGCTCCAGGGAGACCTGCTCGCATGATCATCCTCGGTGTCGACCCGCACAAGGCGTCCCACACCGCCGCTGCCGTCGACACTCCAGCAACCACGACGATCGACACCCTCACCATCGCCTCGTCCGCGACCGAATACCGTCGGCTGCTGGATTGGGCACGGCGGTGGCCGGAGCGCTACTGGGCCATCGAAAACGCCGAGGGCCTTGGTCATCACCTGGCGCAGTGGCTGATCAGTCGGGGTGAGACCGTGGTCGACATTCCCCCGACCGCCACCGCGAAGATCCGCACACTTTCCCGCGGAGGCCGCCGCAAGAACGATCCGATCGATGCCGCCGCAGCGGCCTGCGTGGCAGCGATCCGCGGGGAGAGCCGACCGGTCGCCATCGAGGACCACACCGACGCCCTCGCGCTCCTGGACGAGCGGCGGCACACCCTCAGCCGGCATCGCACCAGGCTGCTCAACCAGCTGCATGCTCTCTTGCGGGAACTGATCCCGGGCGGCGTGAAACGCGCGCTGACAGCCACCGCCGCCGAGAAAGCCCTGCACACTCTCAACCCTGCCACTGCAACCGACCAGGTCCGCGCCCAACTCGTCGAAGAACTCATCGCCGACGTCCGACGCTGCGACCGCCAGCTCGCCGACAACAGCGCCACGATGAAGCAGGTACTCGACGAGCACGCCACATCGCTCACCGACATCGTCGGGGTCGGCCCCGTCCTCGCCGCCCGGGTCCTTGCCGGCACCCGTGATCCGCGGCGGTTTCCCACCGCCGCGGCCTACGCGAACTACACCGGTACCGCACCGGTCCAAGTCGCCAGCGGCGACTACAACCGACATCGGCTCTCTCGCTATGGAAATCGAGATCTCAACTCTGCGCTCCACTCCATCGCCGTCGTTCAGATCCGGACCCGCACAAGTTCCGGCCGACGCTATTACGACCGCAAGATCGCCGAGGGAAAGACCTCACGCGAAGCCATCCGCTGCCTTAAACGCCACCTGGCCACCGTCCTCTGGAAGAGGATGATGAACGATGCCCGGTCGCGCGACGTCACGCCCACTACACAGTATTCGGACGCGGCTTGACAATACAGAGGGACCATCGACCACATTCCGCCGCCGGAAACCGGCCTCCAGCCAGCCGCCTCCACACTGGCGTCAACAACGTCACGGCCTCATACACCTAG
>NZ_JBEXME010000100.1:0-1718 GCF_040610355.1 Nocardia sp. NPDC004168 | reverse complement strand
ATCGCCGCCTCCCGCACGAACCACCCCGCCTCGACGATAAGCCACCCGCAGCAGCCGCAACAGGAAAAACGATCAGTTCATACACAGGCACTGAGTCCGCGAATCCCTCCGTGCTCGCTTGCGCGCCGCCGTCCTCAAATCTCGAGACCCGGCCATCCTCGGCTGGTGGATAGCCTCCGTAGACGGCCGCGACGTGGGCGGCCTATCCAGCTTCGCTGGCACGAGGTTCGTCGCTGTACGCACAGGTGCGAGCCCAACTCGCCGTACTGGACCGGGATCTGACCGGTCGATGAGGAAGGGGCCGCGGTCGATGATCGTCGAGTTGCCCCTGGAATCGGCGGGTGGTGCCATGCTGCGTGTGCTGATAGAACGGTGTGAGATCCCGCAACGGAAGGAACCCGATGGGGCGAACAATTCCCGCGACTGCCGCGCCGGTACGCCGCACCCTGGTTGTAGCGCTGATTGCCGCGGCGATCGGGGCGCCGAGCGCGGTGACGGCGACTGCCGAGGCGCCGCCGACTCGGGATGACGGCTTTTGCATCGATGAGAAGACGCGCGTGCGCAACGGGTTGCGCGTCAGTGACCCCAGTTGCATTCATGACCACGGCCGCTTCCACAATCACGAGCGCTTCCATATTCCGCCGACTCATTCTTGAACCCGGCTACCTCCCGAAGGTTGGGGCTTCATGACCACAGACGCGCACGGGGTGCAAGGTCAGGTGCCCGTGCGTCGCGGCCACCTCGGCAGTCACTTCGAAGCCGAGCCGCCGGTAGAACCGGAGGTTGCGCTCATCCGAGATTTCCAGAAACGCAGGGACACCGGCCTGCTCGGCGGCTTGCATGCCGGGCAATACGATGGCTTTACCAAAACCCTTGCCTTGCGCCGATAGCCGCAGCCCCGTCCGTGTCGGGATGCGTCCACACCGCCACCGCGTCACCATCGTCGGCGACCCAGACCCGACCGTGTTTCAACCCGACATGTCCCACCAACAGCCGCTGCATCGCGCTCACTCGTTCGGATGCCACCACATGACATAACCAGGGATAGTCGGCAAAAGCCCCTCCCAACGTCTCGGTAGCACGGGCTGTCAACATCGCGCCAATGCTGGATCGGGCACAAATTTCGTGGCTCGATCAGGACCTCGCGGCCGGTGATCGAGGTGTCGGACAACCGCCGCTGAGAGCGGCTGTGGACTCGCCCGGACGGCGTCCCGCAGGCGGGGCAGCCAACCGGATCCACACCGGTAGCGGCCTGATCCGTACCGTCGAACCCGCCGCTCTGATCACCTCGATCTGCAGACGGTCACGGGCGGATACGATTTCGGCATCATGACCTCCTGATGGTCAAGTTTGCCTCAACTCTCGCAACGATGGTCGCGTATCCGGGGGCCGGATCAGATGGTCGCGTTATCGGGGACTGGTCACTGGGTTCGTGCGGTTCCGAAAGTACGTTGCCGGGCCGGTGAAGAGCTGTTCGGTGCGGGGGCTGCCGGATCTTCACCTCGCGGACGAACGTCGCGGCTGTGGTGAATTAGTTACAGGTCATCGAGACGTTGGACTTGGCCGAGGTTCTCTGCACTTCGCAAATTGGCACACTGAGATTTGCCCTGTGGTCGCCATCTTAGTGCCTGTGTATGAACTGATCGTTTTTCCTGTTGCGGCTGCTGCGGGTGGCTTATCGTCGAGGCGGGGTGGTTCGTGCGGGAGGCGGCGATGGT
>NZ_JBEXME010000099.1:0-1766 GCF_040610355.1 Nocardia sp. NPDC004168 | reverse complement strand
ATCGCCGCCTCCCGCACGAACCACCCCGCCTCGACGATAAGCCACCCGCAGCAGCCGCAACAGGAAAAACGATCAGTTCATACACAGGCACTTAGCATACTGTCGCGGACTGCAAATAACTCCTCGGTCAAGGCGTAGTGGTTTCAGCGGGTTGCTGGTCGACGAGCATGGGTCGGAAAACTACGTCGGAGAGCCTGCGTTTGAGGATCCGCAACGCTTCAAGGCCTCCGTCGCCGGCGGCTTTGAGGCGGGCCAGTAGCTCGCGGGCGCCGGGATGGCAACGTGCCTATGTGAGCGCGATCCGATGAAGCGCCGCTTGAGTAGCCGGTTTCCGTTGCGAGACAGTTGATGTCGCGCGCGGTTGAATGACCCTACCTGGCAGTGGCGCGGTGCCGTTATGGCGCGCGCGAAGGCCCCACCTCGCCCTGCGCCGCCGAAACTGTCAG
The DNA here is from genome assembly GCF_040610355.1 of Nocardia sp. NPDC004168. NCBI lineage: Bacteria > Bacillati > Actinomycetota > Actinomycetes > Mycobacteriales > Nocardiaceae > Nocardia > Nocardia sp. NPDC004168. Next base: position 1,320 of record NZ_JBEXME010000099.1, on the reverse strand, counting down.
CGCACGGCGGTCATCGATGCCGTCACTCACCAACGGATCGACATCCTGGCCGACCGCAAGTCCGAAACCCTCGAAAAATGGTTGCCGAACAATCCTGGCGTCGAGGTCGTCATCCGTGGGCGGATCGGCCACCTATGTCGAAGCGATCCGCCGTGCGGCCCGCCGAATTGCAGGTCAGCGACCGTTGGCATCTATGCCCGCGGCCTGACCCGATCGGTGAGGGAAGTCGTCACCGCGCACGGCCAATGCTGGACTGCGGCCGGCGCGAAGCGGCAAACACTCACCCGCGAGACCACCATGCTGGAACGCTGACATGCGGTGCACGATCTGCTCGATCAAGGTGTCGGATTGCTGGACTGCGCCCACCGTTTACCGGGCCTGACTTGTCGACCCCTTCCCGCGACCACTTGCGGCAGTGTCGCACCGAACAGCTCGGTGTCCCGGTCCTTCACCTGTTCCACGAGATCAAAGCGCTCGGATACACCGGCGGCCTGAACCTACTGCACAAATACCTCAACCAAGGGCGCGCCGAGAGCTACCTCATCTGCCTCACCGCGTCGGCTGACTTCATGGATCATGAGCCAGCCAACCGAGCTTCCCAGAGCACACCGCGCTCATCTGGACGAACTTGTCGCAGCCTGCCCAGAGATGACCGACCTGGCTGAACTCGTCGGCGAATTCGCCACGATCCTGGCCGAACGCCGCGGCACTGATCTCGATGGATGGTTCGTGCAGTTCTGTGAAGCGGGGCTGACCGAACTCGACCCGTTTGTAGGCGGCATCGACCAGGACCACGACGCTGCGGTCGCTGGCCCCACCGTGCCCTACAACAACGGCCCGATCGAAGGCGTCAACACCAAGACCAAACTGATCACGCGACAAATGCATGGCAGGGCCCAGTTTTCAGCTACTTCGGCACCGCATCCTGCTCTCGCATAGCGCCCGCCACCGGAAGTGAATCAGAGCCCCTACCTGGACAGAAGCTCGCAGGCTGCTCGCCCGGCACAAAGCCAGCGGCGATGGCAGCGTGGAAGCGCTTCGTATCCTCAATCCCGGCTCTCCGATGCCATCTTCCATGCGACGATCACAGACCATAAATCTGTAGTTCTACTGGCAGGGGCTTGACGGAGAAGCCGGGGACACTCACGGTTCGATTGGGGTGCCAGGGGGGAAGGTGACCGGCAATTCGGTCAGGGCCCTCTGGAAGGGGCCCGGTCGCCAGTCCGGGGTTCGGTTCGGCAGGTTCAGTTCGATCTCCGGCAGTGCGTCGAGGAGTTGGTCGATGGCCTCTTGCGCGATCAGGTAGGCCAGCGGACGCGC
>NZ_JBEXME010000098.1:0-1852 GCF_040610355.1 Nocardia sp. NPDC004168 | reverse complement strand
CGGGAAACTGTCAAGTCCGGTTCGGCGGGAGGCCGCGCGGAAAAGGACCAGCACACTCTGGCACCTCGCTGCGCGGCCGACCCATCCTCCTGGCTGACCGGCTACCACAGGCTCAACATCCGCTATGACCGCAAGGGCACGCACTTCCTCGCCTTCCTCACCCTCGCCGCCACGCTCACCTGCTACAAGAAACTCGCGAAGGCGAAATCAGCGACATGAGACATGGTCTAAGTACACTCCATGCAGTTGCTGATGAAGCGTGACTTCGTCGGGCTCCCGAGATCGCGGAAGTCACGGACTTCGGCGAGGATCAGCGGTCGCGCCCCGATCGTCGACAGCATCGCTGCCTGGGCGGCGCAAGCACGCCGCATGGCGTTGGCTTCCGGCGGTGTCGATTCGCGTGCGGTACGGATCAGATGCGAATCCCCGCTGGCCGCAATTCGGCGAGCAAGGTTGGGTGATTGTCTGGACTCCTCCCCAGACACCTCCGGTCGTCGGCCTCACTGCTGTCGGAGAAGCTAGCACCCGCCGCGAATAGGCTTCGGAGGGCATGGTCCAGGCCGTCGTCGCGAAGCAGTTGATCATTTCGCTTGGATCGACCTCTCCTTCAGGTCTGTCGTCTGCGCGGTTCGCGTCCTCGGGTTTCGTCTGTCACCGGGTCTGGGGGTCACCGGATTCCTGTTTGGTGCCCGATCTCGTGGACGACGGCTTCGGCGCGTGCGTGCAGGACCTCCTGCAGGACCATCCGTGACATCGCCATGTTCGACAGGTGCCCCTGCAAGGTGATCACCGTATGCGCCGCGGCGCGGCGGCATTCCTGTATCAGATCGACGAACGCTGGCGGAAGCAGTCCGTTCTGCGGTGGCGGTTCATGGAATACGGTCGCCAGCTCGTAGCCCAGCGATGTGGCGGCAGCTCGCAATGTGTCGTCGCCCGCAGCACGATCGCGACCGTCGATCAGGTCATCGCGCAAGTATCCGTAAGCAAGCGGTAGTAGTGCAGTCATCATAGAAACCGGTTCTGCATCGACGGCTAACGAAGACGATTGCCTCCGCACGGCCAGATGGGAAATTGTTCGCCGCAGGATCGCCCGCGCACCGACGCCCGCGCTTGCGACACCACGTATTCGGTTGACGACGGCAACCCCACTGGGCTTCGTTGCCCGATCGGCTCCACTGCGTTGTGCACCACAGAGGTCGCCATCATCCCCGACGAGCATCAAGCGATGAACTCTCTATCAGCACCTTCTACCCGCCGACACCTTTCAACCGTCCTCGCATAGGTGGACACCCCACATCGGCATACAACCGATCCCGCCTGACCACTACCTATTGCAGGAACAAAGTCTCCTTCGATGACTTCGTGAGCAAGAGTCAAGCAAACCAACTCCGGAAAACCGGGGGAACATCATCGCCTCCGAGGAACCGGGGTGCCTTTCTATTCGTCGAGTCGCAGAATAGGATCGGCTGTGGTTCGGCGGCGTCTGGTGTCGTCGGCGATCATGATGCGCCACACGACGTTGGACAGGTGTCGTTTCAGGCAGCGCATGGCCGCGCGTGGGGATGCTCCGGCGGCGATCCTGCGGTCGTAATAGGCGCGCCCAGCGCTGCCGGACATGCGGACCTGGACCATGGCGATGGTGCGTATCGCCGAGTTGAGCTGCCGGTCACCGTAACGGCTGAGCCGATGCACTTGGCGGTCGGCGCTGGCGATCTCGATCGGTGCGGTGCCGTTGTGAGTGGCATAGGCGGCCGCCGTCGCGAAGCCTGTGGCCAAGCCGGTACGGCCGATCAACCGCGCCGCGAGGACAGGACCGATCCCGTCGAGCTCCCGCAGTCGGGTGCCGTGCTCA
>NZ_JBEXME010000097.1:0-2433 GCF_040610355.1 Nocardia sp. NPDC004168 | reverse complement strand
AGGAGGATGGGTCGGCCGCGCAGCGAGGTGCCAGAGTGTGCTGGTCCTTTTCCGCGCGGCCTCCCGCCGAACCGGACTTGACAGTTTCCCGATCATCCGGCTCTCCAGTGAACTACTGCGTGAGAGATGCGGGCGGTTGCCCGGTGTGGATATGGCCGTGGCAGGTGGCGCAGACCACGAGGGTCTTGCGTCGCCGGTTGTGCATGGCTGTAATCCATTGGGGCTGAAGCGGTCCGGGTATTCCCAGTTCTGCGAGTTTGCGGATGTGGTGGACCTCGACGTTGCCCACGGTACCGCAGAGTTCGCAGGTGTCCGCGAGGAGCCGGGTGAGGATCTCCTTATGCGGATGGTCGACCCGGATCGGCTGGGAGTCAACGACTCTCGCCGTTTTCTGCCGATGCAGCGGTGTCTCGCCGAACCGTGCGACCAGTGGTTTCCTGCCCTCGCGTTCGATGCGTGCTGCGAAACAGGTGCGTAACCCGTGCGATGTCATGATTTTGGTTTTGTGCTTGGCCGCCATCTTCGACATCGACGAGCGGTGCTTGCCTGCCAGGGTCTTGAGCATGGAGGTCTCCATGACCCAGCGCAGCCGGTGCAGCCGATAAACGTCACCAGCGAGCAGGTAATACTGGACGATGCCCCGGTAGATAGCCCCGTAGGTGGCGACGATGGTGTGGTCGCTGCCGTTGGTCAGAGCCGCCTGCTTGGCGGGTTTGCCGCGACGCAGGTAAGGGGCGGACTTGGCCTTGATCACCTCCCGAGGGACACGAAGGGCGATCTGGCCGTTGACGCGACGGTAACGGCCGGTCTTCTTCGTGTCGTTGTGCTGGACGGTGATCTCGTAGCCGAGGAACCGTGCCGCGCCTGTGCGGGCGTGGGTGATCAGCGTCTTGTCCTGGGACAGTTCCAGTTTGAGATCTTCACGCAGGAACTGCGCCAGCCGCTGTTTGATCTCCTCGGCTTCGGCCTTGGGTCCGGCGAACCCGAGCAGATGGTCGTCTGCGTATCTGCAGTAGCGCAGCCGCCGATATCCCGGGTCGTCCGGGTCGGCGCTGGGCAGGCTGACCATATGCCGCCGCAGTATCCGGGCCTGTGCTCGGTCACCGCGCCGGCGGGCCTTGGCCAGCTGATTCTGTAGATCCAGGTAGGCAGGGTTGCGGGCCCTGCGCTCGCCTCGGGTGTACTCCGGGATCAAAGTCTTCTCGACGAACTGATCGAGTTTATGCAGGTAGATGGAGGACAAGATCGGGGATGCCACCCCACCCTGGGGAGCCCCCGACAAGGTGGCACCCCACTTCCAATCCTCCAGGTATCCGGCCGTCAACATGTTCCGTATCAGCCGCAGAAACCTGTTGTCATGGACGTTCTCCGCCAGGATCTCGACCATTCGATCATGATCGAGCGAGCCGAAGCAGTCGGCGATGTCTCCCTCGAGGAACCACGCGGTCCCGGTCCAGGTGTTGTCGATCTCCCGCAACGCGGTGTGACAGCCCCGACCTGGGCGGAATCCATGGGACCGGTCGGAGAACGTCGGCTCGTAGTATGCCTCCAACAGCAGGCGCACCACCTCGCCGACGAGTTTGTCCGACCAGGTCGGCAAACCTAGAGGTCTGGTTTTGCCGTTCTTCTTCGGGATGTGCACGCGCCGGACCGGGCGGAATCGGTAGCGCTCGTGGCGCATCGCATCGATGATGCGGTCGATCTTCGCCCGGGACATGCCGTCCACGGTTTCCGGTGTGACCCCGGGCGTCATCGCGCCGCGGTTGGCGTAGATGCGCCCGTAGGCCAGCAGATACAACTGCGGGTTGAACAGTTGCCGATACAACTCCTCACACGGCAGTCCGCGCCTGCCGCGTTCACGCAGGACACCCAGCACCGTTGCGGCGCTCTGCATTTCGCATACCTCCCGATCACATCTGGTGTCCGATTCACCTGGCCTGCTTCGCCCTGTGGACGGCTTTCCCGTCCTCCTCGGCCGGGCGTGACTCCGGCGACTACTACCAGGCCTCCGTCGTCATAGGACTCGCGTCCCGTAGACGATCCCGCGTTCGTGCGTGTCGTACGTAACAGCGTGACGTAGGCGCCCCACTCATCTCCTTGAATGTCCTCGCTGGACATCGCCTCGCGCCCTGGAGGTTGCGTCGGCCACAATCGACTCCGACGCAGGGCGCGACACCGGTTTCAGCGGTCGTTTCCGGTGGATGGGAACTTGCATCGACTGGAGATTGGGATTCAGGCAATCCAGCTTTCGCCATATCACGCGGGTCCCTCCGGCACCCCGTCCCCGACCACTGGGCCCGGTCACCGGATTCTCTGGCATGCTGTTGTCCCCTTAGCCTTTCGGCATCAGGTCAGCCATTCGACCCAGGAACCTCCCTCCAAGTTCCTCCCGGCTGGGCCGGGGATACGACACGCCGCTTTCGCGGCGCACAT
>NZ_JBEXME010000096.1:0-2452 GCF_040610355.1 Nocardia sp. NPDC004168 | reverse complement strand
CAGCCGATGTCGTTGCGAGAAGGGCTGTTCCAGCAACTCGGCATCGCCGACAAGCTGGAGTTCGTGCAAGAACACGACCTCTATCGTGCCGTGATTCCCGGCCGGCTGGATCTCACCTTGCCCGCGGACTGGGACGGCGCGGTCGCCGCCATCGAGGCCGAGTTCCCCGGCAACCGCGACCGGGCCGCGAAATTCTTCGACCTGATCCGGCAGGTGAGCTTCTGGCAGATCGCCGCCATGCGGAGGATGCCGGTCGAGCAGATCGACCCGGTGCTGTTCGAGTACGGATTGCGGCCGTTGAAGGACGTGCTCGACGAGTTCTTCGATGACGACCGCATCAAGGTCGCGCTTGGCATGTACTGGACCTATCTCGGGCAGCCGCCGTCGAGACTGCGATTCCAGGATCTGGCGCTGACACTGTTCGCCTACTTCGAGTTCAAGCCCTGGCATGTGCGCGGTGGGTCGCAGGCGATGTCCACCGCCATCCTCGACGCCTTCCTCGCCGCGGGGGGCGAAGTGCGGTTCAACACCGGCGTCGAGGCCGTTCTCACCGAATCCGGCCGGGTCCTGGGTGTGCGGCTGGAAGACGGTTCGGAGGTCACCGCTGCCGACGTCATCTCCAACGCGTCGCTGCCGACCACCTACGGCATGCTCGAAGGCATCGACGTGCCCGCCGAGGTGCGCAACGATCTGGCCACCAGGCGAATCGGTGTCTCCGGCTTCGTGCTGCACATGGGTCTGGACGCGACTCCGGCCGAATTGGGTTTCACCACCAGCACGACGTTCGTCAACATGGACGCCGACGACGACCGCACCTACCGGGCATGGAAATCGTTCGAGCCCGCGCGGGGCATCTGCGTCAGCTCCTACGATGTCGCGCCGATCGGATTCGCGCCCGCCGGCGCCACGCACGTCAGCCTGATGACGTTGCAGTACGCCGACATCTGGAAGAACATCGCCGCATCGGAGTACGCGCGCACCAAGTTCGCCTACGCCGAAACCCTGCTCGACCTGTGCGAAACCGTCACCCCCGGCATCCGCGACGCCATCGAAGAGGTCGACGTCGCGACACCGTTGACGATGATGCGCTACCTGGGGCATCCGGGCGGCGCGATCTACGGCTACGACCAGGACGCCACCGAAGGCTGGCTGTTCCGCGACAGCGAACGCCGAACCCATGTTCCCGGACTCCATCTGGCCGGCTCCTGGGCCGGGATCGGCGGATTCCAGCCCACCCTGGAGGCCGGTGCGCGCGTCGCCCGCCGTCTCCTGCGCTCCAAAGCCGCCTGATCGGAGGACACTACGTGAAGCACCCACTCGCAGAACGGTTCGACGGGGCGGCGGAGATCCTCGCCGAGATCGATGCCCGCGTCCCCGATACGCGCGACTACTCCGCCGAAACACGCGCAACCATCGACGCCTACCACCCCAAGCGGCTGCGGTTGGTGGTCACCGCGATCATCGAGGAGACCGCCACCGCCAAGACCTTGCGGCTCGAGCGCGCCGACCGGTTCGAGCTGCCGCCCTTCCTGGCGGGCCAGTACGTGAACGTCTTCATCGACGGCACCAGCCGCCCGTTCGCGATCTCCTCCAGCCCGTCCCGGCTGACCCACTACGACCTCACCGTCCGCCGTGTCCCCGGCGGACGCGTCAGCAACCTGCTCGTCGACACCGCCGAGATCGGGCAGGTGCTCACCACCACAGGCCCGATGGGCACCTTCCACCACAACCCGCTTTTTCACGGCAACGACGTGGTGTTCCTCGCGGGCGGTTCGGGCGTGGCTCCGGCCATGAGCATGATTCGTGAGATCGCCGATCTGGGTCTCGATCGCGCCTTCCACCTGATCTACGGCTCCCGCGACGCCTCCGACATCATCTTCGGCGCGGAACTGGACGAGATCGCCGCCACCCACCCCGGCATCGACGTGGACCATGTCATCGCCGAACCCGCCGCCGGCTGGACCGGAGCCACCGGCTTCCTCACCGCGGAAACCATCGACCGGCTGGTGGGCGAACTCGACGGCCGTATGGTCTACGTGTGCGGCCCGCAGGCGCTGTACCCCTACGCCCTCGGGCAGCTCACCGCGCTGGGCCACCCGCGCAAACGCATCCGTTTCGAGGCCAACGGCGCGCCCAGCGATCCCACCGCCCAATCGCACTGGCCCGCCGGTATCGATCCGGCGCAGGAGGTCACCGTCACCGTCGGCAACACCTCCTTCCGCACCCCGCGCAACCGTCCACTTCTGGACGCTCTGGAAGACAACGGTATTCGTCCCGAGGCCGCCTGCCGTTCCGGCGAATGCAGCCTGTGCCGGGTGCGGATTCTGAAGGGTGAGGTGCACAACGCCGAGGAGGCGAAACTCCGGCTCTCCGACGCTCGATTCGATTACACCCATTCGTGTGTGGCCTACCCGATCACCGATGTGGAGCTGGGCCTGTGACCTACCGAACC
>NZ_JBEXME010000095.1:0-2501 GCF_040610355.1 Nocardia sp. NPDC004168 | reverse complement strand
GCACGCGCGGCAACGGCGACAACATTCCGGGAGGCTCGAAAGCCAATCCGGCGGATGTCTATCGCTACCTCGTCTCGAAATACGGTCTCACGCCGGCCCAAGCAGCCGGAATCGTGGGTAACCTGCAGGTCGAGTCCGGTTTCAACACCAGCGCGTACAACTCGGGCGAAGGCGCTATCGGTCTGTGTCAGTGGCGGGGCGGGCGGCGGCAGGCCCTGGAGCGGTTCGCGGCAGCCCAAGGGAAGCCGGTCACCGACTGGAAGGTCCAGATCGATTTCATGATGGCAGAATTGCGCAGCAATGAATCCACCGCGTACGGATATCTCCGGGCCGCGCAGACGCCCGCCTACGCGGCGGCGGTCTTCGATCAGTATTACGAAAGAAGCTCCGGTGAGGCGAGAGGGCAGCGCATCGCCTACGCCAACAGCATCGCCTCGGCGATGCGCAACGTCGCCGTTTGACCTCGCCCGGCCTTCACCAGTCGCTCGGTGCCCTCTTCCATCGAGGCGCCACGCGGTTGTCCGCCGCCGCGTGCCGGGCACCGATATTCCCGCAAGCGGGAACAGCATGGGAGTGCTGGGGAGGTACCTGCATTAGGCTGCGGATACGCTTCGGGACGAGTGCCGGGGAAGAGGCATTCCGAGTCGGGTGAGCCGACAGCCGGGCAAGCGGCATGAGTTCACCGCATCGGCGCGGGCTTGCCGCATCGGCTGTGCGCTCTCCCGGTTCCAGCACGCACCGATCATGTCCGGCGATCGGCAGCGCGTACCGGGGCATCCGGCGGAAGGTGGATCATGGCTGCCTCTGTGGTCACCGCGCGTAGCGTCCGCACGCAGCGGGGGGACTGATGGCTCCGGCGGATCGCCTTGGGCCCGAGCGAGATCCCGATGAGCCCGGCGATCCGCGCGACGTGCGTGCGGGCGCCACCACCAGCGCGCCGCGCCGCCCCGCCAAGTCCGCGACGCGCGGCGCTCCCACCCCGATTCCGCGGCCGCAGCCGGGTGCGGCCGCACCGGCGGCACCGGTCGGCGCGACAGCTCAGGGGCGCACCCAGAATGCACCGTCGGCATCCGAGACGACCTCCGCGGCTGCGGGTTCACCCTCCGTTCCGCGCTCGGACACGCTGGGCATGGCGGGCTCGTCCACGCCCATGGCGGCCGCGGCGATGGGCGCGCTGGCGGCCATCGCCGCCCAATACGGTGACGGCCCGCCGACCGCCGTGACGGGACAGCCGTACGCGCCGCCCGATCTCGACGCGGCGCGGCCGAGCGGACCCGTCGTGTGGGACGGTGCGCTCGGTTCTCGATACGCCGACAGCAATCAGAATCGAGCACGCCACGGCGATGCGACACAGTCGATGAACGCCGAGCTGGAACGCATCCTCGGCGGCGCGGTCGACAACAGCACGCAGGGACGCGCAGCGATCGGTGCGATCCTCGCCGAGGTGAACACCGCGCTGACCGCGCTCGGCACCGTCCAGGACGCCAACGCGAGCAGGCAATTGGTGATCTCGACCTTGGACAGCGCCTTACAACGGGCGGGAACCGTGCTCGGCCAAGGACAGGCCGCCGCAGTGCTCACCGCCGATCGCGTAGCTGCTCTTGCCGACCGCTATCTGCGCGAGTCGCGTCCCGTCCAGCCGCGGCGGCCCCGCCGCACGTCCCACTCGGGCACGCACGGGCCCAGCGGCGGTCCGCCACGCACGCGGCCGTCCGGCCAGCAGGGGCAATGGATCAACGAAGCCTTGCAGGTGTTGCGTCAGCACGGCTACGACACGCGCCAGATCGATCCGGCCGACATCGCGGCGATCATCCAGCACGAGTCCGGTGGCAACCCCAACGCGATCAATCTCTGGGACAGCAACGCCGCGGCCGGAATTCCGTCGAAAGGCCTGATGCAGACCATCGATCCGACGTTCAACGCGTACTCCGTTCCGGGGCACCGTGATATCTGGAATCCGGTGGACAATATCGTCGCGGGCGTTCGGTACGCCATCGAACGTTACGGGTCGGTCAGCAACGTGCCGGGAATCGTGCAGATGCGCGGCGGCGGCTCGTACGTGGGGTATTGACGCCGGTCGCGGACGATCGGCTCCGGTGCGGCGGCGGCAGACAGCGGGCACGTCGGATCGACTGATCACGCCCACCGCGCGGCCGCGTAACTGCTGGGCAGTTTCCGGTACTGGACGTGGCCGCCGGTGTGGGGAGCTTCGACGCACATGCCGTTGCCGATGTACATGATGACGTGGCCCGGGTTGTTGGGTCCCTTGAACGAACTCGAGGGGAAAATAAGATCGCCGGGCTTGATGTCTCTGGGATTCACCTTGGGCAGGGTGCGGTATTGGTCGGCCGCGACTCGCGGAATCCGCACACCGGCGGCTGCCGCCGCGTATTGCATCAGGCCCGAGCAGTCGAAAGCGTTCGGCCCTTCCGCACCGTAGACGTAGGGGTCGCCGAGCTGGGCGAGTGCCACCTGGATGGCTTTCGCGGCGGCTCCGGTCG
>NZ_JBEXME010000094.1:0-2579 GCF_040610355.1 Nocardia sp. NPDC004168 | reverse complement strand
CCTCCACCAGCAGCATCACCGGACACCAGCCGATGATCAACCCGCCACCCCGAGTGGCGGGTTACAGCATCAACCTTCCCGGACGCGGCACTAGCCGCCGGCGCACTCAGCAACGCCGTGGCCCGCCGCGGTGACGTGGCCGGCTGCATTCTGCACATCGACCGCGGGTCGCAATTTCGAAGCCGAAAGATTTTGGGCGCCTTGGCTCGTCACGGCATGGCCGGATCGATGTGCCGCGTCGGTGCGGCCGGTTACAATGCCGCCATGTAGAGCTTCTTCGCATTGCTGCAGTAGAACATCCTGGACCGCCGATCCTAGTACGGCCGTGAGGAATTGCGCATCGCGATCGTCACCTGGATCGGGCGGACCCACCACCGCCGCCGACGGCAAACCGCTCCCGGTCGTTTGACGCCGGTCGAATACGAGACAATCATGACCCCACCGGCCAGTCATGCCACATGACCGAACCTGTCACCCGATCGTGCAGCAGTCCCCTTCGTCTACATCGAGATCTTCGACAACCGGCAACACCCAGCCTCGGCTGGCTCACACCGGCGGAGGTCGATAAGGCAAACCGACCTCTACCACCGTGTCCCGAATCCCACAACCAAGCGAGGACAACCCAACCGGACTCGTGTCAATTAAGAGTCCCTTTCTGCCCGGACACTCAGCGCGTCGATCGCATCGCTCGCGACCAGTTGATCAAACGCCTGACCACCCCTGTAAACATAGCATTTCATCGACCGGGGTGGTCGCACCACCCTGCGAACGCATAGCGAACTCCAAAGACACCTGAGTGTGGTTACGATGTCCAGCCCATCGCTCCCGTCATTTATCTATGATTCCTTGTTGCGCCTTGCTAAAATTGGGCGATAGCAGATCGCTCCCGTTTTGCCACTCTTGTACAACTTCGACGAAAGGGCGCGGCAGTAACTCAGGGTTATTCATGGCGATTTGATATTGCCGCCGGACATCCTGGCTGGATTCAATGATGGCCGCCATGATCTCGGCAGCAAGTTCCTGATTGCCAAACTTCGCACAGGTTCCCGGCTCTAGGTATAGGTTCCGCAGCCGTCCGATCACATCTACCTCGGGAATGACCAATCCACTGGGCGAGGGGCGACGTGCGAAAATCCCATCGGTGCGCTCGCGAACTTCAGAGACGCGGTGGCGCAGCTCCCTCGCCATGCTCAGACCCGCCCGTACGTCCGGGTGTATTTCTTTCATCGACACTCGCTCATCCGTGAATCGGTTCCACACCTGCGACCGAACAGCCAATCTCTGCGCGCATGCCAAGCAACCCCAGGACCCGAACACACCTTAGCTACGAATTTTGGCCGCATTCGCTGCCAATGGATCCGAAAATCCAATGTCTACGCACTAGGATGATGCATGATTACCCGAATCAACCCTGCCACCCTCAGCCCATTTCTGGTTTATCCAATATCTCAGCGGCGTCGAAAATCTCTATCGCCAATCGGATAAACATATGAGCCCGACAGCATTCACCAGACAGATTTTCAGAAGAAGGCTGATTCAAAGTTGCGGAATTTATTGCAACTTCCAAATTGTTCGCATCGGAAGAATCACACGAGTATCCGACAGTCGCCAAACTATCGCCCATTTGATATAAGGCAACTGCAATCTTTCGCATTTGTTTTACAGTACGAGCCGTGGTCGACTCTTCTTGATCTAGTGATCCATTCTCTGCACCATTAACGGATGTATCATTCCGAAGCATGCTCGGGCACTCGACTTCCTGTCAACCTCAACATTACCGACTATGTTGTCCTAGACTTTTGAGCGCGCAGGCAATGCAAAGCCTGTGCATCCAGATCTATCTTGCATTATTAGCACAACCACGCAGAAGTGGGCTAGAAATTTTTTGATATAAAGGAAAATATGCCACGAACTTGGAGGGATTTGAAGTGCCAGAATCGTCTGGATCGAGTTCCACTCACGGGTGCGTTCGGAACCGACGATAGGGCAGATCGTTAACTGTGATCGCGACTGCCGCACTTATACCCATCCATCGCATCGCTTCGCGATACCGCCCAGGTGTCGCCAGCTGTGGCGGCCGTACCTTTCCCTTCAGTGTGGCCTGAACAGCACGATGTGGTTCTATCCCCTGGCCACTCGCCGCAAGGGCCGGCCACCGCCCGCACTGCCGACGAGATCATAGCGGCGATAGCGGTGCCGGGCCTTACAGACGATCTCCGCCCGCGCGGGCGGCTAACGCACCGTAGGACTACCACTGAGCCTGGGTGCTGATCCGGATAGGCTGTGCCCCTGACCGCGGCTACTGGCTACTGGCTAGACGTAGCATTCACCAACTGCAACGGGTCTGCAAGCTGCGACAGTCTGTAGAGCACCCGCCGAGGCAACAGGCCCATACCGATGAGCCACATGAAGCGGCGGCGGTGGCTCCTCTGCGTCGCTCGCGCCAGGGGTTGCCGGTCGTCGGGCTGGCCATGCAATCAACTGCTAGGTGTATGAGGCCGTGACGTTGTTGACGCCAGTGTGGAGGCGGCTGGCTGGAGGCCGGTTTCCGGCGGCGGAATGTGGTCGATGGTCCCTCT
>NZ_JBEXME010000093.1:0-2583 GCF_040610355.1 Nocardia sp. NPDC004168 | reverse complement strand
CGGCATCAGGTCAGCCATTCGACCCAGGAACCTCCCTCCAAGTTCCTCCCGGCTGGGCCGGGGATACGACACGCCGCTTTCGCGGCGCACATCGTCCGCTCGATCACCCATCAGTGAGCGGGAAGCCGCGTCACGGGACCCAGTGACGCAGCTCGGTAGTGCTTAGGCTTAGGCCTTGTCCTTGCCTGCAGTTTCGCTGGCTTTCGCCGGAGTGGTCGTCGCCACCCACTACCGGGACAGCGCCTGCCAGTGGCCGCAACGCCTCTGTGTAGTTGGTGTTGGCCATCGAAATACCAACGGCCATTCCGCTCGATCGTACGACACGTGCGGCTTGCAACCGCGCTTTCCGCGGTCAGCCGAACTCGGATCGGATCATCCCGCCCCCTCTCTTTGTCTGCACCCGACGCGGCGTCGATCACCTCCCTTGACCGCTCGATCAGACCTTGGTGGCCCAGCTCATCGAGCGCGGCTCGGGGTAGCCGTCGCCGGACACCGGCCCTGGTCCACACACTGAACCGGTGATGAACTGGCGGCACCGTCATCCAGAACGATGCAGGCAGTACCGGCCGTGCACAACCGCTGTTCAGCTCCGTACACCACCGTCGTGAACACCGTCCGCTGGTCGACCGGAGCGGTCTTGCGCCCCGTGTGCGAGGGCAGAATCTGCGGTAGCAGCGGCTCGGCCAACCCCGCACTGCGGTGACTGCCACGACTGGGGCTTGTTGTCGGATTCACGTCGCAACACAAATACTCATTAGGTAAACTTTCTCCACTTATGCGGTTTTCTTAAGTAGTCTACTGCCATGCAGGATTTTCGCTGCCCGGAGGAAGGTTCAATTTTCTTCAAAATTGAACTTGCGCCTATGTTTCTTGCTGTTTCGTTACCTGACAAAGCTCGCCGCTACAACCGAAGTGGCGCCAGCCTCCTGAGGTCTCCGCCCATCGTTGCGGCCCCTGCGGCCGTTCGGATTCGCGGGGAGCGAACCCTTGCCGAGGATGTTGCTGCCAAGCTTCCTAACCCGGCTCGCAGTCGGCAAGATGGCCGTGCAATCGGCGTTTGCTGGAATCGCGTGGAGTCTCGTAGGCTGGTCCATCGCGGGTCGACTTATCGGTTGTTCGGACACCGGGAGTGGCGGCTGTTTATCATTGCCGCTACGAGCTGCTGTGGGTGGGCTTCGTCACTGTCTTTCAAGCGAACTGGCATTGCGAGTCGTGTCCTTGGCGGCGGATCACTACCGTAATAACCGCCTGTGGCGGGGCGGCGGCGTGGCTCGAGCGCTGATGTAGCGGTGCCCTTTCTCCTGAACCGGGACAGGCTCGGTGGCGCCGTGCTAAATTACCGCATGCTGCAGGGTCGACCGCAGGAACGCCGCCGGGAGGTTTCCGGTGTTTTACCTGCGGTGGTGCATGTGCCGACCAGTGGGTGGGGCCTGGCGAATCCTGTCACCGTCGTTCGGTTACCAATGCCGACAGCTTATCGCCGGTTCGCGGTCTGGACCGCGGCCATCGTGTCGGTGTGCTGAACTGGGCGGATTTCCGAATATGCGACCTTCGTGCCCGGTCCCGTGTTCATCTATTGCGCTCTGGCGGTAAAAGTCATTCTGTGAAATGCCTTTTCGCATGCACTAATGTCCGCCATGCGCTGCCTGCCGAACCATCCTACTAGCGGTCTCGGCTGGTTCCGGCAGCTCGCTAATCCTATCAACAGTTGGGAGTGTACTTCTTGTCTACGCTGCAACCTCGCGTGACAACTCCGCCTTGCCCGGTCCTCCACGGCTCGCCGATCGAATCCGACGAACAGCGAGTGCCCATGTACTCGCCCGAGTTCGCGGCCGACCCGCACCGTGTGTACCGCGAGATGCGCAGGCGCTACGGGTCTTTGGCGCCGGTGGACTTGGCCCCCGGCGTCCCGGCCACCTTGGTGATCGGCTACGGCACCGCGGTGCGGATCCTCAACGATCCCGACCATTTCCCGGCCGACCCGCGCGCCTGGCAGCAGAACATCCCCGCGGATTGCCCCATTCTTCCCCTGCTGGAGTGGCGGCCCACAGCCAGTCGCAGCGCCGGGACCGACTTCACCCGCTACCGTGGGGCGATCACCGCCAGCATCGACGAGGTCGACCTGTATGCCCTCCATTCCGTCGTGGAAGGACTGGCCACCCCGCTGATCAACTCCTTCTGCCAGAACGGGTCCGCCGAGCTGATCCGCCAGTACGTATTCCCTCTGGTCTTCGGGGTGATGAACTATCTGCTCGGCTGTCCGCCGAAGATCGGCGGGCAAATCACCGCCGCCGCAGCTGCCATCCTTGAGGGCGTAGACGCCGAGAAGGGTAACCAGATACTCAGGCAGGCGCTGATGAGCCTCGTGGCGCTCAAACGCGCCGAACCTCAACGCGACCTGGCCTCGACACTGCTGCGGCACCCTGCCCGGCTCGACGACGTCGAGGCCTCCCAGCACATCTCCCAGGTGTACGGCAGCGGGATCGAGTTCCAGCTGAACCTGATCACCAACACCCTGCTGCTGATCCTCACCGACGAGCGCTTCGGCGACAGTATCCTCGGCGGAAACCTGTCGTCCCGCGA
>NZ_JBEXME010000092.1:0-2756 GCF_040610355.1 Nocardia sp. NPDC004168 | reverse complement strand
AACCAGCACGCCCGACCCAAACGCGACTTCGCCGTCAACTCCAAGATCCGGCAACCTGGTTACCTACCGAAGGTTGCTTGACGAGGCACTAGTCAAAATCTCCGCGTAAATGGTAGTTTGATTAATTGCCTCAACAAGGCCTAGCAATGGGAATGAGCGTCGGAGACGCTCCAACTCGGACTGCCATCTGCATGAGATCAATTCTCGGTGTATCGCAAATGTTTGCCGGATTCCCGTCGGTGGCGGTTCGGTTTAGGCGGCAACGGCGGAGATGACACGGTGGTGGAATTGCGACGTTTTTGCCGCGGATCCCATGTCATCGCGGCCGCGGATAGAGATAGCAATGATAGCACTATCACGATAATTGCACACCAAGTGAACACGTTTTTCTCCAATCTGCGCTGGGGACGAGGCTTCCAAGTATTTCTTAACAAAAATTCTTCCGTGCGATGCTCAGATAGAATTCATTGGAGGTATCAAGCCAAGATGGCTGTATATACTTTCTCTGCAGCGTTGAGCAAACAGATAGACTCTCTCGTGTTCTCGGAGAAAACGCTCCGCATCGACGGGGTGACACCACTGCGGATTCGAAGCGATGCCGACTCCAAGGCTCTGCAACAAGATGGGACGTTGCTATGAGCGCTTCTTCTTTGATGAAGTTCGACAGAAATCATGAGATCATGATTGCCGATCGGGGCGCTACCTGCCAACTGTTTTAGGAGAAAACTGAACTCGTAGATAGAAATCAATTCTGTAGGCAACTATGCTGTGTTGCATCCGGGAAAAGCGCGCAACGCCGGGTGGTCGGCGAACTCGTACACTGCCGGAATCGACGCATAAGACTCTCGTGTGCGAAATCGAACCCTGGATCGCAAAGACGTGCGGCCAGGCTATCGTGTTTGTAATGTGTAATGCTAAAGTCGCTGCTGTGGGGTAAATGGGCAATTCGTCGCTGCGGTCGGAGACATGTCCACCGAGCAAATCGCCGGCCGAGCAGTCGATCTCTTTCGATGGATCGAGATCTTCGCAGATCTGGTGATCAACGAAACGTGCCATCTTCGCCAAAGCACTGCTGGATTCCAACTAGGCGCGCCCGTCAGGCAAACAACCATTCTCTCACCTGCGACCCACGCCCAGCATCGTCGTGCCATCACCGGGTCCCCACCGAACTAGTGCCGCGTCCGGGAAGGTTGATGCTGTAACCCGCGGCCCGGGGTGGCGGGTTGATCATCGGTGGGTGACCGGTGATGCTGCCGGTGGAGGTGATGCCGGTGGAGGTGATGCCGGTGGAGGTGATGCCGGTGGCTCGCAAGCCGGATGTGTTCGTCAGAGCAGTGACCCCGGAAGAGGGCCGCAAGCTGGCTCAGATCGCGCGACGTAGTAAGCAGCCGATTCGGATGCGTCGGGCGGTGGTGGTGATAGCCTCGGCGCAGCATCAGCCGGTCGGGTTTATCGCGAAGCTGATGCAGGTGTCGGAATCATATGTGCGGCAGGTGATCCACGACTTCAACGAGAAGGGGTTCGACGCTTTGGACCCAAAATGGAGCGGGGGCAGGCCGGCGAAGAACGATCAACCGACGCGTGATCGGATCTGTCGGATCGCCCGGTGCTGCCCCCGCGACCTGGGCTGGCCGTTCGCGACGTGGAGCCTGTCGAAACTGGCGGAAGTGTTGCGAATCAACGGCGTTGCCGACATCAGCCGCGAGACCGTGCGGCAGATTCTCAAGGCGGGCGGGGTGTCGTGGCAGGCCACCAAGACGTGGAAAGCCAGCAACGACCCGGACTTTGCGGACAAGATGGCGCGTGTGCTCGACCTCTATGACCACCCGCCCGCGGACGGGCGCGTGGTCTGCGTGGACGAGTTCGGGCCTTTGAATCTGCAACCCCGCGCCGGCCGAGGTTGGTTCGCCGCCCGGCGCCCGCGGCGGCTGCGGGCAACCTACCGCCGCACGCAGGGTGTCCGGCATATGTTCGGCGCGCTGGACCTGCGCACCGGGCAGCTGTACTACCGGATCCGGGACCGGAAACGATGGACCGAGTTCCTGGCCTTCTTGAAATCCTTGCGGGGCCGATGGCAGAGCCAGAAACTGTATCTGATCTGCGACAACTACTCGGTCCACAAACGCGCCGATGTCCGCGCGTGGTGCGCGGGCAACGCCGTGGAGCTGGTGTTCCTGCCCACCTACTCGTCGTGGCTGAACCGCATCGAGTGCGAGTTCGCCGCCTTGCGGTACTTCGCGCTCAACGGCACCGACCACCGCAGCCACGCCGAACAGGACGACGCGATCGGCACCTACGTCCGCTGGCGCAACCAGCACGCCGGACCCGTCCGCGACTTCGCGGTCGGATCCAAGATCCGACGACCCGATTACCTACCCAAAGTTGCCTGACGCGGCACTAGGTCGGCATCGCTGATGATGCCCGCGGGCACCGCATCATGCCGATAGGGACTCGGACGACGGTGCCCTCCATGCGTCGGATTCTCTGGAATTGTCTTTCGCGATCACCTCATCAAGAATCCGCTGTCAGATCTCGCTGGCGGTCCACATCCGTCGGCGCCGGTCACACTCCGACACCAGCGGCATGCGCTTGATCGTAAACTCGTCAACGACCGACCATGATTAGCTAGCTAACACCGGTCCGCACAACGAATTACAGGACGGTGACGGAAGCCTTCCGGAGCACGGAGTTGTGCCGCGAGTAGGCGAAGTAGACGACGAACCCGATCACCATCCACACCAGGAACCGCAGCCAGG
>NZ_JBEXME010000091.1:0-2916 GCF_040610355.1 Nocardia sp. NPDC004168 | reverse complement strand
GCGCAACCAATACCTTCGGCAGGACCCACCTCAACCACACCTGAACCACCAAGACCAGCAACAAGATACATGATCTTTGAGGAACGCAGCACTAGATCAACCACCACCCCGATGGCGGTTACAGCATCGACCTCCGCGGACACGGCACTAAGTAGCCCTTTGCCCTTTGCCTATGACGAAGACCTACCTATAAGGCGATGCTCAACATGCCCTCGCATGGCGAGGGTTTGTTAGGAAGGTCGCTGCCTACGAGCGAGGAGCTAATTTGATTACGGAAGAAGTTTCAGACGCAATGTGTCATGCGACAGCGATCTCGTGCCAAATAGCGCCGGTTCGAACTTCATCTATCTGAAGTTGTAATCTGGTCGCCCACGTGGCAAAAATGCCTTAGTTATTCAATTCGGGCAGAGAGTGTTCGATGTGTTGGTGCTTGCTGCGGTCGCTTCCAAAGCCATTCTCTTGGTGTGCATTTGTGTAACCCTTCCGAGTTTCGTTTAATGCATTCGGATCATCTGATGTGCAGTTAACTGCAGACCGGCACGACTATGGAGTTCAAGTATTTCATCGAGGATTTCTAACTGGATTGAATTCGATCTAAGCGTGCATATGTAGTAGCTATAGTTCGCAAGCGTTCGAATGTGAGCCGCGATATACAGGCGGCGGTGCAATCGCAAGTGAGGATCTACTTAAGTTATGGCTTTCCTTCGATTCGGCAGCCGTTGTCCTTCACCGGACTTGTTACTGACTGTGCGCGCGCCGAGGTATGTTTGATATGGACCAAGCAAGCGTAAAGCAGAAGCATTTAGCGTGGGAAATTCCAGAGGAGTACCGTGTGCCACGGGTTAGTAGAGCACCCCATGCTCAATTGGCTCCGATAGTGGTCCGCTGTTACGCTGGATATTCTAGAATCGCCCAGGCTCGCGAACGTTCTACTATTTTTTCCGCTACTACTGCGGTTCAAATTCTTGTAAAGTTAGACAATGCAAATCGTCCGCGCAGTTTCGTTATAGGACCTAGGGTTTCACCTCTCTCGATCGACCTATCTACGTCTTCAGAATATCTTGAAGTGTGGCTCAGTCCCTTGGGTGCGTATTCCATTTTTGGAGGTGCAACAGGGTATATTACGACCCGTGCAAAGACTGCCGTCGATCTGAGCGATCTTGTTGGTTCGCAAGGTGGGGAGTTGACTGATCGTATCTATGGCGAAAAAACTTGGGCAGGACGTTTCGATATGATTGAAGGACTTCTACTCGATCGAACCGAGTGCGGGCCTGGTGTCCTGCCTGGCGTGGAACGAGCTTGGTCCCTCCTTGTTGATAGCGGGGGAACAATGCCGATTGGTAGAATTGCAGAAGAAGTACGGTGGAGTCACAAGCACTTAATCGCGAGATTTACTCAGCAAGTAGGTTTGCCGCCTAAATCCGCCGCCCGAATCATCCGTTTCGATCGAGTGCGACGCCGCCTTCGGCGGCATCCACATACTCCGGTACATGAGATTGCGGTTGATTGTGGGTACGCAGATCAGTCTCACCTAAATCGCGATTTCAGAAAGTTCAGCGGAATAACCCCATCTGAGTATTCGTATATTTCTAGAGCGAGGCAAGCTGGTAACGAT
Organism: Nocardia sp. NPDC004168; assembly: GCF_040610355.1. NCBI lineage: Bacteria > Bacillati > Actinomycetota > Actinomycetes > Mycobacteriales > Nocardiaceae > Nocardia > Nocardia sp. NPDC004168. The sequence goes on along the minus strand of NZ_JBEXME010000091.1, from coordinate 1,301 downwards.
ACATGTATAGCCGGAAATGTGATCCCGCGAGGCGATGAAGTATGATATCATTTACTCTCGGCCCATGGGAAGTGCTAATCTATGTGGTTAATCTCGCCGCATTGTGCCGATCGAAGGCGTGGGGCTTCTGCTGAACACTCGAAGGAGTGACCCGACCAGCCAATCTACAATGGAGGATAGAGTCGTACGATCCAAGAGATATAGCTATGTACATTCCGCGAACGGTGTCTGGTTTCTGGTTCTAGCGGGCAAGTCGAGGGAGTTTTCTCGAACTGCTGCTGATATTTGTGGGAATGTGGGCGGTGTCTTCGCCGGAAACCGCGTTGCTGTAGAAGTGGTCGCTGGGGCGCCGGAGTTTGGCAGACAATGTGGACAACGATCGACCACCCGATGGCTCTAGACGGTATGAAGGCCCACCGAAGTTTGGGCCGGAGGCCTCGATTCTGCAAAGCCGCGTGGGTTGCCGCCACCGGGAGATTCGAGTATCTGCCTGCTGCGCAGTCGGCGGCGATGTCAAGGTCGATCGCACGCATCAGCGTCAAGGTCGATCGCACGCATCAGCGCGTTGGCTGTCGCGATGCATTCACTGGTCATGGGTCTTGAGCTGTTACTGGGACGCGCAGCGCGGCTTCGGCGATGAGGCGGGCATCGATCGGATCAGAATTCCCAACTCCGCGGTGGACACGGGGCGCTGCATTTCCTGGCACGAGCGACAGTCTGGGCCCTTCTCCAAGCCGCGCCGTGGACACGATTGGCTTCTCCGTGCCCGCGCCGTGGAAACGCCAGCCACCACCAGCGGGTATCCGGCCCACCTCCTTCCCATCGACGTGCACCATATGGCCTAGCCGGCGGGCCACGAATTACGACGTGGTGCCTGTGCTATCGCCGCAGGAGTCGATGAACCTGCGGCGATTCAGCGCAAGATGCGCGAACTGACTGCTCACCGTCCGCACCGCGATATCGACCCGGCGGCTTCGAGTTCGAAACCGATCCGCCGTGCCGACCACTGTCGTCCCGGCGCGACCGCCCGATCCGGGCGACCACCGCTGCTGGCTGCAGGTGCGGTACCGAGGACCGGTCCTCGGAGTCCGACCTCACCGAAGCGACGCGATTGATTGACCCACTTCGACGCGCCTTGATGAGAGACTCTCCACGAGCGTTCTTCGCCGCTCACGACATCGGCCACATCCAGCGGATCGTCACCGACAACGGCGCCTGCTACAAAGCGACCGACTTCGCGAAAGTCCTGCTCGGAGCGGGGCATCAGCGCATCACCCCCTACACGCCACGGCACAACGGCA
>NZ_JBEXME010000090.1:0-2917 GCF_040610355.1 Nocardia sp. NPDC004168 | reverse complement strand
GTCGAAAAGGTGGGACCTTTAACCGGCCCGAACCCGGTCGATCGCGGCAAGCCCGGCTCGAAGATCCACGTGCTGTCCGACCGCGCGGCAATCGTTCTGTCCGTGGCTATCTCGGCTGCCAACACCAACGACGCCGAAGCGCTGCGTCCACTGGTGGGACTGCCCCCGGTTCGGTTGACTCCTGACCTGTGAGGATTCGTCCTCGCTGGAAGGATGTTCACCATGCCGAAGCCGTATCCCGAGGAGTTCCGCCGCGATGTGGTCGCGGTCGCCCGCAAGGGCGAGATCTCATTGACCCAGATCGCCAGACTCTTCGGGATCTCGCAGAGCTGTGTGAAGAACTGGCTCAAACAAGCCGACATCGAAGACGGACATCGGCCCGGCGCCACCCGTGATGAGTCCGCCGAGTTACGTGAAGCACGTAAACGGATCCGCCAGTTGGAACAAGAAGCCGAGGTCATGCGCCGCGCGGTCGCCTATTTCTCGCGTGACGTCAACCCAAATGAGTTACCCGCTGGTCCTCGACCTGGCCGCTGACGGCATCCCCGTCACGGTGACCTGCCGGGTACTCGGCTTCTCCACCCAAGCGTTCTATAAATGGAAGCGATACCCTGTCTCGCAACGTGATTGGGACGACGCGCATCTGATCGACGCCGCACTCGACATCCACGCCGACCGATTCATCGCCGACGAACTGCCCGCCCGCGGTATCCGTGCCAGCGAGAACAGAGTCGCCAGATTGTGTTCATCTCAACGGATCTGGAGCGTGTTCGCCAAGAAACGCGGGCTGACTCGCAAGGCCGGCCCACCGGTCCACGACGACCTCGTCGGGCGCCACTTCACTGCCGCTGTCCCGGACGCGGTGTGGCTGACAGACATCACCGAGCACGTCACCGGTGAGGGAAAACTATATCTGTGCGCTGTGAAGGTCGTGTTCTCCAACCGGATCGTCGGGTACTCGATCGATTCACGAATGAAGGCGTCGTTGGCGGTGTCGGCATTGAACCATGCCGTTGGTCTCCGATCACCGACCGCGACGATTGTCCACTCGGACAGGGGCAGCCAATTTCGCTCTCGGGAGTTCGTGAATGCGTTGTCGGTCAAGGGGTTACGAGGATCGATGGGAAGGGTCGGGGCGTGTGGTGACAACGCGGCAATGGAGTCGTTCTTCGCGCTGCTGCAGAAGAACGTGCTCGACCGGAAACGGTGGGCGACCCGCGACGAGCTCCGCCTGGCGATCGTGGTCTGGATCGAGAAAACCTACCACCGCACCCGCCGGCAACGCTGACTCGGCCGACTCACCCCGATCGAGTTTGAAACAATAAACCGGCCCGCACTCGCGGCCTGAAAGATCAAACCCGCGAGTCAACCAAAGCCGGGGCAGTCCCGGTCAAAGCGATCCCTGCCATCCGATCGCGGCGCGGTCCGCGCAGACCCAGACCCGGCAACTTGCACGCCGACAAGGCATACGACACCGCCGAACTGCGGCGATGGGTGCGAAACCGCGGAATCGGCGTCCGCATCGCCCGCAAAGGCATCGAATCCTCCCACCGCCTCGGCCGTCACCGGTGGGTGATCGAGCGCACGATTTCCTGGCTGACCGGCTACAACCGCCTCAACATCCGCTACGACCGCAAGGCCATCCACTTCCTCGCCTTCCTCACCCTCGCTGCGGCACTAACCTGCTACAAGAAACTCGCCAAATCAGCCACATGAGACATGCTCTAATACTGCAACGGCAGTCGGTTCGGTAGCTTGCTGGTGTGGTGGTGGATATTATTGCAGCGGAGTTGGATTCGTTGCACGAGAGGATCGGTGGGCGGTTCACGCGGTCGGAGCCGCGGGGCCGGCCCGGGCGTACGTGACCGGGCTGGTCGCGGGGCTCGAGCGTAAGAACGGGTGGACGCTGGCCGAGCGGGCCGGTGAGGCGAGCCCGGACGGGATGCAGCGGTTGCTGCGGTGGGCGGATTGGGACATCGACGGAGTCCGCGACGACGTGCGCTCGTATGTGGCCGAGCGGCTCGGTGACCGGGATGCGGTGCTGATCGCCGATGACACCGGGTTCCTGAAGAAGGGTTTGCACTCGGCCGGGGTGCAACGCCAGTACTCCGGCACAGCCGGACGCACCGAGAACTGCCAGATCGGAGTATTCCTCGCATATGCCTCCAGCCACGGCCACGCCCTGGTGGACCGGGAGTTGTATCTACCGGAGTCATGGACCGACGACCGCGACCGCTGCCGGGCCGCCGGTATCCCCGAGGAGGTCGGGTTCGCGACCAAGCCACGGCTGGCGATGGCCATGCTGGAACGGGCACTGGCCGCGAAGATGCCGTTTCGCTGGTTCACCGCGCGGACGAAGCCTACGGACAGGTCAAATACCTGCGGGTTTGGCTCGAACAACACGACATCGCCCATGTCCTGGCCACCCGCCGCAACGACACCCTGATCACTACCGGTTTCGGCCAGGCCCGCGCTGAGGAGCTCGTCGCCGCGCTCCCGGCCCGAGCCTGGCAACGGATCTCCGCCGGTGCCGGCGCGCACGGGCCACGCGACTACGACTGGGCGAAGGTCCCGATCCGCATCGGCTGGCAACCCGGCCGCGGGCACTGGCTCCTGGCCCGCCGCAGCCTCAGCGACCCCGCCGAGATCGCCTACTACGTCTGCTACGGGCCGCGCCGGTCCACGATCGCTGATCTGGCGTGGATCGCGGGGTCACGGTGGCGGATCGAAGAGTGTTTCCAGCAGGCCAAGAACGAAGCCGGGCTGGACCACTACCAGGTCCGCAGCTGGCGGGCCTGGTATGCCCACACCACCCTGTCCATGCTCGCCCTGGCCTGGCTCACCGGGACGAAACCCGTTACCGCCAAAAAAAAGGGGGAACCACCCACAGCGATCAAGACATGATCGCACCCACGCT
>NZ_JBEXME010000089.1:0-2921 GCF_040610355.1 Nocardia sp. NPDC004168 | reverse complement strand
ACACGCTGCACCCACCGCATCTAGGCCTGGTCGAACCGACCCCGCCGACACCAACACCAAGCCCGCCTCTCCCACTACCGACAACCAAGACACCCACTCACCCGACCGCCGTTGCAATATTAGATCTGTCAAATGCTGCCCAGACCAACACCCTGGCGATCCGAAACGGCTCGTCCTGCAACCTCGATCCGCTCATCCGGCTCCTCCCAGCGCAGCTGGTTGACCGCCGAACGAATCCGGGCAGCCCATCCCCTTCGCTCCACCCCGCTGTTACCCCGAGCCTAGACGCAAAAGATCTGCATGCGCACCAGAGTCTGCATTCTACAAAAAGTTTTTCAAAAATACTCAGCAGGAATCTCTTGAAGTGGACGCAGCCTGGAATCTGGTTGTGGGAGCAGCATCGATCCGATCGTATTCACGCCTTTGTGCCACTGATCGGTCGTTGCGGCGTTATCGACTTCTGCTCGGAGCCGACGGATAGCTTCGAAGTTGGAAGGGTCGTTCGCCACCCACCTCGTCGCAGCCTGTACTCGGCGAGCATGTTCACTGAAAATCCAACTTCGCAACCGATCTGCGTCCACCAGGGTACGTTGCTGCTCCGTTTCATCGCGAAGCGTGTCGATGACTTCCTTGGATGGGTTGTTCATATATTCGCGACCTCTGGCGACTTGATCTTCCGACAGTGAAACACCTAAAGAGAAGTCATCCACGTATCGCGAAACCATAGATTCCAGCGCGTGCAGTCTATATCTCGACCACTCTGGATCCATATGATTTCTTTCGAAGTACTGGTGAGCAGCGACGACACTCCTGAGGGGTTTGGACGCCAGTACCTCACCGTCTGCGGCTCGCACGATATCCGTGAGTGCGGACCTTATTCGGAATGCGTGCGGCCCTCTAATTCCGGCCGCCCGGAGAGCCGTTTCGAGGCCTGTCGTCCCTCCAGCCATGTGAACAGCGCGTTCTGCACCAAAGGTCGCAGCCCTCAAACTATGCATAGGAGAACCCGACGCCCTCATTCCGTATAGAATGTCATCAACCGCTGCGACGCGGTCATAGACATTAGCATGCGCAGCTTCTCTCAACTGCGCATTCCTCGCGCCCCACGCCTTGTTTCGACGGTCGCGTTCATCCTCACGTGAGCCGAGCATTAGCGGATTACGGCGTCCTGCGACCAGCGCTGCTACCGGCGAGTTGCTTATCGTGCTGGCTGCAGAAAGAAATCCCATAGCGGACATCGAGTTGTTCGCTCCTGCAGTGCCCATTCCTAGGGCGACTCCACCGGCGTTCTGTGTTGAACTACTGCCTTCTGCGGCGAGCGCAACACGACCGGCCAGCCAATCGTTCGCCCTGCTTATACCGAAGTTCATTCGCCGCAGTTGCACAATGGCAACTATCTCGATAATCGCTGCCAAAAAGAAAATGGGAACAGAATTTTCACCCGACTGTTGATAAAGATTAGACAAGAAAGATAGATATGCCCCGAGAAAAATGATGTTCAAGCACATTTGCACTGCCGAAATCAAGCAGTAACACACGTCTCGGATCAAAGCGATTTGGGTGGGGCCTGGGATAAATCCCAACGATGCAAAACCGAATATTGCGCGAAAGAGATGGTAAATTGTATTACATGCATCGGCGATAATTCGATAGGAGAAAATGATGGAAAATGCCAGAAAGGCGACAGCGCCCACGAGCAGCAACAGTCCTGCTCCGACTTGACCCATGGTTGGATCATTCGTCTGGGCATACGCAACACTATCCCCACATGCCCTCAACCCACTCCTGACACGATCCTCATCGCCCGCCTTCACCCCCGCCGACCATGCGGCCCCACAGCCTGGTCGCTTATCTATCTGATGACCAAAATTCCACTCGTGTGTCCCCTTGCGGCCGAAGCCATCAGCCATTGCCACTTGAAGTGCGGGCACCAGCCGAGACGGATTAGGATTATCATTGCCGTTGAGGCCAGCCGCCACAGAAATTCCAAGATCTCGCCCTTTGGCAAGAAGGCCATTTGACGATAGGATATCCCCCAATGGGTCAGTCAAGAATATCGGTCCAAATATTGCAATCGCGACCATGGTTACAACTTGCATGGCCGCCTTGGCGTGGAAGCCTCGAATAATTAACCAGCCTATACAAAAAGCCCCGACAGAGACTGATGTTACAAGAAGAAGTGGCGTTGCCATCTGGCTTACGAGATTGTCTGCCAACCCTCTCAACGCGGTACTGAAAATATCCAGGAACTGAAAGCTCAGCGTAAATCCTAGGACATATATCGCAGTTGTCACACAAGTTATGAAAATGATGAAAATCAGCAGGTCCAACGCCCACGGAAAAATCTTCCAAGATTCCAGAACGCCGCCGGGATTCGTGACGAATAAATAATCCGATAGCTTCACGCCGGATGAGTCGCGCACATCCATCCAACTGAGCAAAGAGTTTGACCCGGATGGGCGTGTCAAGTTTCCTGTCTGCGCCGCCGCGACTCCAACCAAAAGGCTCGGAGCGGCAGTTACTACGGTGAGTATTAGGAGCGAGTAAACGGCCATCTTTCGACGACTGGAAACCGCCCACCGATGATTCTTCAGCCGCCGCGCCAGCGTTTCAGATTTCGGGGATCTACAGCCAAAAATTTCTCCGAACCCCCGGAAGCGCTTCATCATCTTCCGGTTGCTCGCTTCAGCCTTCACGGCAAACATTCCGTAGTGAGTTTGTCGCCACGAACCGCTACGCGACGCCATCAGCCAGAAGCTAAGCACAACCCTATGGATACCATTTGAACGCCCATAGGAATAGAATAGTATTAACGTGCCTCAACCTTGACTGCTAGTGCCGCGTCCGGGAAGGTTGATGCTGTAACCCGCCACTCGGGGTGGCGGGTTGATCATCGGCTGGTGTCCGGTGATGCTGCTGGT
>NZ_JBEXME010000088.1:0-3660 GCF_040610355.1 Nocardia sp. NPDC004168 | reverse complement strand
GCGGTGCGGTTGTCCCACGTGGCGACGTCTCCGGTCATCAGCTGGTAGGGATCGACGCGGTCGCCGAGCTGCTTCTTGTCCGACCACTTCGCCGGGGTCCTCTCGTACGCTTTCTGCGCGTCGGTGCCGCTGGCGTTGCCGAATGCCCCGTCGAGCGCTTGGGCGACCATCGCGGACACCTTTTGTGCGCGTCCGTCGGGGAAGGTGTAGATCACGCTGCCGTCCGCCTCCGGCGTACGAACCGACGCTGCTGCGGGATGCGTGGAAGGCGTTGTGCCAGTTGGCTGCCCGTGCTGCTGTGTCGCTGGAGAGCTCGAGGTGGGCTGTGCGGCGGCAGATTGCGTGATGGGGGGCTGCATAGTGGCGGGCTGGGCGGTGATCGCTGGTGAAGCCAGTGGGCCGAGTTCGTCCTCGTAGCGGCGGCGGTCGAGTTCTGCGCGGTGGTTGTTCAAGTCCTGGTCGGCGAGGCTCCGTGCCATCGCCTGTTGCAGGATCATCGGCATCAGGGAGTCCATCATGCCCATGCCGGAACTGCCTGTACCCATAGGCGAGGTCGCTGCAGGAGGCGGCACGGGGGGAGTGGACGAGGGTATGGCACTCGGCCTGTTTTCGAGATCATTACGCCCGGCTGGTGTCTGGCTGTTGAGACCCGCGTTGTCCTCTGAGCCCAAACCTGCGGGGAACGTGCTCGGGTCTACGTACGGAGGGGCCGCCGCATTGGGTGGTGTCCAGGATTGTGGAGTTATGTCCGCCGGATCGGGTGATCGCTGCTGCGGATCATTTTTGCTCTTTTCGAGCTGATCGAGCCGATCTTTCAGCGCTTTCAACTCGGCGATCAATTTGTCCACGTCACTGCCGACGTCCTTTTGGTCTTCTGTTGCCTTCTTTATTATTCGATCGCCTTCTTGAAGCGCCTGCGTGACGTACGTAAGAATATGGTCGTTCTCGTTCATCCCGCCCTGGGGAACCGTGCCTGCTGTGCCGTTTACGACGACTACGACGCTATCGATCGCCTCTTTGCCTTGCGTGGATATCTCTAATGAATCGTGCGCCAGAGGCGCCAATCCCTTACTTGAGTTATATAGTTTTTTGAACGAATCTTCTAGAAACAAGACAGTTTCTGCGTATCGAGTGATATTAGCACGATCCGCCCCTGTGATCTGGGGTACCAATGTGCCCTCTGGAGGCATAGGTGCTGTTAGGCTATTGGCGAAGGCATTGTAATATTTACCGAGTTTCTTTGGAAGTTCTATATGAAAACTTTCGATGGCCGGGAGGAATTGGTACCGACTCGGAAAGTCGGGATGCTTCATGTCGGGCATCAACATTTGCTGCATCTCGACGCCCGGCTCGTTGTCGATGGCTCTTGTGGGTATGTAGGAGATACCAGTGGGGCCGATTGCGCTTACCAGCGCGGTGCCGGCGCCCGCGGTCAGCGCGCCCGCTCCTAAGCGGGGCATCTGGCCGCGCGAATAAAGTAACCTATCTGCAATCCTGTCATAGCCTCCCTTTGTCATGAGGGTCCCGGCATCCTTGATGCCGGGACCCTTGAGGCTCGCGCCGAGCGCCTTGAGTCCACCGCCGGCGAGGCCTTTTGTTGCACCGCCGACGAAGCCGCCGGGTATCGCACCGAAGGCGGCGCCGAGCAGGCCGGCTTGGAGTCCTTCCTCGAAGTCGCCTGTTTCTTCCCACTTTAATGCGAAGCTGACAGCACCGCCGAGCAGACCGGCGCCGAGCGGACCGCCGAACGCGAATCCGACGCCGCTCGCGACGCCAGCAACGAGGTCTCTCCATCCGAAGTCTAAATCGAGGCCCAGGAATCCCATCCCATCCACCTATCCGATGTGGAACAAGTAGCTATGGGCATCGCGACGCTTTCGGAAATCGCCGAGTGTGACCCACGGCGAGAATCCCACGTCGGTACGCAGCCCGGTATGGGGGAAATCCCTACCTTCCCACCCGGCCATCGCCGCGTTCTATTCACCTGCGGTGTCTCGACAAGCGTCAACCGCCTTTCGTCGGACATGACCGATCAGCAGGTTTGCGAGACAGCTGTGCGGTTGCTGGGTGATTACCGCACCACCGAAGGTCGATCCATGACGTCCTCCGGAGGCCGCTGGAGAGCCGATCGATCTGCGGCCTGGTTCGAGCTCGGCGTTGGCAAGGTTGTCAGATCTCACCGCCCTGTTGCTGAGCTACGGTCTGCAAGCCTCGGGCAAAGACGAGATCCGATTGCCGGTAACGATGCAGCGTAGTGGTGCAAGATCCGTGGCGAGCGGGGTCAACGGGTTTCGGGTAGCCAAGCCACGGGGGCTGGCGGACAGCTTTTCCGGTGAGAATTCAGCGAGTTCGATTGGAAGGATCTGGGCGACGGGACGGATCCGTTGTGGTGGAATTGGTATTGCGGCGGGAGGATCTGCGTCGTGGTGGAACGCGGGCTGTCGAGGCGGTGGGCGGGGAGTTGTGTGCGTGTGGAAAGGCCTCCTACCTGCGGAAATATGCCCCCGGGGTGAGGCGTGGCGAACTTTTGATTGGGAAGCTGGCTGCGTCCGTGTCGAGCTCGTCTCGCGAGAAAGTTCGGCAGATCGGCCGCCCTCAACTAGTCCAGGACTGGTACGGATCGTAGGCATTTCCCCCATAGCTGACTGTGTCACTTGCATACAGGATCGAGCGACGACAACGGCGTTGCTCGTTGAGTGAGAGACGTTCTCGCGCCGAGGTCGTGGGCGGACCAGGTAGCAACTCCTCCGTTGCGTACTTGACGCCGTTCAAATCATGTATCCCGAAAGGATGAGAATCATGAAACGCACCCATCTATCGCTCGCAGTCGCCGCCGCCGTCGTCGCCGCGAGCGTCTCCGGTTCGCTGCCGCTGGGGCTGTCCGGGGCGCCTGCTCAGGCTCACACAGAGAAGTGTTGCGAGGTCATAGACGGTTGGAAGGAAATCTGGGCCGCACCGGAGGGGCCGCCGCAGAAATACCCGTAGGCGAGAGGCAATAGTGCGGTCATCGGATGAACCTGTCGCTGGTCGGTCGGCTGCGGGAGGCAAGTGACGGGCAGCCGTGTGGATCCGTCACCCGCATGACCCGACCCCTGTGGTTCGGTCCGGGTGTGTGAGAGTTTTTGTAGCTCATGTCGTGGGCGGGAAGGCTCGACGAAGCGATGGCGACACGGAAGAGGCGCACTCCTGAGCAGGTAGTGCGGAAGTTGACCGATGCCGATCGGCTGCTGGCCGACGGTAAGGATGTGGCCGAGGTGTGCCGGGTCCTGCTGGTTACCGAAGCCGCCTATTACCGGTGGCGTACCCAGTTCGGCGGTCTGAAGGCCGATGACGCGAAGAAACTCGAGGATCTCGAACGTGAGGACGACGCGGTGTTGAAACGGCTTTTGGCGGAGGCGGAGCTGGAGAAGGCGGCGCAGAAGGATATCGCGAACTCCATCATGACTGGAAACTTCTAGACCCGGAACGCCGGCGGGCGGCCGTGGCTCACCTGCAACGCCTGTTCGGGGTGAGTGGACGGTTCGCCTGCCGGGTGACCGGGCAGAATCGCAGGACCTAATGCTGGGTTCCTCAAAGATCATGTATCTTGTTGCTGGTCTTGGTGGTTCGGGTGTGGTTGAGGTGGGTCCTGCCGAAGGTATTGGTTGCGCGTCCGGCACG
>NZ_JBEXME010000087.1:0-3794 GCF_040610355.1 Nocardia sp. NPDC004168 | reverse complement strand
GCAACCAACACGCCGGACCCGTCCGCGACTTCGCCGTCGGATCCAAGATCCGATACCCGGATTACCTACCGAACGTTGCCTGACGCGGCACTAGGTTCTTAATGCTGGTATTCCAACTGGAAAGACAGGCGGCGAAGGCGCACAGCGCCACCGGCCGCAAGCTCAACACCGAGCAGATCACCCAGATGCTGGCGCAGCCGAGGGAGTACCGGAATCGCCACGGCATCCCTCGTTCCACAGCCGACGCCGCCGCTTCGGCGCTTCGCACGAGAAGCCGGTCGAGGACCTGACATCGGCGTAGATGATCGAGTTCAGTGCCTCCTGAAGCGAGAGGCATCGCCGTGCGTGGCCGCGGCGTCGATGCGGGCATTCTTGCGGCGCCCACCACGGGAAAGCTGCCGGACCAGCGCAGTCGCGGCCAGCGCGACATCCACCACCTCGCGTATCGAGACCAGCCACAGCGCCAAGTGGTCGCCCAAACCTTTAGCGTTCTCCACCGCCCAGGTTCGTTCGGGCCACTGCGCCCAGGCCAGCAGCTGCCGATAGCCAAGAACGCGGGCATCGATACGAGTCGAGCCGCAGTAGGAGTTCGGCGCCGGGCCGACAGCGGTAGCGGTGTGCGTGCACCTGAGCGGATCGACACAGATCAGCATCATCGGGTTCGGTTCCTCGCCTCATGCCGGATGGGAAATCCGCGGCGGACATGTCGACTTCACAAACCTCTCACATCAGTTTGTCGTCACACCTCTGTCGAGTCATACCGTGAACCGAGACCGGCAGGTAGTTATATCACGGGCAAGTTAACCGCAGAGGACGACAGACGGTTGTATGAGTCAGCCCGCCCAATCTCCCGCGCACCTAACGGGGCAGCTGGCCTGACCACGAAACCGCTGCCACCAGATAATTCTACGGTTCAATACGTCACAATATCTATGCTCAGATCGCATGTCACGCCCTCGAGTCCTCACATGCTTGAGTGCGACAGAACCTCAGTTCGGCGACCGCCTCGGATCCTCCGACCGCCGCTCGAACAAGAAAGGGGTCGGAGGGCTGCTGCGGGGGCGCTGCCTGACCAGGGTGACGGTCGGAAACCTTAGTAACATCCTCTTCAGAATCTGGCCGGTATCGCTTTCCGCGCGACCGCAATCCGATGGATCTGATATTCACTCCTGCCCGCCGTGTGCTGAACCCCTCAAAACGGTCACACTTTCGGCCTTGCACCGGATCGAAGCTGTGGCTGTTACGCAGCCGTCGCGCGCTCTTCATCGTCCCCCCACCCCTATTTCGATACGATATTTCAAGAACATGATCGAACTCATGTGTTGGAGCGGTGGATCATCTCGATTGTCACGACGTATCGATTTGCTTTATTCATGAGACCGCCGTCCGCGACCGGCTAAGGGTCAGGTCAGGTCAGTCGGTAAGGACGTCGTTGGCCAACCGTTCCAGCTGTGCGGAGGCCTGGTCCGGTGGGAACAACCATAGGCTCAGCGAGGTAGCGCCCGCGTCGAGCAAGTCCTGAAGCTGTGCGCGGACCTTAAGCGGGCTGCCCGCGACGGCGAATTCGTCCACCCACTTGTCCTCGACGATCAGCTCTTCGTCGGGGCCCAGCGCAGCGACGCGCTTGCGGATGTCGGCGGCGAACGGAGATTGACCCACCAGCGCGGTGTGGCACTCGGCCTTGAGGAAGAACCCGACCGCACCTCGCACGGCCTCGCGGGCGGCTTGGTCGTCGTCGTCCACCGCTGCCAATACGAACGCGGTCAACGGCAGGTCTCGACCGGCTTCGTCGACCAAGCCTCGGGCCCAGGTGATGTAGCTCGGGCCTGCCAGCACCGACAGCAGCACCCCGTCGGCCTTCTCCCCGGACACGCGCAATGCCTTCTCGTTGACCGCGCCGAACCACAACTGCGGCACCTGCTCCGGCGGGAACTCCAGCTTGATGTCGCCGTAATGGTGTGTGCTGGTCGTGCGGTTGACCTTTCCGCCGGCGAGCAGCTCGCGCAGGACGTCCAAAGTCTCTTTGACCGCGGTCAGCGGCTTGGCGGGGGTCAGGCCCAGCTGCTGGAGCCAGAACCCGTTGCCCAGCCCGATGGTGGCCCGGACACGGCCGGGATAGATACGGGCCAGACCCGCCAGCTCCATCGCCAACATCGCCGGGTGTCGAGTCACAACGCTGGCCAGGCCGAGCCCCGCAGGCACCCGCTCAGTGGCCGCGAGCAGCAACGTCAGCCCGGACACCCCACCAGTGAAGAAGCAGTCTTCGGAGAACCAGACCTCGCCGAAGCCGAGCTGCTCGGCCCGCGCCGCGACCGCGGTCAGTCCTTCCGGCGGCGTGAGGCTACCAAAAACGATCCCGATCTTGCTCTTGTCCATAATCGTCCTCCTAGGCCCATACGGCTGATAGCAAGCCAGTACGATACTGCCATAAATGGACACTTTGTCCACCTTTGCTGGCTGGAGATATCCACGGCCCAAGCCGTCGATCCGCTCGGCTGCTCGGCCGACGCGCAGCTTTGGCTGCGCGGAGGGGTTGCGGTCTGTGGTGCGAACTGAGGCCGATGCCGACAAGTCGCTAGCGCAACGGCTGAAACGCCCGATGGACGACCATGCTGTATCCGGGGTCGAATCAACCCACACCGATTACCTGCCCGACCAGACCAAAGTCGGACACCATAAGCGAGCGCCGAACTCGGACATCCCGAACACCATCAGGCCGCACTTTTCAGGCGACATCAACACGCCGTCGGTGCTGATTGATCAACGGTCAGCCGACCTAGAGTTGCACACTCTCGCCCAGCGTGCGCTGGAATTGAGCCTGTTCATCGACGAGCCGCTCCATTAAATAGCTCTGCTCTCCCGACAACCGCGCCCGGGACTGTTGTTCAGCGAAAAGAAACGGGCAGGTTAAGTTGACCGTACCGTTCATGACCGAGCTCCACCGGCGCATATCGCACTTCACCATGCCACACCACGGTGGCGCCTTTCGCTCCTGCCGACGGATCGGTATCAACCGCGACCATTGACCGACAGCCAGTTGGCCGCGATCGAAGCGAATCCCTATCTGGAATACTCGCCCCCAGGAACTATCCCCCTGGGACCGCACTACAGTGCAGTCGAGAACCGAACACAATCGGAAGCGAAATTCAAGCCGTGTCGGACTGGTACAACAACGCTCGCGAACTGCCCGACACCGCCCCTTACCGGCTCGCTGCCGAATTTTAGCAGCGCTACGTCTCCATCCACCCCTGGGACGACTACAACGGCCACTCCTCCCGGATCCTATGAACTGTTCGCTAGAACGCTATGAGCTACATTTCAGCGCCCCCTCAGGTTTCAACGAAGACATCTTCTCGACGACCGAGGAATGGACCGACACGGTGCGAGCTGGCAGCGCCGCGTGGGGTGAGCGCGCGAATCGCCTCGAACGTCTCGGGGACACCGCCGATCCGATCGAAGTATTCGGCCTGCAGCGCGAGCACCGAGCCCATCAGGCTCAAGACAATCAGATGTCGATATTCCCGCAAGGTGCCAACTTCGATATCGAGTGGTACCGAACGTTCCTGGAAGGTCTCCGAGGCAACCAGCAATACCATCACGGACTGAACCAACTCACTGCCGGTTTCGTTTTTCGTGGAATCACCCTGGACCGAGAACGGTTTCGGCGATCATTCGCAGCGCGTGGGCGATCTGTCCGGGGGTCAAGCCGCGCTCACGTTGTTGCCGGTAGACCTCCGCTGCCAGCGGCGCGAGCAGCGGGTCGACCAATGCGTCCGGTTCGTGCATGCCCGCCG
>NZ_JBEXME010000086.1:0-3896 GCF_040610355.1 Nocardia sp. NPDC004168 | reverse complement strand
GTCGAAAAGGTGGGACCTTTAACCGGCCCGAACCCGGTCGATCGCGGCAAGCCCGGCTCGAAGATCCACGTGCTGTCCGACCGCGCGGCAATCGTGCTGTCGGTGGGCGTCTCGTCCGCCAACACCAACGACGCCGAAGCGCTGCGTCCGCTGGTCGAAGCAATTCCTGCCATCCGATCGCGGCGCGCTCCGCGCCGACGCAAACCCGGCAACCTGCACGCCGACAAGGGGATCCGACACCGCCGAACTGCGGCAATGGATGCGAAACCGCGGGATCGGCGTCGGCATCGCCCGCGAAGGCATCGAATCCTCCAGCGCCTCGGCCCTCACCGGTGGGTGATCGAGCGCACGATTCCTAGCCGACCGGCTACAACCGCCTCAACATCCGCTACGACCGCAAGGCCACCCACTTCCTCCCTTCCGCACCCTCGCTGCGGCACTAACCTGCTACAAGAAACTCGCCAAATCAGCCACATTAGACATACTCCAAGACCTTCATGATATCGAGCGGACTCGCTCATCGGGATAGGCCGCGCGTATTATCACCTATCCACAGTCCTTGTGACGCTTTTTCCCAGCCTGCGTTCTGCACTACGGATGGTGAATAGGTGGAAATATAGCAGTTTTACGTGACGGTTCAGTCGAACCGGAGTCGGTGAGCGCAAGATCGGATTCACCGTCGACGGTACCAGCGCGGTTCTTCTGCTTCCGTGCGATTGCTCCATCGGCAGGCTCTATAGTGGCTGGCTTCGATGTCGACGAGGCAACAGTCTCGACAGCATCTGGCTTGCGGTTATCGGGTTTGCGGGTAGATTTCGACCATGGCGTCCTGCCGGGCTTGCGGCCAACCCGATTTTCTACATTCGAGGTCCGCGACCTTTGCGCTACAGCCGGTTCCTGCCGAGTCCGCGGCTTGGCGGAACGCGCCCATGGCGAACCCGCCGCAGCCGACCCGCTCCCGGGTTGCCCCGGTGAGTAGGGGTCACTGAGCACCTCAGGTGATCCAAGGGAGCTACTGAGGATTTGATGAACTGAGGTACCGATCGCTGAGATAGACGTGGCTTCGGGTAGGGTTTCGGTCGGTTGTACGGCATTAGAATTACTTATCTGCGCCTCGGTTGCATTTAGTATTCGCTCACTCGCGTGCCGGTCAGCGGTGTTAGCACTTGCCGCAGCATCATTTGTTGCGTACGTATCACTCGTTTCACCGCGCCGGGCACTGCTGTCATCGCTGCTGGTGATGCCCACCTGCGCCGCCGAGAGGCCATCAGCACCTACCGAATTTTCCCGATAGAGATGAGCGCTGTCTGTAGATTCAACCCGAGGCGTTTCCATCACACCGTCGGCGGATGACCGCCGAACATCAGATTCGGCCGCCATAATGTGATGTCGGTCGGTTTCGACTCCGGGCCCGTCCGAGGTCTGATTGTCGACTGGAACTGGGGGACCGGTAAGGCTGGAAGCTGGATACGTAACGGAATCTAACTCGGCATGGGGCGATTCAGCATGCGCAGATGTGTTACCCCACTGCGGCGACAGCTCAAGATCGCTGTCGACATACGAGCCGCTCCGCGTAGTGAAAGTCAAGTTCGCTACACTATCGGCGAATGCAGCCGCGTGTTTCAGTATGTCGTCCGCATGGGTATCGAGGAGCTCTGCGCGCCGTAATACCTCGTCGGGCTCGATATACAGCGTGAGAGCGGTTGATTTGCCAGGCGACTCCGGTGATATCAACGCGCCGCGAACAGCATTCTTGATCATTCGATCAATCACGTCCTTCAAAACACCGATCGCCTTGACGTCTACTTCTTCAATAAGGTAGGTTGTCAAATAGTCGCCCATACCGTTCAGCACTCTGCGGGTCATATCCCGGACGGCGAGAGCGAGAATCGCTCCACCGGGGGTAGCCAAAGCGACCCCGTAACTAATGGCAAGTGCGGCCAGTTCGGCCAGCACTGCTATCTTCACCGCCGTTACTACATCCGCCGCAATATCTAGGGCGGCGGCCACGGTCTTGCATGCCGAATCGAGGTGGGCCATGTGCGATTTACTCATTCTTCCCCACGCCGCCACAAGAGCCTCGTAGGATTCACCGGAATAGACAGATCCCATATCTGCGACGACCCCCGTCGCCGCCTGATGTGAATTCTGCACATTTACCGCAAAATCAAGGATATGCCTACCCAGTGCGCGGATGTCGTCTTCATTGACATCAGGATAGCCGAATCCAAGAAAATTCAGAAACGATATAACCTCGTCCGGTAACTCGATCGCCACCCGAACAGTCCCTTCATAGATAACTGAACATGCGCCAGCCATACGGCGCCGGTGGCGGCATTGCCACTGAAGTAGCAGAAATCCGCCAAACCGAGGCCGACAGATAAGGAGGCGGACACACAAGCCTACCTTGGCACATGCCACTTTGAGAAGGCGAATAGTGAAACTATTGCGGATTGTAGAAAAATCATTAATATCAGTCACATCCGCGAGATTAGTTCCATTGCACCTGCTGGCGTATTTCCTAAATGTAAACGACGTCGGAAATACCGCTGAGCGTGCAGATATGCCAGCGTCATTCCCTCCTGATTATCTGACAATAACTTCCCATTTGGGCAATAAACTTCCATCCGGTGCCCGCATCGGTACAGTTGTCGACCACAAGGCGCAAGCTTGCTTACCCACGCTTATTGCATACCATCCAAATCGTTCCGCTGCATAGGAATAATTTGACTTATCGCAACGAGCTTCGCAGGTAACGAGCCACAGACAACGAAACCATTGCCGCATGTCCGTGGCCACTTCAGTGGTCCTCTGGCTGGGGAGGGTAGGCGAGTCGATTGGTGACAGGTTGCCCGCGTTCGAGCTGGTAGGCGGCCTATTCGTATAAAGCCGTGACATTGGTGACGTCGGCGTGTAGGCGGCTGACTGGTGTCCGGTTTCCGGCAGCAGTGTGGGGACGATGGTCCCTCAGTATTCCTAATCCGATGTCTGTGGGGGTGGTTGGTGGCACGGGCGAATGCTCGGGCGTCGCTGATCATGGTTCGCCAGACGACGCGGTTTACCATGTGTTGTTTAAGGCAGCGGGTAACTTCTCGTGAGGTCTTTCTCTCCGCGCGTTTGCGGTCGTAGTAACGTCGTATGGCGCTATGTTCTGTCTCCCGATCGACCGGACAGGGTGTTCGGGCTGTCTCGGTGGTGCATCATGTCCGCTGTGTCGAGGCTGGCGGTTGATCGGTATCAGGTGTTGGCAGACAAGCAGTGGGAGTTGCTGGAGCTGCTGTTGCCGAAATCCGAGGGGCGAGTGGGTCGTAACTTCGCCAACAACCGGCTGGTGGTGGAGGGGATGCTGTACCGGTTGCGCACGGGTTCGCCGCGGGGGGACCTACTGCGGGAGTTGGGGTCGTGGCAGACGGTATGGAAGCGGCATCGGCGCTATGCCGCGGACGGCACATGAGATCGGGTGCTGACCGCGCTGCTCGCGCTGGCCGGTACCACTGGTGGTCTGGACTGGGTGGCCTCGATCGGCTCCACGATCGTGCGGGTGCACCAGCATGGCGCGGGCGCCAGAGACGACTCGGTGTCAGGGTTATGAATCTGCTGATCACGCGATAGGGCGTTCACGCGGTGGTTTGACGACCAAAGTGCATTTGGTCGCCGATGGTCATGGCCGTGGCCTGGCGGTGCTGCTCACACCCGGCCAGGCCGGCGACGCATCGATGATCGCGCCGTTGATGGAGGTGGTCGTGGTGCCCCGCCTCGACGGCGGTCCGCCACGGCGCGATCGGCAGGTGGTGATCGCTGACTAGTGCCTCGTCAAGCAACCTTCGGTAGGTAACCAGGTTGCCGGATCTTGGAGTTGACGGCGAAGTCGCGTTTGGGTCGGGCGTGCTGGTTGT
>NZ_JBEXME010000085.1:0-3953 GCF_040610355.1 Nocardia sp. NPDC004168 | reverse complement strand
CCTGTGGGCCATGACCCTGGTCATGCGGCGCCGACTCGCCCGCCTCACAACCCACCCGATCCCGAAATGATCAGTTCATACACAGGCACTAAGTGGATCCTGTGCTGCACGATCGGCACCTTGATCCGCTCGGCGGCATCGAGTTCAAACCAACAGGTCTGAAGACAACTCGGGAACCATGCGGGGTACGCCCGTCGTTGACGCTTCGATGGATATGCCGGAGAAGTTAAATATGTTGCAATGCAGGCTGTTTGGCTTTGAGGTCGAGGTTGATGGCCGGGCTGATAAGGACTGGCGCTGAGCAGGCGGCCAGCGGAGTGGCTCCGCAAGATCGTCCTAGAGCTCAGGTCTATTGCGCCGCGAATGGGTTCGGCAGGCGCACAGCCATCTCGGGGGGCTGCTGATGGTTTAGCGAATGTCGGCCAGTGGGCGCGGCAGGTGGATCCCGAGTGCGCAGATCAGATCCAGCGTGCCGGGACTGGACGGGTGAAGGCCAATGAGCGGCTCACCGATCAGGTGGGAGATCGTTCGCCGGGGTCGCGGCAGTCCTCTCTCGCGGCCCGGCTCGCTCCGCTGGGGGGGAATATGTCGCGGGAGGCGATTGTCACCGGCAGCAGCGCGATGAACGCCGCTTTCGGTGCCCCGCTTCGAGGCTCACACAGCCTCGATCTGGTAGTGCCCGAAGCCGCTTACCGGTACCTGCGCGAGCAACCCGGCTGGTCGGAGGTTCGATTCGCTGGTGAGTACAGGATGTTGAGACACGGCGACCTTGAGGTTTCCATCAAACGAGGGCACGAGCCCGGCCATAGGGAGTTGGCCAGCCGTGCCTGGCGCACCCCGGAAGGAATTCAGGTAGCCGGCCTTGCCGACGTGTACGCATTCAAACAAGCACGCAGGCTGCCCAAGGACGTCACAGACATCGCGTTGATAAGGGCCCGATTACTCGATCCCAACCAGCCGCCACTGACCGGACATGTGCTGCAACGCGAAATACAGGCGGTGCGGTCCTTTCTACCGGACACAGCACTCAACCATCCCGATGCCGGCGTCGCGGTCCGGCTGGCCGCCCACGGCAAATACATCACATCGACTTTGCACGGCGATCCAGGTGTCGGGCAGGTCAACCAGATCATCGGCGACCTCGAGCTACCCGAATACCGTGTTCCGGCGACCTACCATAACGGATTCGGCCTCGCCGAAGACGGGCGCCTGCTCCAACAACATCTGGGCAATATCGGCGCCAGCCCGCACGAACGGCTCGACGCGGCCGCCGCGGACACCTACAGCGACGCCGTCTACGGCAACGGCCGCCGCAGCAACAACCCGGACGGATACGACGAACTGCGCTCAGCCGACCTCGCCCACGCTCACGCGCTATCCCTCGGCTACGAACCCGCCCGGGCTGATCGTATACACGAGATGATCAAAGGAACAGCCTTCGACGAACAAACCAAAGCCCAGGCAGGCAAACACCACCCCGACCCCCTCGTGCAAAGCATCGCTGGAGTTGATCTGCAAACACTCGCGCAACCATCTTCCCTGGAAGACGTCCTCGACCTGGTACCCGAGGACCTGACATCGCGACGCTACTCACCCGACCGCGTCCTCGGCCGCACCCTGGACGAGAACAACTTGCAAATCCGCTCCACCGCAGAAGCGCTGGCCATCACCGACGATTACGCCGAATACCGTCCCAGCATAGATGGTGCCCCCTCTACCAAGACCGTCATGGACGCCTTCGCGTACCGCTTCACCGGTAACGCAGGCTTCTCCGCGAACCACCAATACCCACCGGCATGGACCCTGGACAACCCCGAACTACGCGCCGAACACGCCGAAAAGACCCGAGAACTCGGACAGAAACTCGCCGACAGGGATATCACCGCCACCCAAGCACACCAGGAAGCCCGATACCACACCGAGGCCATGCAAGAGAAATATGGTCGGTGAACAAGGCCTGGGGAAGTGTCGGAAACAACGGCTCTGGCTCACTTCCGGTGGCTCAAGGTTATGTCCTGACGGCATGATGCCTCGGTGAGTATGGTAAATATCGCTGTTGGACTTGCGTTCTTGGGTTTGTCAGCTCTGGTGATCGACGACGTTGTTGACGAGGGTTCGAGGGTCGTTGTGCGGGCCAGGACGGCGCCGGGCCCTGCGGTGTGCTCGCGCTGCGGCGCGGCGTCGGCGAAGCTCCACAGCTATCACCGTCGGACCGTCGCCGATCTGCCAGTCGATGGCCGCCTGGTGGTCGGGCGGGCCGGGTTCGGCGGCTGGTCTGTCCGACGTCGCACCGCTGCCGGACCTTTCGTGAGCAGTTCCCGGCCTGCTCAAACGGTACCAGCCGCGCACCACCCGGCTGACCAGTCAGGTGCGGGCAGTCGTGAGAGAACTGGCCGGACGAGCCGCGGTCCGGCTCCTGGCTGCCTTGCCGGTTCGGTATCCCGCCGCACCGCAGTTCGGGTACTGCTGCCGATCCCCCTCCCACACCGGCCGACTCCTCGGGTGGTCAGCCGTGGACGACTTCGCGCTGCGGCGTCGAAATCGCTACGGCACAGCGGTGATCGATGCCCTCGCCCACGAACGGGTCGATGTTCTGGGCGATCGTAAGTCCGAAACCCTCGAAGCGTGGTTGCGCGAGCATCCCGGCGTGGACGTCGTCGTTCGTGACGGATCGGCGACCTACGCCGAAGCCATCCGCCGCGCTCTGCCCGGCGCATTGCAGGTCAGCGACCGCTGGCACCTGTGGCACGGCTTGGCCCGATCGGTGAAAGATGTCGTCGCCGCGCACGGACGGTGTTGGGCTGCGTCCGGCTCGAAACGGCAAACGCTCACCCATGAGACGACGACATTGCAACGCTGACATGCGGTGCACGATCTGCTCGATCAGGGTGTCGGACTGTTGGACTGCGCCCGACGTCTGGGATTGTCGCTGAACACGGTGAAGCGTTATTCCCGCGTTCGTGAGCCGGACCAGCTGCGCCGCCCACCGCAATACCGCGCCTGCCTGGTCGACCCCTACCGCGACCATCTGCGCCACCGCCGCACCGAGGAGCCCGGTGTCGCGGTGCTGCATCTGTTCCACAAGATCAAAGCCCTCAGCTACACCGGCAGCCTGAACCTGCTGCACAAATATCTCAACCAAGGCCGCGCCCAAAACGACCGTATCAGCCCCTCGCCGAGGCGGCTCAACTCCTGGATCATGGGTCGGCCCACCGATCTACCCGCCGGGGTCACCTGGACGAACTCGTCTCCGCCTGCACCGAGTTTACGGGTGGATGAAACAGGTCCGCGAGGCGGGGCTGACCGAACTCGATCCGTTCCTGCGCGGTCTCGACCAGGACCACGACGCGCCGGTCGTCGGCCTGACCGTGGCCCACAGCAACGGCCCGATCGAGGGCGTGAACACGAAGACGAAGCTGATCAAGCGACAAATGTATGGCCGGGCCAGCTTCGACCTACTCCGACACCGGATCCTGCTGGCGTAGCCGGGTAACCACCGGAAGTTAGCCAGAGCCGTTGTTCCGACAGTCCCAGGCCTGGCGGGGCCGGGGATTGTTCAGCGCGCAGAGCAGACTTCGGTGATGCCAAGGTTCATCGCGGATATCTGCGGGTGCGTATCCGTATGACATTCACTGTTGATCTGTCCGACCCTGCAGTTCCATCTTATGTTCGCTGGTCATCGATCACGTTGGTGCTGTCGGTAACTCCTGAAGCCTTTACGAGTTGTTGACAGGTGTCGAACCCGGCGGTGATCTTGGCGTACCAAGTCCCGGCTGGGACGGGACAATTTTCACCCGGGTACGGGTGAGCTTAAGCGCCGTGCAGCGCCGCACGACGTCCTGCTTGCGCGTGACGAACATATTTTTGTGTGTTTGTCGCGGGGTCTGGTTCTGCTGGGGTGGGGTTGGTACTCGCCTGTTCACATGCGCGTGGCGAAGGTGGGCGTGGGTTGG
>NZ_JBEXME010000084.1:0-4136 GCF_040610355.1 Nocardia sp. NPDC004168 | reverse complement strand
CGGAGTCGGGTGCGGCTGGGGGTATCGGTGGGTTCTTGACGTATGCGACTGATCTTTTCGATCGGGCGACGGTCGAAGGGTTCGCTGATCGGCTCGCGCGCATCCTCGCCGCCGTGGTCGCCGACGCCAACGCGCCGGTCGGCGATCTCGAACTGCTCGACGCCGCCGAACGGCACGACGTGCTGGCACGCTGGAACGCCACCGACCAGGCGGTCGACGCGGATGCGACGCTGGCCTCGCTGCTCGACGCCAGTGTCGCGGCGGGCCCGCGCTCAACGGCGCTGGTCGCGGACGCGGTCGATGGTGAGCGGGTCGAGCTGACCTACGCCGAACTCGATGTGCGTGTGAATCGTCTTGCGCGGCATCTGATTTCGTTGGGTGTCGGTCCGGAGTCGCGGGTCGCGCTTGCGTTGCGTCGCTCGGTGGATTTGATCGTGGCGATGTACGCGGTGGCGAAGTCCGGTGGTGCGTATGTGCCGGTGGATCCGGATCAGGCTGCCGAGCGGACGAGCTACATCTTGGAGACGGCGGCACCGGTTTGTGTGCTGACGAATGCCGATGCGAAGTTCGAGACCGATGTGGCGCCGGTGGTGCGGATCGATGAACTGGATCTGTCGGAGCTGGATGCCGCGCCGGTCGCTGATGTCGATCGGGTCGCGCCGTTGCGTCCGGAGAACACGGCGTATGTGATCTTCACGTCTGGTTCGACGGGTCGCCCGAAGGGTGTCGCGGTTCCGCACGGCGCTATCGCGAACCAGTTGCAATGGAAGAACATCGAGTTCGGGCTCGACGCTGCGGATGCGATTCTGCTGAAGACGGCCGCGACGTTCGACCTCTCGGTGTGGGAGTTCTGGTCGGCGGTAGTGTGCGGTGGCCGTTTGGTCATCGCCTCACCCGACGGTCACCGGGACCCGACGTACCTCAACGAACTCATGGCCCAGGAATGGGTCACCACGCTGCACGTCGTCCCGTCGATGCTGGACGCGCTGTTGACTGCCGGTATGCCGGATTCGCTGTGGCGGGTGTTGGCGATCGGTGAAGCCCTTCCGGGTGCGTTGGCGCAGCGGTTCTTGCGTGAGAATCCGCGTACCGAATTGTTCAATCTGTATGGTCCGACCGAGGCGGCGGTGTCCATCACCAGCCATCGGGTCAGTGATACCGACCGGGTTTCGGTTCCCATCGGTGCGCCGGAGTGGAACAGTCGGGTGTTCGTGCTGGATGGTCGTTTGCGTCCGGTGCCGGTGGGTGTGTCGGGTGAGTTGTATTTGGCTGGTGCGCAGTTGGCGCGCGGTTACTTCGGTCGTGCGGATCTGACCGCGGATCGGTTCGTGGCCAACCCGTTCCAGCCCGGTGCGCGGATGTACCGCACTGGTGATTTGGTTGCGTGGACGAGCACAGGCGAACTCCAGTATCGGGGTCGTACGGATTTCCAGGTGAAGATCCGTGGTTTCCGTATCGAGCTCGGGGAGATCGAAGCCGCGCTGCTCGCCCTGCCGGAGATCGCGCAGACCGCGGTGATCGCGAAGTCGGATCCGCAGACCGGTGACCGGTTGGTCGCGTACATCGTGCCTGTGGATGCTGGAGCAGGTGCCGCTGGCGATGCCGACGATACGGCCGGTGCCGGATCCGGCGTGGATGTGGCTCGGGTGAAGTCCGAACTGAGCGCTGGGTTGCCGTCGTACATGGTGCCGTCGGCGTTCGTGGTGTTGGATTCGTTGCCGTTGAATGTCAACGGCAAGCTCGACCGTAAGGCGTTGCCGGAGCCGGAGTTCGAGGTCCAAGCCTTCCGTGCGGCGTCGACTCCGATCGAGGAGATCGTGGCGTCGGTGTTCGCCGAGGTGCTCGGGGTGGAGCGGGTCGGCGCGGATGACGATTTCTTCGCTTTGGGTGGTAATTCGCTGTTGGCGACGCAGGTGGCGGCGCGGATCGGCGCGGCCTTGGATGCCCGTGTGCCGGTGCGTGTGTTGTTCGAAGCCTCCACTGTGGCCGGATTGGCCGCGAAGGTCGAGCAGCACGCGGGGGCCGGTAACCGCCGCGAGCTGGTGGCCGGTCCGCGTCCGGAGCACATCCCGTTGTCGCTGGCGCAGCAGCGCATGTGGTTCCTCAACCAGTTCGATCCGGCCTCATCGGTCTACAACATCCCGGCCGCCATCCGCCTCACCGGCGATCTGGACGTCGCGGCCCTGCGAGCGGCGGTCGCGGATCTGGTGGCGCGCCACGAGATCCTGCGCACGATCTACCCGCAGACGTCCGACGGCCCGGTACAGCGGGTGCTCGCGGCGGACGAGGTGCCGATCGACCTCACACCCGCGCGAGTCGACGCGGCCGATTCGGTCGCCGTGGTGACCAGCGTGGTCGGCGCGGGGTTCGAGGTCACCACGGAGGTCCCGTTCCGGGTCGCGCTGTTCGAGATCGCGTCCGCGAGCGCGGGCGACCCCACCGAGCACGTGCTGGTCTTCGTTGCGCACCACATCAGTTCCGACGGCTGGTCGCTGGGCCCGCTCACCCGGGATCTGGTCCTGGCCTATGAGGCGCGCAGCAGAGGCGAGGCCCCGGCCATGGCCCCGCTGCCGGTGCAGTACGCCGACTACAGCCTGTGGCAGCGGGAGGTGCTCGGCTCCGAGACCGACCCGAAGAGCCTGATCTCGCAGCAGGCCGAGTACTGGCGGGACGCGCTCGCCGCTCTGCCGGAGGAACTGCCGCTGCCGACCGACCGGCCCCGG
Source organism: Nocardia sp. NPDC004168 (assembly GCF_040610355.1). NCBI lineage: Bacteria > Bacillati > Actinomycetota > Actinomycetes > Mycobacteriales > Nocardiaceae > Nocardia > Nocardia sp. NPDC004168. The sequence goes on along the minus strand of NZ_JBEXME010000084.1, from coordinate 1,413 downwards.
CCCGCCCAGGCGTCCTATCGCGGAGGCAGTTTCGCCTTCGACATCGACGCCGACCTGCACACCGGGCTAGAACAGCTGGCCAAACAACACAATTCGACGCTGTTCATGGTGGTGCACGCCGCGCTCGCGGTGCTGCTGGCGCGGCTGTCGGGCACCTCGGACATCGCGATCGGCACCCCGGTGGCCGGCCGCGGCGAGGCCGAACTCGACGACCTCATCGGCATGTTCGTCAACACGCTGGTGTTGCGCACCGAGGTCGAGCCGGGCACGTCGTTCGAAACGCTGCTGGCCGAGGTCCGCAAAACCGACGTCGCCGCGTTCGGCCATGCCGACCTGCCGTTCGAGCGGCTGGTCGAGTTGCTCGATCCGGTCCGCTCGGCGGCGCGGCATCCGCTGTTCCAGGTGATGCTGGTGCTGCAGAACCTCGCTCCCGCGACGCTCGAGTTGCCCGGGCTCACGGTGTCGGGCATCGATCCGGGAGTGTCGGCGGCCAAGTTCGATCTGCAGATCACCCTGGCCGAGCAGCCCGGTGCGCCGGGTCTGTCGGTGGTGATCGGTTACGCGACCGACCTGTTCGACGAATCGACGGTGCGGAACTTCGCGAGCCGGTTCCGCCGTGTCCTGGCGGCGGTCGCGGCCGATGCCACAGCCGTGGTGGGCGATATCGATGTGCTCGCGCCCGGCGAACGCGACCAGGTGCTGAGTGCGTGGAATGTGCCGGGGGCCTGGGTTCCCGGTGCGACACTGCCGGATGTGATCGCCGAACAGGCGTGGTTGCGCCCGGACGCGGTGGCGATCCGTTCGGGTGAGACCACGTTGACTTTCGGTGAGTTGCATGCGCGGGCGAATCAGGTGGCGCGGGCGTTGATCGCTCGGGGTGCGGGTCCGGAGTCGTTGGTGGCGGTGGCGGTGGCGCGTACCGAGGAGTTGCCGGTCGCGTTGTTGGGGGTGTTGATCGCGGGGGCGGCGTATCTGCCGATCGATACCGGGTATCCGGTGCAGCGGTTGGAGTTCATGCTCGAAGACGCCGCCCCGGTGTGTGTGCTGACCACGGTGCAGCAGCGGGAGTCGGTGCCGTCGGGTGGGTTGCCGGTGGTGCTGCTGGAGGCGGCAGGAGAGTTCTCCGATGCGCCGGTGAGTGATGCCGATCGGGTGGGCCGGTTGCGTGCGGACAATCTGGCGTATGTCATCTACACCTCCGGTTCCACCGGGGTGCCCAAGGGTGTGGGGGTGGCGCACCGCAACGTCATCGAGTTGCTGGCCAACACGCAGCCGTTGTTCGGGTTCGACGAGACCGATGTGTGGACGTTGTTCCATTCCTTCGCGTTCGACTTCTCGGTGTGGGAGTTGTGGTGCGCGCTGGCGCACGGCGGCAGCGTGGTCGTGGTCGACTACCTGACCTCCCGTTCACCG
>NZ_JBEXME010000083.1:0-4191 GCF_040610355.1 Nocardia sp. NPDC004168 | reverse complement strand
GTCACCACCAAATCCGGGCCCGATCTCGGCCGCCCCGTCCTCGCCACCGCCGAATCCTACAATTAGCCAACGGATTTCAGGCGCGGAACACTAGCCCTTCGCTACGCACCTCATTGGCAGGTCAGCGCCGGAGGCATCGAAATGTTCGGGCCCGAATCGGTCATCATCGAGCTATGTCGTCGGTCAGCGTGGTGCAAAGAACTGCGCTCAGTAGCCTTTCGGTGAACGGTTCGGATCCGCTTGCTGGACCTTGGCCTGCAGGTCGTGGCCGTCGCGGGAGACGTCGTACCGTTCCATCACGTAGTTCATGCTGGCGGCGACATTGGCTACGGGGTCGTTAATGTTGTTCGACGTTCCCCCCACGTGATAGGCCTGGAAGGTGCCGGGGATGGTCTGGGTAAGTCCCCTGGACGCGTGTCCGGCGGCAGCGTTGCTGTCCCAGTTGTTGACGGCGTTGGGATTTCCGCCGGATTCCCGTTCGATCAGAACCCGGTAGCCGCGCTTCCAGTACTCGCGGGCCACCGGGTCGGTGATGCCGAGCGCGTCGAGCGCGCCGTCGATCGCGGCGTCGACCGAGACGTTGCCCTGGTAGCGGGCGTAATCGGCAGTTATCGCGGCAGGCACGAAGCCAGGGCCGGGTGAGTAACTCCGCTGCGGGTAGTCATCCGGCACATAGCGGCCGCCGGCGGAAGCCGGGATATACGTCGGCGCGGAGCCATCGATATTTCTTGCGTGCGTCTGAACACCGCCGGTGGCTTTCTGGATTTCGTTGTGAACGTCGTCGACCGTCTGCAACACGGCCGCAGCCAGCCGCGACTCGACATCGGGAGATAGAAATCTTTCACCGGGAGCTGGCGGAGGGGCGGCCGCTAACGTGGCCTGAAGGGTTTGGACATGCTGCTTGACCGCAGCGAAGGTGCTGCTTGCGATATCGTAGGTGCCGTAGGCGGAGCTGTCGACGTTGGCGTCTTGCTTGCGTAGGTCATCCTTGAAGGCATTGAATTCTTTCAGATGGTCCACGTAGCTGTCGACCATCACAGACTTGCTTTCATACTCCGGTTCGAGCCTTTCATAACGTAACAGCTTCGACAGGTGCGGAACAGGGGCGGGCGCAAGCAGATCAGCGGATGTCTGGATTGTTTCCTGCGCTCTCTCGATAATTGCCCGCAGACCGTGCGTCGCACCGTAAGGGGGATCCAACTTCACAACCCACCGTGCGATCCTCATCTGCGATTCCATCCTTGTTCAATTACACCAGCGCCATTCAGTATTGTCATCTCGTACGGCATCATCGAAAGCTAACTACGCGGATAGATCGCAATACCAAAAATTTCTAGTTTGTTCTTACTCCTAATCGATATTGCGATCGCTGCGCAGCCGCTGCCGGCCAGCCGATTGATTTGGAGAACTACTCGACTACTGAGTTCAGGCCGTACTGCAGCTACCTCATACATAAGGAAGCAGTAAGATGCGGAACCGTCTAGATGTGATTTTACCAACTGGCTTGTGCGGTTCATATCAGAGCCGAGGCGAGCAGTCGAATTTATCCTGGATCCGGTCTCGAACCAACCGGTGAAGTCGGATTGAGATCCGAGCACTGCTGTTCGGGGTAAATTCGACTGTCGTGTATCTCGTTCTCGCACGTCACGTCGACTTGGCTGCTGGCCGACGCTCACGCTCGTGAACAACGCGGCGGCAGCTGACATGTTCAGCGATCGAGCAGGGAGAAACAGTGTGGGCTGTGGGCTCGCCGAGCGGCATGAGGAGCGTGTACGACAGCAGCGCGCCGTCTTGAGTGCGGTGGTGCGGTACAGTCAACACAGATTACGTAAGTCCGGGAACTGTCGCTGAATGCTCCGACAGCACCGGTGAATTTGTGCAAGTCACCCCTGCCAGCGCTCGTGTGGAGGTGAGTTGAGGGTGACGCCGCTGTGCGGCCCCACCCCTCTTCTATTTGGCAAAAGTGGTCTTCCGGGTCGTTAGATGAGGGTCTGATGGAACTCCGCAATCACCCCGGCAATCCACAGCCTTACACCAGTCAATCCGCACGCTGCGGAGCCTGCTGTGAAGGTGCTGGTCAGGCGGAATCGCCGGGTGGTGAGGGGTTGTCCCGATCAAGGGGCGGCTGGCCGAGTAAGCGCATCTGACCTGCGAGCCGTGCTGCAGCGTGCTGACAATGTTATTCCGCACCTCGCCGAAGGCATCTGTCCGGCATACCGAGAGGCCGGTCTTAGAGTTGGATCCGGCTTGTGAGTGCCGGTAGTCACGTGAGCTCCTCAGCGGGTAATTCGGTAAAAAAAATACCATTCTTGCCGGTAAATATTCTCCTATCACGATCTAGGTGAAAATAATCCTATTCTCTGGTCGTTTGCGGGTGCGAACATTCGTCACGCACCAAGAGCTGAGCTATGCGTTTTGTCTGCCCAGCGCTAGGTGGGCTGATGATACGCGGAGCACCAACAACGGGTCGGCGTTATCTAACGCTGCAAATCTTTGGACCCGAATCGAAGGGGGATGTATGTCGTGGCGGTATGCGCAAGATGGATTGCGTTCTATTGAATCCCTCATTGTGCGCCACACTGAATGCTGTTTCTTTTTCGATTTCTTTGATTACGCCGATCCTTGCCAATAGGCGATTGGCTGAAATCTTTATTGAACTTGAGGGGTGCTTCGAAAACGAGTGTGGGGTGACTGGAGCGTGGGTGACTCAAGTTGTTGCAAATGGGGTTGGCGTCAAATGTCTAGAGCGAGTGTAAAGGTGAAAGAAATGCGCCGGGGCCACCCGGAAGACTCCCGGATACCGCAGGCGGCACGGGTTCCGCACTCTCAACTGAGAACAATGGTAACCCGTAGGTATGCGGGCTATTCGGAAGCGACCCACTCGTTCGGTTGCCCGGTTGTGCTTCATGCCACAACTGCCGTGCAGATCGTTATCGGAGTGGGTGATACCGTTTTTCATCCTAGGAGTTTTCTTAGGGGTCCTAAAGATGCGCCTTTGTTGTTAAATATCGCTCGTGATTCTTCATACCTCGAACTTTGGCTGAATCCACTAGGGGCTTATTCACTTCTGGATACTGATGGAGGCGCAGACTATAGAGGGAGAATAATTGACTTCGGGGATGTCGCCGGTCCGTGTGGCCGAAATTTGTCGGACAAGATCCGTGACGAGTCTACATGGTCTGCACGGTTTGACATTCTTGAAGAGTTTCTACTCGGCCGCGCGGAGCGTGGTCGGGATGTACTACCGGGTGTAGGCAAGGCTTGGGCATTGTTAATAAATAGCGGTGGAATGATGCCGATTGCTCGAATCGCCGAGGCTGTAGGCTGGAGTCATAAACATCTTATTACGAAATTTACTCAACAGATAGGGCTGTCGCCCAAGACTGCCGCTCGAATTATACGCTTCGATCGGGCGCGGCATCTTCTGCGTAAGCGACCACACTCTCCCCTGCATGAAGTTGCGGCTGATTGTGGATATGCGGACCACTCCCATCTCGATCGCGACTTCCGGGCATTCAGTGGATTTACCCCGTCCGAGTATATTGTTCATTTCCGAAATCAATCTAAAGATCGGTGTGAGTCGCCCGCCTTAAAAGGCAATAAAGCTCGGTTATCGTGACCGATATCTGTCGTTGTCAGCAGAATAGATGTTTTATTCCGATTGCTATGGCTATCGGCCCGGCCGTTTGGCTTTGGAGGCGATGGAAACGTACAAGCAGCGGTGTTAGCGGCAAGTCTGGGGCATCGACCCGATATTCAGGGTCTCTTCGACGACCTGCGGCATGATCTCATCATCGCTGCTTTGGAAAGTCATACTTCGTTGCCGAGAGGGTGCTGTATGTCAAGCGGGGCAGGTTACCGTTTCGCTGCGGCCGTCCGACGGCACGCCCACTAGGCGGGACATGGGACGCAACGGGGGTATGCAATATCGCCGTTGTTGTCGAACCTGTTCATACACTACGCATTCGACTCCTGAGTGCATCGGGAGCTGGGCCAGTCAGGCTTGAGCAGTATTGCGACGAAGCCGTCGTGCACTGCATCAGCGAGCAGCAATCGGAGTTCGTGCGAGCCACCGCGCACAGGCTGAGGCGTTTCGGACTAGTGCTGCGTTCCTCAAAGGTGGTAGATAAAACGGCGGCGTAGGGTCCTTGGTTTCGGGGCTGGTCGGCCCCAGACCCATGGTCGTGCGCG
>NZ_JBEXME010000082.1:0-4470 GCF_040610355.1 Nocardia sp. NPDC004168 | reverse complement strand
AGCGTGGGTGCGATCATGTCTTGATCGCTGTGGGTGGTTCCCCCTTTTTTTTGGCGGTAACGGGTTTCGTCCCGGTGAGCCAGGCCAGGGCGAGCCTGGACAGGGTGATGTGGGCTACATACCCTGCTCGTCAGTTGTGGGCCTGGTAGTGGTCCAGACGGGCGTCGTTCTTGGCTTGCTGGGAACATTCTTCGGTCCGCCACCGCGATCCCGCGATCCACGCCAGGTCCGCGATGGTGGACCGGCGTGGCCCGTAGCAGACGTAGTAGGCGATTTCGCCGGGGTTGGTGATGCTGCGCCGGGTCAGGAGGCAGTGCCTGCGGCCGGGTTGCCAGCCGATGCGGATCGGGGCTTTCGCCCAGTCGTAATCCCGTTGCGGCGGGTGGCCAGGACGTGGGAGATGTCGTGGTGTTCGAGGTATTTGATCTGGCCGTAGGCTTCATCAGCGGTAAACCAGCCAAACGGCACCTTCGCGGCCAGTGCTCGTTCCAGCATGGTCATCACCAGCCGCGCGGTTTGGTCGCGAACCCGACCTCCTCGGGGATACCGGCGGCCCGGCAGCGGTCTCGGTCGTCGGTCCACGACTCCGGCAGATACAACTCCCTCTGGCCCACACGGGCCGCGCAGACGGTCGTCAGGATTGCTATCTGGAGGCGAGGTCGAACCGCTCTTCCATCCGGATTACTCACCGCTATCGTTCGGGCAAGTTCGTCTTGGACGCGATCGGAGTCTGCCGGCAGGGATGCTGGAAGACGGACTGGGCTATCGATCTCGACATCCGGACGTTCTTCGACACCGCGCCCCGCGACCCCTGATCACCGGTGGATTCTGTGGTATGTGTGCCGGTGGCTGTCCGCTCCGCTGCAACAGCAGGATGGCATGCTGGTCGCTCGTGATCGCGGCACCCCGCAGGGTTGGCGATCAGCCCGTTGTCGGCGAACCTGTTCGTGCACCACGCGTTCGACCCGTGGATGAGCCGGGAGTTCCCGAACATCCGGTTCGAGCGCTTACTGCGACGACGCGGTGGTGCACTGCGGCAGCGAGTCTCAGTCCGCGTGATCGCTACCCGGTTTGGGCAGATGGGTTTGGACCTCCATCCGGACAAGACGCGCATTGTCTACTGCAAGGACGCCGATCGGCGTGACGATCATGAGAGTACGTCCTTCGTGTTCCTGGGCTACAAATTCCGCTCGAGGATGGCCAAACGCAGGCACGATGAGCATTTCGTATCGTTCCTGCCCGCGGTCAGCTCGGACGCGAAGAAGATGATGGGAGGTTGATCCGGTCGCGACGCCTGGCCAAGCGCAGTGAGAAATCTCTCGATGACCCCGCACAGGATTTTCCACAACGTCGTGCACGGTAGATCAACTACTGCGGACGCTTCTGCCGTTCGCAGTCGCTCTACTTCCTCCCCAGACTCAACCGGCATCTAATGCGATGGGCCGCAGGCAACTACAAACGACTCTACCGACGAGAACGCCGCACTATGGCATGGCTGGCCGAGATCGCTCGCCGCTCTCGCCGCCTGTTCGTGCATTGGTGTCTCGGAGTACGTCCTGACGGCTGGGGAATGGCAACTGGATGAGCCGAGAGGTGCAAGTCCGGTTCTGCGAGAGCCGGGCGGCGACACTCCGCCCGGCCACTCACCTCGTCGTCATGGTCGGCTGGGAAACGCGATGAAGCCCAAGCGCCGTGGTATGGTCAGCACGGCGCTCGCGGCGATCGCTTTGCGCCTATCGGAAGAGAAGACGACGGTCTGCCACATCGATGAGGAGTCCGCCTTCGTGCGGTGGCGCATCCAGCGCCGAGCCGGGCGAAGCCGATCTGCAAACTAGCTGTTGCGGGGCGTGACGTTGGTGACGCGGTGGCAGTGGTGGTGAGCTGAAGGCGGTTCTTTCGACGGCAGGATGTGAAGCGCCAACTACCACGTCCGCCGCAAGTCGAAAGAACCGCCGTGATTCACCGTAATGCCCCGCTGACAGTCGAGGGCCGCTACCGGCTCGTGTAGCGCTGCCAGACCCGGTCGATCGCTCATGTCGCCGCCGAGGTGGGCCTGTCCCGTCAGTGTGCGAGCAAGTGGGTCAACAGGTTCCGCCGGTACGGTGAACTCGGCCTGCACGACCGGTCCTCGACACCGCACCGGTCACCGACAGCGACTCCGGCCCAGATCATCGTCCGGATCGAGCAGCTGCGGCGTGAGCACAAATGGTCGGCACGACGCATCGCCACCGACCTACATACCGAGGGCACGGTGATCTCGGCACGCACGGTGAGCCGTCACCTGCATCAGCTGGGACTCAACCGGCGGCGGTTTCTCGACCCGGCCGGCGTATCTAACCGCGAACCGCACCGCATCCTCGCCCGCCGACCCGGGCACATGGTCCACGTCGATGTGAAGAAGGTCGGAAGGATTCCGGACGGCGGCGGCTGGCGTGTGCACGGCAAGGGCTCGGACCGGGATAAGGCTGTCGCCCGCACGAAGAAGCGCGGCACCCGCACCGGCTACGTCTTCTTGCACACCGCGGTCGACGGCTTCTCCCGGCTGGCCTATACCGAGGCCCTGCCCGACGAGAAAGCCGTCACCGCAATTGGATTCGTTTTCCGGGCGCGAGCGTTCTTCGCCGCGCACGGCATCATCCACATCCAGCGGATCGTCACCGACATTCAAACTTGGTGATGGTCTCGAATCTCTCGTCCGGCACGGCCGGCTGGGTGAAGAATTCGGGGCTCCGGCGCCTGCTTGCTACCGCTCAATGACCGAGTGGGGTTGTGCTCCTTGTTTGACCGTGGGGCTTGCAGGGCCATCGCCGGGTGAGATGCGTCCTGTTAGGAACCCGGCGACTCGGCATCTGCCGTTGTGCAGGCGTGATGCGGAGATCCCTGTTGGTGAATGTCTGGTATTGCATCGACTCCCGCGACGGAATTTCCCACGCCGGACATGGGACAGAGATCGTCGAGCAGACGGGAGTTGGATCGTTGGAGTTGCGGCTGGGTATCGATGTCGCCTGCCGGCCGCGCACCAGGCCAGCCTGGCCGATGGGCAAGGCAAATTCCTATGGTCAGGTCGTAAGTTCCGCACCACCACCAGCGACCTGCAGCGATTGTGGTCGATGCTGCCGGCCGGGGCGGATTCGTCGTCGATCACCATCATCATGGAGCCCACGCGCAATGCCTGGGTGCCGTTGGCGGCCTGGTTCCGCCGCCAGGGCGCCACCGTGGTTCTGGTGCCGCCAGAACAATCTGCCGATCTGCGCGACTACTACTGCAAACACACCAAGTCCGACCGCTTGGACTCGAAAGTCCTTGCCCGGATCCCACTTCTGCATCCCGAGGGCATGCACACCGCGACCGGGCTCGGGCCCGGCGACACGATGCGCAGAGCGGTCAAATTGCGCTCCAACCTGGTCAAACGCCGCACCAGCATCCTCGCGCGATTGGATGCGCTGCTCGAACTCCTCGGACCAGGCTGGCACGCGGCACTCGGCGCGGACCTGGCCAACAAGACCCCACTGCGGTTCCTCGCGCATTACGCCGACCCGCACGTAGTCATCCGGTTGGGCCGGGCCCGGCTGTCACGATTCCTCACCCGCCATTCTCGCGGCAGCTGGCGCGAGGAGAAAGCCGACCAGCTCATAGCCGCAGCCCGGGAAACGCTCGACCTCTGGGCCGATGGACTGGACTTTCCGGAGCTGGCCGACGATATCGCGATCGAGGCCCGGCTGGCTTTGCAGCTCACCGACGAGATCAAGGAACTCGAAACCCGTCTCGCGGCACTGCTGGACAAGGCCGACCCGGGCGGCATCGTCTGCTCGGCGCCCGGGGTCGGCCCGATTCTCGCAGCCCAGATCCTGGGACGTCTGGGTGACCCCAACCGCTTCGATTCCCTGGCCGCGATCCGTTCCTTCAGTGGACTGGTGCCAAAGCTCGATTCCTCAGGCTTGAGCGGAAGGCACGGTGGGCCAACGAAATCCGGAGACGCCTGCCTGCGCGAAGCACTGTTCATGGCAGCCGAACATGCCCGGCGCAGCGATCCCTCGCTGGCGGCGAAATACCACCGGCTCATGACCGAGACCGGCAAACACCACAACTCCGCGGTCTGCCATCTCTCCACGACCCTGCTCACCCGCATCGCCGCCTGCTGGCGCCGCAGCGAGCACTACGTCATCCGCGACGTCGACGGCAGCCCGCTCACACCCGAACAAGGCCGTCAGATCGTCGCTAACCGATACACCGTCCCCGCCGACATCCGCGCCGCCCGCCGCACCACCAGTGCGGGGACGGGCCGACGACACAAGGAGTCGCGTAGCGCTCCACCGACCGGCCCGTCAACAACCAAGGCTACGAGCTTCCACCGAGTTGACATCCGTTAGGAACTCAACGGCGCCTGCTACAAAGCGACCGACTTCGCGAAAGTCCTGCTCGGAGCGGGGCATCAGCGCATCACCCCCTACACGCCACGGCACAACGGCA
>NZ_JBEXME010000081.1:0-4587 GCF_040610355.1 Nocardia sp. NPDC004168 | reverse complement strand
TTTCGGCATCAGGTCAGCCATTCGACCCAGGAACCTCCCTCCAAGTTCCTCCCGGCTGGGCCGGGGATACGACACGCCGCTTTCGCGGCGCACATCGTGCGCTCGATCACCCAACGATGGAGGCCGAGGCGCTCGGACGATTCGATGCCTTTTCGCGCGCTCCGTACCACGATGCCCCGATCGTGCAACCATCGCCGCAACTCGGCGGCATCGTATGCCTTGTCGGCGTGCAGCTTGCCGGGCTTGCGCCGGCGCGGACCGCGCCGCGACCGTATGGCGGGCACCGCCTTCACAAGCGGTTTGAGCGCTTCGGCATCGTTGGTGTTGGCTGCCGAAATACCGACAGACAGAGGCAATCCCGCACGATCGGAGAGCACGTGCAGTTTCGAGCCGGACTTACCGCGGTCGACAGGACTCGGCCCGGTCAAAGGGCCCCCTTTTTCGCTCGCACCGATGCCGCGTCGATCACCGCCCGCGACCAGTCGATCAAGCCTCGGCTGCCCAGCTCATCGAGCACAGCCCGGTGTAAACGCCGCCACAGACCGGCCTCGGTCCACACGGCGAACCGCCGATGCGCAGTCGGCACGGTCACTCCGAACGACGGTGGCAGCATCCGCCACGCACACCCGCTGGTCAGGACATACACCACCGCGGTAAACACGGCCCGCTGGTCGACCGGAGCTGTGCCACCGCCCTGCGCGCGAGGGGTGAACTCCGGCAACAATGGCTCGGTCAGCACCCACAACTCGTCGGGCACCAGCCGCCGAGACAAGTTATCGCACACGGCGAAACATAATGCAGCACAAGTGAACCCACTACCCAACACGAGACTCCGTCGAAGCCTGAGCTGCGGAAACCGTTCGCGCCGAATGCTTTCACGGCTGATTTTGGCGAGTTAGACGCCGTGAGCATGTGCGACACGGATCGGTATTGTCGCGCTATGCCTGCCCTGATCGTTCCTACCACACGCCTGCACACCGCCTGGCTCGAAGCGCACGACGAGTGGGGTCCTGGCTCTCACGAGGACGGCTTCGGGCTGCGGCCATCCGACGAGGTCGATTCGCCAGCGGGTTTCGCAGCCTGGGTGGCCCGGCTGGGTCGCGAATCGGGCCAGGCGACGATCGAAGCTCACCGCGTCCATTGCACCTACCGATGGATCGTCGAGGGTGACCAAGTGCTCGGCGGGATCGCTCTCAGGCACGGGTTCAACGACTTCGTGCAAGCGGCCGGCCACGTCGGCTACGGCATCCGACCGTCCGCACGCCGACGCGGCCTGGCCACCTGGGCACTGGGCCGGATACTCGACGAGGCAAGGAAACACGGAATGGACCAGGTGCTCATCGTCTGCGCAGCCGACAACATCGCCTCAGCGAAGACCATCGAACGCCACGGCGGCGTCCCCGAGGGCATCCGGGACACCCACCTCGGCCCGGCACGACGTTACTGGATCAAGATCGGCAGGACGGCCACATAAGACACGCTCTTAAATCTGGCAATAAACTCGGATTCCGTGGTTCGCGACAACGTCGTTTACATCATCGCCGGATCAGCTACCTCGACGGCCACGACGGAACGTGACGAGACGAAACACTTTCGGTCGCAGCGTGATGGCCTGGACGATGACGCATACGGAGTAAACTCTGCTTCATTGCAAACCATGCGTCTCATCAGAAACAGTCGTCATCGGGGGCGAAATATCCCCACGCAATGACTGTCGCTCAGCATCGGGTTCGCCTTCAGTGGGGGAAGCCCTAAAGGACTACGATCGTGTGGCATGGCACCTTACAGCAGTGATCACAGCACTCTGCCTGTGGCTACGGCTTGTTTCATTGGTCGTGAGCGTGAGCTAGAGACGATCAGCACTCTGATCCTGGGCTCGGCTCAGTTGGTCACGTTGACCGGGCCGGGCGGGATCGGAAAGACACGGCTCGCGGTCGAAGTTGTTCGCCGGCTCCACAAGGCCAAAGACACACCTGTACTTTGGGTGCGGTTGTCGCGGCTCACCCCCGGATCGGACGTGATGGCGGTGGCAGAGGAAATCGCCCGATCTGTTACTGAATCCGACTTCTCCGGGCGATCTGTTTGGGAGGTGCTGGCCGATACCTTTTCAGGCATCGACGCTCGTAGACGCATCCGCCAAAGCGTCTTGGTGCTCGACAGCTGTGAGCACGTCCTCGTCGGTGCGGCTGCAGTGATCACAAAACTGCTCGATACCGTGGCCGGGCTGACGGTGATCGCAACCAGCCGCGAGCCAATCGGATGGGTTGACGAACACCTGGTCACCATACCTTCACTTTCACATCACAATGCCATAGCCCTGTTTCGGAAACGCGCCGAACTTACTGGTCATCCCATTACGGGAATGGACGAGACAGCCATGGCCGCCAAAATCTGCCGCCGCGTTCACAACCACCCCCTTTATATACAATTGGCAGCGGCGCGACTTTCACATCAGACTCCAGCAATGGTTTTGCATGGACTTACCGGTCATGCCGACGACGCACGGCTTCGCTGGTCACACGGCCCCCGTTTCGGGGCCGACGTGCGGCATCGCGGAGTCAGCGACGTCATAGCATGGTCGTATGCTTTGTGCAGCAACAAGGAACGACTACTCTTCGACCGAATGTCGGTATTCGCAGCGGGCGATGACACTAATCCTCACGAGTTACCAGATATTACTATAAGTATGGGAGCCGATCTGGACGCAATTGAGGCTATTTGCTGTGACGACGAAACCTGCGGAACGGACAACCAGAAGGGTCAATCAAATGAAGCGCTTGCTCGACGAGACATCGAGGAATTACTTGAACGACTTACTGCCCAGTCCCTGATCACGACCAGCATTACATCAGATACTGTTTTTTACTCTCTGACAGAGAGTCTGCGAGTTTTCGCGCAGCATCGACTGCGTCAACGTTCCACCGTTGACAAGGATGAGCCCGCGAGGTTGAGAGACAGGCATTGCCGCTACTATCGAGATAAGCTAGCTCAGGCCGCAGGCCAGTGGTTTACTTCTTCTGCAAGTCGAGAATTATGGGACTGGGCCCGAGCAGCGTGGGACAATATTCTGACCGCGATCGAGACAAGTCTTACTTCACCGGGAGATGCCTTTATCGGCCTGGAGATCTGTGTACATTTGATCTCCATGCGAATGCCATTTGCCAGAGGCAAGATTCGAGAGATGCGCCGGTTGACCGACAACTGCCTCAATGCCACTCAGATTTTAGCCCCCCACCTGACCCAATTGCAGATCGCAGCCATGTCCGCCACCGCATGGCTCGCCTTGGTGCAAGGCCTTCCCGGAGACGCTGAAAAAATCCTCCAATCCTGCTTCGCCGCGTGCCTCCCCGGCCACGACAAGAGACAGAGCTGGCGACAGACACCTGGCATCGACGTCGGCCTGCCCGCACCCGTCGAATATGCCTGGGGCACTGAGCTACTGATCGTCCGTCACGACGCCCAGGCAATCACCGTCTTCACCCGCGCACGAGACAAGTTCGACGCGCTGGGTGATGTCGGATCTGCGTTTATGAGCGAAATGTACGCAGCGAAGGCTGCAGCCCTGCTCGGAAACGCGCAACAAGCCGATTATCTCACACGAGACTTTCTTGAACGTGCTATCGCTTCTGGATCTTTGTGGGCAAGGACCGAGGCTGAACTTGCCCGGTCAATCGCTTTGACCAGACATGGAAATCCTGCTGAAGCACTTGCTCTAGAAAGAACCGCACTTGCGAGTCAACTAAATGCCCGAGACCAATGGGTCGGACTATGGGCGGTCCAATACAGAATTTGGTCCTTGGCATACATTATCACCGACTCGATCAACTCTGAAAATAACGACCGCGCGATGCATACAGCGTTGGCTATCGAAATCTCTCACCTCACTGGTGGATTGCAAGCGGAATTCAGCAGGATCGGTTTTCGCATCGATAAGCTAGGACCTTTTGCAGAAGAGTCGACCAAGGCTGTCGGTACTGCCCGCCAGATAATCGGACCAGAGGCCTTCGCCGCGGAAAAAGCACGCGGATCGCGGCTTCACCTCGAATTCAGTGAGGTACAGCGACTCGCGCTAGGTACGCTAACCTTCCCCGAAATATCAAAAAGCCACGACAACGGAAAGACTTTCGCATCACCGCACTGGAATCAGTTGACAGCCGCAGAGCGCGAGGTTGCTGCCCTCGCGGCGGCGGGGTGGACCAACACCGCGATAGCTGCACGTCGAGGAACCTCCGTGAAAACCACCAATGCGCAAATGGCGGCGATTCTTCAGAAACTAATCATAACCAGCCGCGAAGAGATTATTAAATACGTCCCCGCGAGTAGGATAGATGAAGTCCGATTGGAAGCCGCGCGGCGACCACGCCGAACAAGCAGAAGGCCACCGCAGCCTATGTGAGGGCGTGTGCCGGCATCCAACCGCGACCGTGGTCAATCGCTGGCAAACCACGAATCCCTGGTCAAAGCCAGTCTAGGCTGTTCTTGTGTCGGTCGAACGTACGCCGGGTCTGGGGTCTGCACCCGTGGCCACCAGTGACTTCGTCGGGCGTGAGCGCGAATTGGAGAAGATCGGCATGGCGCTGCTGGGCG
>NZ_JBEXME010000080.1:0-4691 GCF_040610355.1 Nocardia sp. NPDC004168 | reverse complement strand
ACCGCCCCGAATATCCGAACGCGATCAGCCCTTCGACGACCGCGATCCGCCTTTTGGGGACACCACCGCCTGCGCATCGAACAATTCGCAGGCGTCGCGAGTAAGTTTCAATTCGGCTTCCAATGCGGCGATCCGCTTCTTCGTCGATGCCAACTCATCAGCTTCCACGCTAGGAATGCCCTCCCGGACTCCCGCATCGACGAGAACCTGAGCCTTCCAGCGAAACAACGTAGCAGGCGAGATCCCGGTCTCCGCTGCAACTTCGGCGACAGGCTCGCCGGCTCGCAGCCGAGCGCACCTGCCGTCGCATCGCCAGCGAAAGGATTTCGGGCACCGTGACCTCCTGCGGGTCAGTCTGCCTCAACTCTCGAAACCACGGCCCCCTCAGCAAGGGCCAGATCAGATGGACCGACCTCACGGGGTCAGGTCAATGCCATCGTGGTCGGCGGTCGGGCACTCGGTCGGCACCGGGGCCTGGCACCATAGGATTTCCCTACGCGGTCAAGTGGGCGGGAAGGCTCGATGGCGATGATTACGAGGAAGAGGCACACTCCTGAGCAGGTCGTGCGCAAGTTGCCCTCGCCGATCGGCTGCTCGGCGAGGGCAAGGACGTCGCGGACGTGTGCCGGGCACTGCAAATCACCGAAGCCACCTACTACCGGTGGCGTAACCAGTTCGGCGGTCTGAAGGCCGATGACGCGAAGAAGCTCAAGGATCTCGAACGCGAGAACGCGGTGTTGAAACGGCTTTTGGTGGAGGCGGAGTTGGAGAAGGCGGGTTGAAGGAGATCGCCAAGGACGCTCCTGTAGATGTCAAGCCGGCGTTGGCGTTGGGAAATCGGCTCGAAGTGCTTGGAACACTTCGCGGGCGAGGTATCGTTTGAGTTCCTTGAGTCAAGTCCTCATGCTGTGAGGCGTTGTGCGGCATGGTGGATGGCTGGGTCGTAGGGAGTGCCGTGATGCCAGCAGGCCCAGATGACGCGGAGCCAGGCGCGGGCGACGATGCGGGTGGCATGCGGGTTGCGTTTGCCGCGTGCGCGGGCATTACTGTAAAGCTCTGCAGCCCACGGTGATTGCATGCGAGCGTTGTGTGCAAAGGCGGTGATGGCTTTGCGGGCCCGGGTGTTGGCTGACTCCGCTGGTCTTGCCCGAGGCTTTGGTAACCGGGGTGACGCCGCATTCGGCGCCGGCTTGGTCGACTGTGTCGACGCGGTCGAGGATCGGACCGATCTCGGCGAGCAATTGGGCCAGGTCGATAGTGCCGACGCCAGGGAGCGCGGCCAGCAGTTGGGCTCTCGGGTGCTCGTCGACGCGTTGCCTGATCAGGTTTTTCAGATCGGCAATGGCGGTTTGGATGCCGCGCAGCAACTGGACTTGAGTTCCGATCATCAGTGCCAGAGTGTCGGTGGGTAGGTGGGCGGCCGGAACGGCAGCGGCGTGTAACCGGGCCAGCAGCAGTGCGGCGGGTTTTCCGCCGCGGTAGGAGTTCCTGCGTAGGAATGCGGCCATGCGGACCTCGCCGAGCCTCGCCGCCGATTGGGGTGTGGGGTAGGCGGTGAGGAAGGCCAGCGCGATGGGCGAGGCCAGCGAACAGAACAGGTTTTTGGGGCCTGGCCAGTAGTTGTCCAGCAGAGATGCGAGCTGGTTGATCGCGGCGGTGCGGGCCTGAACCCGGTCGTCTCGGAGCCGGATGAGTGCCTGCAGTTCGCGCAGGCCGACATCGACCGGGTCGAGCCGACGCAGCCGGTGTCCGTCGGTGCGCAGGTAGTCGGCGAGTTTGTAGCTGTCGCCGGGATCGTGTTTGGCGCCCGAGGCTCCCCATCGCGGCCGCGCGGCATGAAACGCGGTCGGATGCACTGGAACGACCGGATATCCGGCAGCCAGCAAGCGGTCGACGATCAGCCCACTGGTCCGCTCGATGATCACCGGCAGGTCGGCGGGATCACCGTGACGCGTTAAACGAGCCGATGTCGTCGTCCACGCTTGCTCGGTGTGACTGAACGCCCAGCGATCCAGGACGCAACCGCGGTCATCGATGACTGTCACGTCATGGGTCTTACTCGCCCAATCCCAGCCGACGAACGGCATGCACAGCCTCCAGAGAGTTTCGCTGGTCAGGCCCTCGTCAGTCGAGGCTCCGGAGCCGGTTCCTCATTGTCGGCCCTCGATGGGGCATGTCCCTGACACTGGTCATCGGAGCCTCGGCGCACCAGGAGTGGCAGTACTCAAACTGGCCATCCGATGCGGCGCGGCAACGTGGCCATCTCCTGGTGCTGACCGAGGACCACGATCCGATCATCGGACCGCACCATCAATACTCACCCAATGAGGGAGCGGATGAATCTCGGGTTTGGTCTTGCCTTCGGTGGTGCGGCGGGCGACGTAGTCGCGGGTTCTCCCGTCGTAGCGCAGGCGCACGATCACTGCGGGGTGCAGGGCCTGGTTGGCTTGTCGATCACCGCCGCGGTGGAGGCGATGACGGACAGTCTTGCCAGAGGACGCTGGGATCGGAGCGACCCCGCAGAGGCGAGCGAAGGCCGCCTCGCTGATCGGTCGCCGAGGGTTGTCGCCAATCGAAATCACCAGTGCCGCAGCAGTATCAGGGCCGAGGGCGCAAATGTTCAGGGTTTTCGGAGCGACCTGCTCAAGCAGTCGATGCAAGTGTCGTTCTAGCAGGTCGGCTTGCTCGTGTGCCTGATTGACTCGTCCGGCGAGTGAGCGCAACGCCAGCTTGGTCGCCTGAAGTGGATCGGCGAGGCGGGCGGGGTCGGGCCTGAATGCGGTGCAGGTGGCCAGCAGTTGGGCGCGAGCCAGGCCGCGCAGCTGACTGCGTAGCGTTTCCGGGCTGGTCGTGATCAGGCCGCGCAGCGCGTTGAGTGCGGCGGTGGCGGTTTTGACCGCGTTGTTGCGTGCCACGCGTAGCGCGCGGACGGATTCGATCGCGCCGTTGCGCATTTTCGGTGCGGTAACGCCGGACTCGTCGAGGAGCCGCCGCGCTGCAGCGTAGGCGTCGATGGTGTCGGTCTTGCCGTGGGAGCGGCGTAGCCTGCGGTTCGGGCGGGCCACCTCGGCAACGTCGTGGCCGCGGTCGTGCAGGTAGCGCGACAGCTCGACTCCGTAGGATCCGGTGCCCTCGATACCGATCCGCGCGAGGTGTCCGAAGCTGGTGACCCAACGCTCGATGGCAGCGTATCCAGCTGAGGTGGTCGGGAATTCGCGGTCGGCGACCTTTTTGCCGTGCTCGTTGACGATCGCGACATGATGGGTGTCGGCGTGGGTGTCGACACCAGCGTAGATCACCGGGGCCGCGCAGCGGGTAGAGCTCATCGAGCAGGTGCTGCCTTTCTCGAGGATCGGCAGGTGCTGCGCGTGGTGCGGCGGGTCGGACAGGCCAGTCAAGGGCCGGCATCGGCGGCAGGCTCCTGACTTGTTAGATCACCGATGGACGTATTCGGGATCTGCAGTCTCGTAACGTCCAGGGTGTCGATCGGCGCAGGCTCGCAAGCTTCTTGCCGCCGTCTTCGGAGGTTGGCTCACTGATAGCGTGCCATGCCGGTCGACACCCGCCTTGCGGTGTGGCTCGACAGAGGCGTGGACGAAGGAACTTCAAGTCAGGATGCCCACTGCAGGCTCTCGCCTATTACGCCCGGGAACAGGAGCACTGCCACGTGGTCATTATCGGAATCGATCCGCACAAGTCGTCGTTCACCGCCGTCGTCGTCGACCGCAGCGGGGTCACCGTCGCGTCCCGCCGGTTCGTGGTCAACGCCGGCACCGCCACCCAAATGACCAAGTGGGGTGAGCAATGGCCCGAACGACAGTATGCGATCGAGGGCGCCAAGGGACTCGGCCGCGGCATCGCCCAGATCCTCGCTGCGCACGGCGAAGACGTCGTCGATGTTCCCTCCACGCTCGCGATGAAAGTCCGCGTCCTCAGCACCGGCGGAGGCCGCAAAACCGACCCCGACGACGCACGCGCCGTCGCGCTGACAGCCCTGTACCACAGCGGATTACACAAGGTTCACCGCGAAGACCAGACCACGATCCTACGGCTGCTGTCCGAGCGCCGCGACGACCTTGCGCACGAAAGAACGCGGGTACTCAACCGGTTGCACCAGCTGCTGCGTGAACTCATCCCCGGCGGTGTTCCCACCGGGCTGTCCGCGGACAAGGCAGCCGCGGCGATGCGGCGGATCAAACCTGGCACCGCCACCGACGCGTGCCGCCGGGACCTGGCGAAGGAAGTGCTCATCGACCTGCGACGTATCGATTCCAACATCAAAGCAAACGAAGCGCAGATGCGTGACGCACTCTCCGCTACCACTACGACTTTGCACGAGATCCATGGAATCGGCAGGGTCTTGGCCGCCAAACTTCTCGGGCACGTCGGGGACATCACCCGATTCCCATCCGCTGACCACTTCGCCGCCTACACCGGAACCGCCCCACTCGCTGCGTCCAGCGGTGAGAACCTACGTCATCGCCTCAATACCGGCGGCAATCGTCAACTGAACTCTGTGCTGCACACCATCGCCGTCTGCCAAAGTCGTGATCCCGGCCCTGGCCGCATCTATTACCAGCGCAAACTCGACGAAGGTAAGTGCCTGTGTATGAACTGATCGTTTTTCCTGTTGCGGCTGCTGCGGGTGGCTTATCGTCGAGGCGGGGTGGTTCGTGCGGGAGGCGGCGATG
>NZ_JBEXME010000079.1:0-4751 GCF_040610355.1 Nocardia sp. NPDC004168 | reverse complement strand
AGAATCCCCAGCCGTTCGTCTGGCGCAAAACCGCCGAGGAAATCCTCGACTCCCTCGCCCGATATATCCAACGGATTTCAGGCGCGGAACACTAGAAGGGCTCTGAACTCATCGCCATCACCCGGCACGCTCGACGAAGCGGTATTGCGCGTTAAATTCTCCCGGACCGGTGGTCAAGAACGGCAGCGCTCGAGGTGAACGGTGATCGGTCGGTGAGGGTGCAGTGTAATCAGGGCAACGGGGGCGATGTGTCGACTCGACGTCGCGATGAGCCGATAGCGTTGCAGTATCATAGCAATAGTCAATTGCATTTCCGCCATTGCAAAGGTGTTTCCCATGCACAGGCGGGGGCCGGCCCCGAAGGGGTAGTAGCCGGGAGGATCCACGCGTGCTCCGTGGGCGGCGCTGAAACGGCCGGGATCGAACAGTTCTGGATCGGGCCAGTAGCTCTCGTGGCGATGTATGAAGTAGTAGCTCCAGAAAACGGTGGTGCCGGCGGGAATCCGGTAGCCCCCGATCACGTCGTCCTGCAGAGCCTGCCGGTAGTTCTGCCAGGCAGGGGAATAGAGGCGCAGAGTCTCCTGGATGACCTGCCGGGTGTAAACCAGCCGTGGCAGGTCAGCTATCAATGGCTGCCGCTCACCGACGACGGCGTCGATCTCAGCGCGCAACCGCTCTTCGACCTCGGGATAGCATCCGAGTAGATACCAAACCCAGGTTAACGTGTTGGCGCTCGTCTCGTGTCCAGCGAACAACATCGTCAATATCTCGTCACGGAGCTGGTGCACGCTCATGCGGTCGCCGGTTTCGCTGTCGCGAGCATCCATGAGCCTCGATAGCAGGCTCCGATGGGAGCCCCGGGCCGTCTCTTGTTGACGGATCATCTCGTGCGTGATCGAATCCAGCGCATCCAACGCCCGACGGAATCGGCGATGGCCAGGCGTGGGGGCAGACAGCGGAAGCACGGGAAACCGCATGAACGATGCCAATTCTTTTGTCGCAACCGTGAAGGCATCGGTCAAGGCACGAAGTTTTGCGTCGGCGGGGTGTAAATCGAAAAGTGTACGGAGAACAATCCTCAAAGAGAGGTCGGTCATTTCGGCACCGACATCTATGGTTGCGCCGGAGGACGCCGTCCGGTCCCAACGATGGAGAGTGGTTTGGATCGCCGATGACATTATTTCGGTGAACTCGGCTATGCGCTGCCGATGGAAAATTGGCTGAAGAAGGCGGCGCTGCCACAACCACTCAGGCCTTGCCGCAGTGCCGACGCCGCGACCGAACATCTCCCGTGCCATCTCGACCGCGGGGCCGCTGCGTTCGTAATTGTAGTGTTGGCGTTTCAAGACATGATCCACGAATATCGGGTGGTTCAGTACGATGATCGGCATTCCCAAAAGCTCGACGGAGAATATATCGCCGTACTCGTCGAGCATTCCGGCAAGAAATCTGAGTGGAGTGTACTGGAACCGCAGGGTGGGCC
The DNA here is from genome assembly GCF_040610355.1 of Nocardia sp. NPDC004168. NCBI lineage: Bacteria > Bacillati > Actinomycetota > Actinomycetes > Mycobacteriales > Nocardiaceae > Nocardia > Nocardia sp. NPDC004168. Next base: position 3,268 of record NZ_JBEXME010000079.1, on the reverse strand, counting down.
CGAGTGATCCTCGCGGCCCGGGCGGCCGGTCGACTGGACTTGACTCCGAGGTGAGCGGTGGTGTGCCGGGCAAAGCGAACTCCTTCTTCGACGGCGTTGCGTCCGATTACGTGCGAACAAAAGGAACCGCCGCGGGTATTCTGAGCTGAGGCGGATGGCATAGTGGTGGCGCGGAAATGGATCGAAAATCTGAGATGCACACGGCACGCCAAGTGCTGGAAACCCAGTAATTTCCGATCTGCACAGACCATGTCGCTGTTTGTTCTCGGACGGTACGGTACGACTTTCTTATCGGTGTAGTCCTAGTGAGCATCCGTGAAATACGATCATTTTGTCGGATAACTTGTTGGGCTCGGGAGTATCCCGTCATCAGGGCGGCGGCCGTCTGGATCGTTGACCTTATCGAGCGTCTCCGGCAGTGTCGTGAGCAGTTCCTCCAGCCCTTTCGGCAATAAACTCAGCAGTGCGGCCAATGACGGATCGGTACCTCGTGCCTTACTCTCGGATGCCGATGGCGGTTGTTTCTCGGTCGGTTCGTTGCCGACTCCTCTTGGGGGCGGTCCGCCCTCGAACACGTTCGCAATCTCGCCGTGTGCTCGGACACTGGAAAGAACCAGGTCCAGTATCTTCCGTGTCGCCGTGGAGAACGCGCGGGTAAGCGGAATCTCCTGTTCAGGGCGCAGTTTTCGCCCTGATGCCGCTGCCGCGGCGAGTGTTGTATTCAATTCCGCCTCGACATGTTTGATCGCCATAAGTATCGGACCTTGTTGCTCGAGTACGGCTTGCGATGTCAGGTGAACGTCTTCGTCTTTTGCCGCAAACGCTTCTTGCCGTATTTGTGCCAAAGTATTTTTGCGCCGATAAACATCGAAGGCTTCACTTGCAATCGCGTTGGCCGGTTCAGCCTTCGTGCGGGGGACGGTGACCGGTGGCGGTTTGGTGACCGCATTGGGGTCGCTGTACAGAAGCGCAACCTTTCGGAGGAGTTCTTCTGTGTTGTTGATGAGCGTGCGAAGCGTCTGCGAGCAGATCGGGCGCGGCTGGAGTGTTGGCTGCCAATTCCTTGGAGGTGGCGGGGTCGGGCGCGCGGATGTGTTGACGACCGCGTTCGCATGGTTGGGCATGACTGTATCGGCTTCCTCGTCGGCGGCAGTTGTGACGCCGGATCGTCTATATCCCATCTCGGAATGTTGTGGATGTGAACCTAAATCAGCTCGTGGCTCGCATCTCTCGACAGATGTCGTCTATCCGGGCCACGTGCTGAGGGCTGGATCGGATCTTCGCCCTCGGGCTACTCGGCTTCGGCTCATCGGCTTCCGATGCCTGCAGGGGCATGTTCTACATGCCGGGTTCGTGCACTCCACTCCTCTCCGGCGACCTACTGCTGGCGCACAGCAGACGGCTGGTCATCAGATGTTTAACAATAGCACCTTTCGGGGGAGTTGACCCGTGGTGGGAGCAGAATCGGTCGCCCTCCGGTGCACGGTGCTTCGTCAGTGTGGGCGAGGTGCGGTTGGCTTCAGGAAAGAAGCGAGTCGGCTGTTTGTCGATAGGTGTGTTGCCGGTATGGAGCGTGGTGTTTGCGCTAGGTGGCCGCTCGCGCATCCGTGTTGCTCGCCGATGGCTACTTTTGTATTTCGCCCTCCCATCGGAAGGTCACACCGAGTACCTCGACCGTTTGTGGCGGATAGGCGCCTGCCGGAAAAATATCTACTCGCATCACAGACTCTACCGCGGCTGCGGCTTCCGGGTGGCTCCAGATCCAATTTTCGATCAAATTTCTAGCCCGATTGAACGATGCTGTATCCAGAGTTAGCGTGGATTCTTGCTGTGGACCGCCGTCGCTGCCGTATGCGGTGATTTGAATCATGTCGCCGGTCGAGAATTCGATCGTCACTCCTGCTACCCCCATCGCGGTCGGAGTTCGATAACTTATCGTGGCAACGTAGCCTGAGGCATCTATGAATTGATGGGCGTCGGCGAGAACCCCGGGAAGATAGAAACCGCCATCGATTTCTGCGCGGAGTTCGACATGCGGTTCATTCGCTTCTACAGCTGGTGCCGATGGTATGTCTTCCACGTATGGCTCTTGCCGGGGTTTTCCTGGTGACTTAGGTTCCGCTCCCTTGTTGCCCTCCGGCGAAAAGTCCCCTGGCAGATTCGGGGCCGCGTCGTCGGCTGAGGATCTGTCGTCCCTTTCTGGCGTCGGTCGACGGGGTGTTCGTGGCGTCGATACGCCCGGCTGTGTTGAGCTGTCCGGGATCGCGTCTTCTCTCGGCTTTTCGGGATCCGGGGTTTTGATACCGGGCTGACTCGGTGCTCGGCGGCTATTCGGCGCTTGCTGCTGGAAAGGCGAGTCCGGCACCCTTGGGGTGGTATCAGGAGTGCCAGGCTCCGCTTCTGCTGGCATCGCGCAGAGGGAAGCTGCGGCTAGAACGGCCGCGAGTGGTCCGCAAGTGCGGGTTCTAACCCTGTTGCCCTGTTGCGGCTTGCGATGCTTCACGGTTGTAGTCCTTGCTCGGAGCGTCGGATCTCCACCACGACCCGCTGGATCCGCCGGGTGATTATCCGCGTGCTGCTGATTGTGGCCCGGATCTCGTCTGGGCTGCCAAAAAAGCATTCGGTAGCATCTTGTCGCATTCGCCGACGAGTCGGCGGCTGGACCACCCTCCTGCTTTTCTCGAATTTTGATGTGCGGCGATCCTTCGGCAGGTCACGCTTGCTCATCGGAAGTCTGGGGCTGCTTCCTGTGAATGGAGTGATATAAATTTCGCCGCATTCGATCTGTTGAATTCGACATCCAGCGCTGGCGGATTCCATCAGCGCGACAGCCGGATTCGGGTGGATACTGGACCGTTGTCCAAGCTGCCCGAATCGCAGCCTACCATTGTTGAGCTACTGCCTCGGCCCTTCGGTTCCCAGTGTTGGGAATTTATTCGGTTTCGGATCTGTGCGCCTTGCGCGGTCGTTGTCGGGGCAAACGATCTTGCTGACGGGAGTCGCACGGCGAAGGTCGCCGATGGCAGCAGATCGTCGCGAGAAGTGTTTCACCGGCGATGGAGTGCTGGTTTATACATTGCAAAGTGGGCTATAGGCGGATGCGCGGTTGTGCAGGAAAGGCTGGATGATTACGAGTTTTGCGCTCGGGGCGAGAGGGTGGCTAGTATTGCTATGCAGATGCTGGCTGTTTTCTCGTCGTGTCTGTTTGTTGTTGTTTCTCGCGTGGAGGCTGGCTGGGATGGTGGCGATCGGTGGCGATGGCGGGCGT
>NZ_JBEXME010000078.1:0-4927 GCF_040610355.1 Nocardia sp. NPDC004168 | reverse complement strand
CCAGAGTCACACGTCCATTATGACCGCCTGCCCCAATTCGTTCGCGGGCGGAATGCTCGATTTCGGCTCACTTCGGCCGCGGACAGGCGGTGAGGGCTCGGTGGCCATTCCAAGACGTTCAATTTATTACAATTTTCACTTCAAATTTCTTCAACAAGCACTTCGCTCTGACCGACTAGCGCATCGGCGTGTTCTACTGTGTCTGCACCGTGATGGATGTATGGGAGCCGCAGTAGTGACGCCGCACTCGGCGTATGTAGTCGACTTGTTTGGTGGGTGATTTTGCACGACTAGACTATTGTGCGCGCTGATATGTATACTAAGGAGATTGGATGTGAAGGCACCTGTCGTCGTGGCGCGTATTAAGATAATCATCATCGCGGCTTGGATTACCGCCGCAGCCGTTACTACGCAGCCGACGAGTGGCGTTGTCGCTGTCGGAGAAAGTGCAATTATCAATGGAATACTTTATCAAGACAAGTATTATCGCGACCTCGACAAGTGTATAAAACTTGGCACCTTGGATATTGTTGTGGAGAACCGCACCGACGGCCGTACCGCGCTTATCTATGAGTCCGATAACTGCGCTGGCGCTGTCGTAGGCTCTGTGGGGCCGAGTGCAAAGGGGAGCGCCTACGGTGCCAGCCTCGACTTCAAAATTGTTTCCAGCGGAGCTTCCGAGAGCGGACACTCGGGGGGTTATTGATTCACTTTTCCTGGGTCTAACCCGCTACGTATCCTCGCGTATATTTCCTGCTAAGAAACTCTCCTGCTACGTGCGACGGCCGTACCCGGCTGGCAGCGGTAGGAGGCGTGATTTGCGGTGACCGTGGTCGCCAAATCGGCGGTGCAGATGGTCGACGACGGTATCCGGTGCCCAGTACCGGTTGCGGTTTGGGATGCGGCGCCGATATCGGCAGGTGTCTGCAGGGGCCGACGACGGGCTGAGGTGAAGGTCGCTAGTGTGCATCACGCGGACGGTGTCGAGGCCGCTGTCGATTACGGTGCGGTGCCGCATGCCCCGTCGATCACCGCCCGCTGATCTGCGCCGCCGTGCCGCCGCCCTGCGTACGCGGGCTGAACTCCGGCCACAGCTGCTCCCTCAACGCCACAGCTCGTCCGGCACCAAACGACTGGACAACTCGCCGATCCTGATTGAACATCGTGCGCCGGAACTTTTTTCGGTACGCCAAGAACGCCTCACGCCGACATGGAACGGTCTATGCGTGACTTTTATCGTGAATGTTGTCCGACGGCCTTCGCAGGTCCGGCTAAATTGGTTAAAAACTTACCATACTTTGACATCGCATTGTGCAGTATTGCAGTATGGCAGGAAATGCGTAAAATTTTTACCCAGCTGCTGAACGCAAACTGTAGTTGATACTATAGTATTAGGTCGTGTGTTCGGTACTTGGAGGAAACATGGATACCCGTCCGGCTTTCGGTGAGTCGGGCGCTCGGGATGTCGCTGATGAGGTGGCCAAACGGCTGGCTCACGGTTTGCAGTACGCGCTTGAAGCTGGCCATGCGGACGCGTACGACGAGCCTTTGGCAGCCGATGTTCGTTGGGGTGGGCCGTTCGGTGCCCTCGTCGTCGGCTATGATAGGCTAATTCAGCTTCACCGGGCCCTGATGCAGCGCAATACCGCCCCACCTTCGCGGTTCGAGGTAGTGGACGCTTTCTCGCCAGCGTTGGGAATTGTCGTGGCCCAAATTCGAAGGCAGGCAGTAGATCCATCGGCGTTCTCAGAAGTCGCGATGTACGTTCTTGTCGAGCGGGATGAGCGCTGGTGGGTCGCAGCCGCCCAGAATGCCCCGATCGATCCAACGCGGTCGGCGATACGTCTGAGCGACGAAATTCATAGTTGAGGCTCTGCTGCGACCGATAGCTGGGTGCACTCAGTTTCTATGCGCCACTCCGCGCTATTCGCTGTCGTCGCACGCTGGATATAGCGATTGCCCGTTGTCTTCCCGCCGACCTGGAGGCTTAAAGGCGGTGTCGCTAACTTCGTTTCAAGCCGCTGCGTCGTGGGTGATCGGCAGAGTCCGCGGTGTTCGGGGAGCACGTGAAGGAAACCGCAGCGGCGCCGGGCCAAGCAGATGAGGGTGGTGTGGTCTTTGTCGTACCGGCTGGCTGGCGGGGTCGTGCAGTGTGGCGAACCCAGACGGGAGCAACGCCTGTTTCAGCTTGTAGGTGCCGGGCTCGCCGGGTGCTCACCGCGGATAGAACTGCCGAAGAGGCGGGTGACCGGAGCGATGCCCGGCGTAGGCGACCGAGCGGCTGGTCGAGGCAAGGCTGGCGCTGTCACCGACTTCGAGCAGGATGGGGACTCCGCTCCTGACTTCGATGCCGGGCATCGAAGTCAAGACTTTGCAAGGGGATGCGCATCGAGCATCTTCTCGATGTCTTCGGTGACCAATCTGCCTTGCTGGAGAACAGATTTGAGCTGGGCAGCCGCTTTCGGTAACCGACTTCGGCGGCCTTCGCGCCAGGACGGTCACGGTTTGGGCGGGCAGTGCGGTCAAGACCTCCTCGACGAGCCAGGCTCCCATGCGGGGTGTGTCTGACCGCGATAGCGGTTGATTCCTACGTCCTGCTGCACGGATTCCGTGCGGGTCCACCGCAGCAAGTCTTACGCACGGCTGGTGGGCGATCTCGGACCCAAGGCGCGTTCAAGAGTCGGCTGGATGCTGGTGAGCCTGGCTTCTTCGGTCAGCACAAAGCGATACCGATCGGGCATCAGAGGCCGGCTCCCGCGTTACGGAGATACCTGAAATGCGGCCCTGTCTCGATCAGCGGTCCATCCGATGCCACCGGCACTCGGCGACCGTCACCATCCCACCCGGATCATGCGGAAGACAGGGGCCAAGAAGTCACACCATGGGCTGTCGATGATCTTCGAAGAGCGCTGACGAGGGCTGATGTTCCCCTGGTTTTCCGGAGTTGGTTTGCTTGACTCTTGGTCACGAAGTCGTCGAACGAGACTTGTTCGTGCCAAGGCGTTATCCCGATCCGGTCGCGCAGGTAGCTGCGGACCTGGGCATCAGCGACCAGACGATCTATGTCTGGCGTAAACAGGAACTGATCGACACCGGTGAGATACCGGGCGCGACCAGCGCCGAGCAGTCCGAACTGGCCGCGGCCAAGCGCCGCATCCGAGAACTCAGGTCTACTGCGCGGTCGTGCTCGACATTTATTCCCGGCGGGTGGTCGGCTGGTCGATCGACTCGACCCAAACCGCGGCGCTGGTCACCAACGCGCTCGGGATGGCGATCTCCAACAGATCGCCGGAGTCGGGCACGATCATTCACTCCGACCACGGCGTTCAATTCACCTCGTGGGCCTTCACCGACCGGGCCCGCAAGTCAGGGCTGGTGCCCTCGATGGGCTCGATCGGCGACTGCTACGACAACGCCGTCATCGAATCATTTTGGGGCAGAATGCAAACCGAGCTACTCAACCGGCAACGCTGGAAAACGCGCATCGAGCTGGCGAACGCGATCTTCGACTACCTCGAGATCTTCCACAATCGGCGCCGCCGTCACTCAGCCCTCGGTATGCGGACTCCGATCGAGTACGAAATGATGCAACCGTCCATCTAACCCGTGGCCTGAAGTCCAGCATGTCGACTCCACGAAGCCGGGGGAACAACAGATCAGGACACCGAAGTGGCCAGGACGGCGTCGGCCGCTTCGACTCCGCAACGGACAAGTCCAACCGAAGGACACCTGCGTAGGGCCAGTAATTGTATGAGTCACGTCTTCGAGCCGGGCGACCGCCGCCTACCCTGGTCGGCCAGTCCCAGACCAGCCACCCGAAGACTCACAGTGGTTGTAGTCGTCCTTCCAGTCGCTGTCCACGACCCGGGCCTGGGTCAGCGACCAGAAGCTGTTGATGTTGAGGCGTTCGTCGCGCAGTCGGCCGTTGAACGATTCGATGTAGCCGTTGCGCCAAGGCTGTCCAGGTGGGATGAACGCCATGCCGACGCGTTCACCGGCCCAGTCCCGCATCGCGTGGCATGCCAGTTCCGGGCCGTTGTCACGACGCAACTCGGCAGGATATCCGCGGACGGCGGCGATACGGTCGAGGTCGTCGATGAGCCGGTCGGCGGTGATGGAGCGTTCGACCAGCCCGCCCAGGCATTCACGAGTGTGCTCATCGACCACAGGCGTTGGATCTTCTTGTGATTCACCGCCCAGCCCTCGCCGCGGGCGTCGTGGTAGGCGCGACGGAACCCTTGACGTGGGTGGTTGCGTGCCCAGTCACGCAACCATGCCCGCAACGGGGCATCGCGATCCGTGGGCTGCTGCGCTCCCGCAGGACGGCGCTGGGTACTGCGATGCTGCCCGGTCACCCGGCAGGCGAACCGTTCGCTGACGCCCATGAGGCGCATCAGATGCGCCACGGCCGCCCGCCGGCGTTCCGGGTCTAGAAGTTTCCAGTCATGATGGAGTTCGCGCATCGCACCGACCGAGCCGGGTCTGACCCAGAATTTTCCTGACCTCCACGGGGTGTCTTTCGAAGGACCCGTCGGCCCGCGTCCCGAGTGGTGCGGTGGGCCGAGCATGATGGCAATTTGCTCACCGCATCGTCCGGATTCAAGTTTCCTGACCCCTGGTGGTGTCCTTCTCGGGACCGGTCGGCCCGGGTTCGGACCGGTGCGGTGCGCTCCCCGAAGTCCCACCCAGGTCCTGCGCATCCACGGTCGTGACCTGATAGCGCCTCTGTGTGTCAAGCAGCCATGGTTGGTGCGTGTTGGTGATCTCGGATCATTCGGCGGAAGACGACGTTGGCCAGACGACGTTTGAGGGCCCGACGGGCTTCGGCGGTGTCTTAGTGCCTGTGTATGAACTGATCATTTCGGGATCGGGTGGGTTGTGAGGCGGGCGAGTCGGCGCCGCATGACCAGGGTCATGGCCCACAGGA
>NZ_JBEXME010000077.1:0-4955 GCF_040610355.1 Nocardia sp. NPDC004168 | reverse complement strand
GTCCTGTGGGCCATGACCCTGGTCATGCGGCGCCGACTCGCCCGCCTCACAACCCACCCGATCCCGAAATGATCAGTTCATACACAGGCACTCAGCGCAACACCGACCTGGCCACGGAGGTGATATGCAGTTCGTCCGGACCATCCAGCAAGCGCGCCATCCGCCCCATTCGCAGCAGTCCCGGCAGCGCGGTATCCGGTCCCAGCCCGGCAGCCCCGTACACCTGGATCGCGGAATCAGCCACTTGTTGCAGCGTCCGCGCCGCGGCCACCTTCGCCAAACCGGATTCCACGCGAGCGTCATGACCTGCGTCGAGGAGCGCGGCGGCCTTGTGCACGAGCGGCCGGGTGCTCCGGATGGCCAACAGCGACTCGAAAACATGCTGCTGCACCAGCTGGCGTTCGGCCAGCGTTCCCGATGACTGACCGCGCGTGCGAGTTCGCTCGCACATCAGGTCATAGGCCCGCTGCGCCTGGCCGAGCCAGCGCAGGCAGCGCAACGTCCGGCCGAGCTGCAACCGCTGCCGCGCGATCGGCAACGCACGTCCCCGCTCGCCGATTAGATGGTCTTTCGGCAGCCGCACCTCGTCCAGGGCGATCTCCCACTGCCCACCAACGCCGAGGACCGGCAGCTCACGCACGAGCCGGAAGCCCGGAGCGTCCGTCGGCACCAGCAGCAACGACAGCCCATCCCGGTCCGACGCCCGCCCGTCGGTGCGAGCCAGCACCGTGATCACATCGGCGTCCTGGGCGCCGCTGACGAACCATTTGCGACCGGACAGCACCCACGAACCGTCCGGAGCCTCCGTCGCTCGGGTGGCCGTCAACGTCGGATCGGTGCCTGGTGTGTCGGGTTCGGTCATCGCGTACGCCGCATGCACTTCCCCGGAAACCAGTCGCTTCAGGTAGGTCTCCCGAACGCGGTCACCGGCATGACGCTGCAACATCCGCACATCCAACAGCGAGGCCGAGCCGAGCACCGCAGGCCCGTGGTCACTGGCGCCTTCGGCCTCGGCCAAGCACACGTACTCGGCGAACGAAAGTCCCCGACCACCAAATTCCCTCGGCAGCGGCAACGCCCACAGCCCTTCCGCCCGCGCGGCGTCGGCCAACTGCGAACGGGCTGCCGCAGCATCCGGGCCACCTGCGTCCAGCAGGATCTCTTGTGGCATCACTTGTTTCGCCACAAAGGCTTCCACACGCTCACGCAGCGACGTGCCGTCGATCGCGGCGGCGGACATACGGGTGTCGGATGCATACGGGTCCATGGCTTCTCCTCGTCTGCCGGGAACTCGACGTCCCCGCGCTGCGACTGCTGTTGTCCGCGGGAGTGGTCGGCGGCGATCGCCACCGAGTTCCCGCGGCGGTCACTCTGTTCGAGAAGGAGAGCCATGACACTCGGCGCTACGCGGACCTCCGACAACCAACTGACGGCGAAACCATTGGAGGGGGTGCAGCTCGAGACCGGTGGACCGCCGGGTCCGGTCTCGATCGCGGCGCAGCACCTGCGGTTGCTGGGCGCCGAACCTTCCACGGCCGACCATGACGCGCTGACTCTCACCGACCTCGACGGCGCGAGAGTCGAAACCCGCCTGTCCTGGGGCAGGCCGGACAGCGAGGTGTGCGATGAGGCGACAGCGCAGGCCGCCGCAGGACTGATGCTCGTGCACGGACGTCGCGACGGCTCACCCCGCGGACTGGCCGTGGACTACGTCTCGACCGCTTCCGGTGTGCTCGCCGTCCAAGGCCTGTTGGCCGCGCTCATCGGCCGCGCGAGGGGCACCTTGGTCACCTCGGCGGATGTCTCGCTCGATCGCGTGGCGCTGCTGACCGTCTCGCAGTACCTCGCCGCAGCGTGCGCCGAGGACGATGAAGCCAGCCCACTGGCGCCTGGTGGGCCACCGTTCACCACTGCCGACGGCGTTCGATTCGAACTCGAAGCACTGGACGTCGCGGTGTGGGCCGAATTCTGGCAGGCCATGCGAGCACCGATGCAAGCCGCACGAAAAGGCTGGCGACCCTTCCAGTTCCGCTATGCCACCGCCTGCGCTCCGATCCCCGACGAGCTGCATCACGCCACGCTGGCCAGCACGTGGGCACAGGTACAGGCAGCCGCGGCCGAATCCGGCGCCGACGTCTGCCGATTACACACCCTCGCCGAACGCTCGGCAGAACTGCACGGCGGCGGAGAATCGACGCTGCCCTGGGAACTGGCCGCCTACCCGGGGATCCCCGCGGCGATACCGGCACGCGGCCGATGTAGCGACGAGCGCCCTCTGGCGGGGTTCACCGTGCTCGAGGCAGGGCGTCGAGTCCAGGCCCCACTCGCCGCGCACCTGCTGGGGCTGCTCGGCGCGACCGTCGTGCGAATCGAACCGCCAGGCGGTGACCCGCTGCGTGGCATGCCACCCACCTGCTCGGACATCTCCGCACGCTGGCTGGCCCTCAACCGGGGCAAGGACGCGATCGAAATCGACATCAAGTCCCCCTCCGACCGACAGCGGTTGCTCGAACTGGCAGCCGACGCCGACGTCTTCCTACACAACTGGGCGCCCGGCAAAGCCGAGCAACTCGGGCTCGCCGCCGACACGCTGTCGGCCGCCAACCCGAGCCTGATCTACGCCTACACCAGCGGCTGGGCAGGACGGCTCCCCGACGCCCCCATGGGCACCGACTTCATGGTGCAAGCCCGCACCGCCGTCGGAGAGGCGGCCCGCCCAGCCGACGAACCACCGACACCGTCACTGATGACCCTGCTGGACGTGCTCGGCGGCATGCTGGGCGCCGAAGCGATTCTGGCCGGATTGCTGACCCGCGAACGCACCGGCCGCGGCGTGCGCGTGGAATCCTCCCTGTTGGCCGCCGCGCAACTACTGACCGCGCCGGCTCTGCGCCGGGCGCATGACGGTCTTCCCCTCCGTCACCCCGCCGGATTCCGTCGCCCGTTGCCGACCGCTGACGGGCTCATCGCACCCGCTGACGAGCACGCCGTCGCGGCAGCCGACACCGCGGCACAGGTGCGTGCGCTGTCCACCGACGACGCCTGCGCGATGCTTCGCGGCCGAGGCATCATCACCACCCCGGTGACCACCGATCTCACAACCCTGCCCACCGATTCTCGCTTCGCAGGCGCCATGGCACGCGACGAACACGGCGCCGTCGCCGTGTCGTCGCCTTGGAGGTTCCGATGAGCGTCGCACTGCACGATCTGGTCCCCCGCAAGCTACGCAGAACCTGGGCGGCCGACGGCAGCTACCCCGACCTCGACCTGTATTCGCTGTTCCGGGCACGCCGCTGCCAGCACCCGCACCGAACCGCACTGGTCGACAACGAAGGCGAGGTCAGCTACGCGGAATTGGACGCCCTGGCGCGGCAACTGGCCGCCGGTCTGGCCGCCCGAGGCGTACAAGCCGGCGATGTCGTCGGCATCCAGCTGCCGAATTGCCGCGCCGCTGTCATCGCAGACCTCGCTTTGGCCGCACTGGGCGCGGTAGCCCTGCCGTTCCCCGCCGGCCGCGGCATGCGCGAGGCCGAGTCGCTGCTGCGGAGATCGGAAGCCGTCGGTGTCCTGGCCGCCGCCCAGTTCCGTGGACACCACCACGCAACAGATCTCGCGCAGTTGCTCGGCCAATTGCCGACATTGCGTTTCGTAGTCTCCGTCGGTATCGACTTCGCGCCGAAAAGCTGTGTGCCTTTCGCCGAGCTGTTCCCTGGCGACTATGACGATTTCGTCCCGGATCGCCCCGATCCGGACGCGGCCGCTCGCATCCTGGTGTCCTCCGGGTCGGAGTCGGAACCGAAGATGGTCGCCTACTCTCATAACGCGCTGGCAGGCGGCCGCGGCAACTTCATGGCATCGCTGTTGACCGACGACCGACCGCCCCGCAGCCTGTTTCTCGTACCGCTCGCCACGGCGTTCGGCAGCAACGGCACGGCTGTGACGCTGGCCCGCCACGGCGGCGCGCTGATTCTGCTGGATCATTTCTCGCCAAGGGAAGCGTTGGCGTCGATCCAACGGCATCGTCCCACGCACGTGCTCGGCGTCCCCACCATGATCCGGATGATGCTCGAAAACGGCGCAGCCGAGACCGACACCTCCGCACTGACGGCACTGGTGCTCGGTGGTTCCCAACTCGACGCCACCACCGCCCGGGAGGCACAACAAGCATTCGGATGCACGGTGGTGAACCTCTACGGGTCGGCCGACGGCGTCAACTGTCACACGGACATCGACGAAATCGATTCCGGCGAAATCAATTCCGACGACGGGACTTCGGGAGTGCTGGTCGGGCGACCCGACCCGCGGGTGGCGCAGATCCGCATCGACCGGGTCGACACCGGCCGGACCGCGGCGCCGGGTGAAACCGGAGAAATAGTCGCCCGGGGCCCGATGACGCCGCTGTGCTACGTCGGGGACCCGCAATTGGACTCGCGTTATCGCACGAGCGACGGCTGGGTACGCACCGGTGACCTCGGCGTCCTCGACCCCGCAGGCCGGCTGCACGTGGTCGGGCGGCTCAAGGAGATCGTCATTCGCGGTGGCGCGAACATCAGCCCCGCCGAGGTCGAACGCATGCTGGCCACGCATCCCGATGTCCGCGACGTGGCGTGCATCGGCGTCCCCCACGACGTGCTCGGTGAGCGACTCGCGGCCTGCGTCGTGCCACGGCCGGGCAGCGTGCTCGACTTGGAAGGGCTGTGTGCTCATCTGGCCGCAAACGGCATGGAGCGCGGCAAACATCCCGAATCGCTCCTGCTGCTCGATGCCCTGCCGTTGACCCCTGCGGGCAAACCCGACCGCGCGGCTCTGCAAACACGGTTCACCACCGTCCAGCACTGAAAAACGGCGGGGCAGCCGTGGCTCTGCCGCAGGGACTGGAGACTCCGGTCGGCCAGCGCGGCGAGGCCTTGTCGGCGGGTGAACGCCAGCTCGTGGCCTTGGCCAGGACCGCACTG
>NZ_JBEXME010000076.1:0-5056 GCF_040610355.1 Nocardia sp. NPDC004168 | reverse complement strand
CGGTGTCGGGGCGAGCGCAAGCAGCTGGCGGGCTTCGGGGCCGGCGAGGTTCGTGGCGCCGCTGCGGTGGAATGCGGCGAGAAAGCTCGGGTAGTGTCACCAGCGTCGGCGAGCAGCTGCGTCAGCTGGGCGAAACCGGCTGGATCGTCACCGATGCGCTTCTTGAACACGAGTTTGCCTTCGTGGTCGACGATCGCGATGTCGTGGTGCCCTTCCGCCCAGTCCACGCCGCAATAGTTGCTCAATCCAGTCCCTCCATCAGGTGTCTTCCGGTGTTCGATGTCCCTGGCGGAAACGCGCAGCGCCCTACTTACGAGCCTCGATGGGCTTGCCTCCGATGAGCTGTTCGCGATCCCAGCTCACCCGCACGGCGCCGGTCTATCTCAGAACTCGAGGGCTCGTGAGATCACGGGGCGTCTGCTCGTGCGGGAGGGCTCGGACCACGGGCTATCCCAGTCGAGTGCGACGGCAGGGCAGGAACGACATGCCGTTCCTGCCCTGCCGACTCCGCCGCCTCCTCGCCCGCGGTGTTGCATAAGGGCTCTAGCCCACGAGATGTGCAGGGGTCGAGGCGAAGCAGGTCGATCGCGATCCGGCAACGGTGCTCGCGGCCTGTCTTGAGGGCTCTGCTGCCCGGGGGAAAGAAAGGAGTCACCGAGCAAGATCTGAACGGGGTGATAACCAGGCGGGCTGAGTTGCCGCGGTGCCACCTACCTACCGTCGTTCACAGATAAGTAGGGGCAAGAAGTCATACCGGGCCCGGCGACCGAGGCCCTGGATCGGACCCACGAGAAAAGTAACGGGCGCGTATAGCTATCCATTTATGGCTAGTGATACTTTCCGTATGTCACGGCAGTCGCAAGGATGCGTATCGGGGAGCTGAGCCGACGGTCGGGCATTTCGGTGCCGACAATCAAGTTCTCCCTTCGGCAGGGACTACTGCCGTCTGGTGAACTGACGAGCAGCAACCAGGCGGCGTGCAGCAATGCGCACCTGCATCGCCTGAGGCTGATCCGCGCACTCGTCGACTTGGCAGGTCTATCCGTGGCTCGCGCACAAGAGGTACTCGGGTCGCTCGACTCAGAGGGTTGGCGTTGTATCGCCGCATCGGCATTGTCCACCGTGCCGTCACAGTGACACCAGATTCTGTTGCAGGTGGCGAGATTCGCGACCGAGTCGGAGCGCAGGTGCAAGATTTCCTCGACAAGCGGGATGGGTAGTCGAACCGGGCGGGCCTGGCATCACAGCGCTGATCGAGACCCTCGCGGTCCTTCGGTCACTTAGACAAGAGAATTTGGCCGATCTGGACGGCTATGCGGACATCGTCGAACCGTTCGCCGAGCGCGAGATTGAAATGGTCGTGTCGCATGGCGACGCCGACCGGATTGCCGAGAGCGTCGTGGTAAGGACGATACTCGGCGAGAGACTCATCGGAGCGCTGCGCCTGCTGGCTCACGAGCACTTGTCTGCCAGGTATCTGGGCCGCGCTACTGCTGGCACGGTGGACAGCGGAAAGGATTGACCTTATTACTGCTGCACATAGAAGCTGCTACGGCAAGGTGTCGATTTCATAGGCGATTCCTTCGTCACTGCACGCAATCGCTGACCTACGACAACCGAAGTCAAGCGCGTCCCTGCCGGTGGATAGCCACTGCAGATTCCTCATCTCGTGATTTGTCACACACGCCCGCGAAGGTAATTTTTATCCTAGGCCGAGCCGGTGTCTTCGGTAAAAATTGAGCAGATTTACTTAGGTGCGGTCGGATTTTCCTAGCAACAAGCCGGACTGATTCCTCCAAGCAGTTCGCGGGGTCCTCGTATGCAGATGAGCGATGTCATCATGGTGGCCGCAGCGACGTTCACGGAAGAGCTCCGACCGCCGTCAAGGGTTAAGGCGGCGGATGATGGTTGGCCGACACGCTCGGTTCGTGGAGGATCTTACTGGACGCAACTACGGTTATTTTCTTAGTGCCACTAGAGCTTCGCATGAATTTAACTTTGAATATCATGCCTGCGACCTGGTGCCGACGGTCATTCACAGAAGATGTTTATCAATAGACGCCGAGCAGGGTGCTCTTCAATCACGACGAAATCGCCGAACAACCAATAGCGCCAGGTTTAGACGAAGTGTTCCGGCAACAGTGGCCGCCAGTGCAGATCGAAGATTCTGATCTAGATTTGGCTCGAATGGCTGTGACCCCAGCTTCGACAACTGATGCGCACTTCTTGGTTGATCGCGAAGTCGCCGAGAGGTTCTGCGGAGTAGCAAGATCACGACAGCAATAGGAGAGATCCATGAGTGACAAGGTGCAGGACGCGGTCGAGATATACAACAGTCTGAGCAAGATGGGTTTTTGGGAGAAAGTAAGTTTCAAGGACAACGAAGACTTGCTGGCCTTAGAAATGATCGCCGGGTTGAGTGCATCGGAGTTCGAGCAGTTCTTTAGTACGATTAATCCTAGTCATCGACGGCTCCTCTACCTTGACGCGGATCAGAATCTGAAAGAAGACCCGAGGTATAAGGACATTCTCAATGCGTTCGAATCCGGTGACCCGCAACCCTATATCGGTAAAAAAAAGAAAGAGGAGAGTGAGCCCGAAGATGATGAATATACTAAGTATGGCTTTGAAAGTTTAAAAAAAGAGGAGAAGCATGCGCAATATGTGGATCTCTATGTTCCGAAAGGTTCCAGTGCGCAATTGGTCAGCTTAATCGAAGACATAGAGTTCACTATGCAATGGTGTCTAGACACGCTCGGACTCGGCGCTCCGAAGGCCGCGCCTGAATTCACTCAAGTGCTAGATGATACACATGCTATGACTATAGGCGGATGGTCGAAAATCAGAGATGCACATGACGATCTGAAAAACCAGTTAAAAACGCGGCAGGACGAATACGCGGCTGCCCATAGGGATGTGAAGGGCGTCACATATGATTCGGCAATCACGGGCTCGGATACATTCAAAGAGCTGGGGCGAATCATGAATGACCTTAACGATCGTTTGAAGTTCGAACCGCATGGCCTCACTCGTTCCGGCAATCAGCTCACAGAAAGTTCCGGTGGACCGGCTAATTCGG
The DNA here is from genome assembly GCF_040610355.1 of Nocardia sp. NPDC004168. Classification (NCBI taxonomy): domain Bacteria; kingdom Bacillati; phylum Actinomycetota; class Actinomycetes; order Mycobacteriales; family Nocardiaceae; genus Nocardia; species Nocardia sp. NPDC004168. The sequence goes on along the minus strand of NZ_JBEXME010000076.1, from coordinate 1,977 downwards.
AAATGCAGGTAGCCGTTTACGAGAAGAATACCGATGAGAATAGCAAAGATAACGGAAAGTGGTTTCTGACCGCATCTGCAGAGCAGAGATATTATGTCAGCGCCTTGGATAGCGCTGCTCAAGAATGGGAAAAGGTTTACGACGGGGCTGTTAAAAGTTTCCAAAAGCAAGCCGAGAAAGTCGACGACGCAAAAGGGCAAACAAGTACCGAAAACGGCAGTACTGATAGTCGCAACAATGCTAGCAATAATGCAAGCAACAGCAATTCTGATAATAGCAAAGGCGACAGCATTGTCCCGTCGGTACAAGGTTCTGCGATTCGGTGGAACGGGGACACGGGCGAGAATTTGACTTCCGCCGACGACAGTTTGGTGGACGGATCTACTGATGTCTCGGAATCGATGACTGATACGGATACCAGTACTATCTCCGATGATGAGGTTCCTGAAACTCCGTACTCGAGTTCCGACCAGCTTGCCGCCCTGCACTCGACACCGCAGGGCGCTGCCGGTACAGGGGCGGGGGTGAATTCTCCTGGCAGCGCGAACACTGGTGTCGCCCCGCCCGCCGTTACAAGCGGTGACAACGGTGCGAGCGCATTGCAACAAATGGCGATGATGAGCGCTCTCAACGGAATGAACCAGGGCAATCATTCGCCCAGCGATGACCGGTACGACCGTGCCCGCCCAGAGCAATATCGGCGCGGAGAACAGGAACGGGAGCGAAACCGCAGTACCCAGGAGAACACCACGAATCAGGCGATGCAGCAGGCGGCGCCTGCCAGCACAACTGCACCGAAGTACACGGGGGCCCCACCTCCAGTGAACACCCCAGGCGGAGTTGTGGATTATAAGGTCGGGAATTCTACCCTGCAGGTTTCGCAGCCCGTCGCAGAAGCGTTGCAGCGGCAGACGCAGAACACTGCCACCGATGCGGCATCCGCATATGCCGGGACTGCGGGCGAGTCGACGTCCGACCATCCATGGGCGATAGTCAACGATGTCGCTCAGTTGAAGACGGGTGATATCGTGCAGTGGGAGAAGCACAGCGCGCTGATAGTGAAGAACGAAACGGGCCTCAACATCCTGGATAACGGCCAACTGATCCCATTGAATCCCAACCTGCCGCCGCTGACTGCAAAATATGGGAATTTTACGGGCTACGCCCACCCCACGGGACTTGATGTCGGTTCCGTCGATCGTCTCACAGCGACTCCGCGTCCTTCTGAGGTCAGCTCGACGCATTCCGTCAGTTCACCTTCCATCGTACCGCCGCAGGTTTGAAATGGTCCCGGGGAATCGCGAAGAAATGATCGTCACCGGGTTTAGACATGTGGTTTGGGCGCGATGTTCGTCGCCTATCGGAAATGAATGGTGGGTCGACTACTCGCCCCTTCCGCCACACTAGGGTCACGACAGGTTCTAACCTTAGTATCGCGTAAATTGTTACTGCTGTGACCGCCTCGGGATCGGCGGGTTGATCACTAGCGTGATGAACGGTCGTGGTGATTGCGGTGGCTCGATATGGTGGAAAAACCACCCGGCATACATACGGACAGCCCCAGCGATCTTACAGATTCGCGTCCCGTGTCGCTTGATCAAGCTCGCCGACACGTCCCGTCCGGCTGTTCGCGGGTCGGTGGCGCTGGTGGAAGGCCGCGCGCTGGGCCCAGACCGTGCGGCGGGAGGAGGCGGTGATGATGTCGGCAGCATTAGCCAGTGGGGTGATCACGAAGTGATGAGATGTCGGAACCCCATGCGCAGCAAGCGGCGTGTGGTCGATGACTGGAACGGGGACGGTATCTACAATTGAGAACCACAATGAAGTGGCTGCGCCTCCTATCGCCGCACGAGGGGTTCAGCACCAGGTCCGACGACCTTGAACGCCTGCGAATTGTTCGATGCGCAGGCGGTGGTGTCCCCAAAAGGCGGATCGCGGTCGTCGAAGGGCTGATCGCGTTCGGATATTCGGGGCGGT
>NZ_JBEXME010000075.1:0-5398 GCF_040610355.1 Nocardia sp. NPDC004168 | reverse complement strand
TCCGAACGAGGGCGGTAGCATCCGCCACGCGCAGCCGCTGGTCAGCACGAACACCACCGCGGTGAACACCGCACGCTCATCAACCGGGGGCGGTGCCACCACCCTGCGGCGCAGTGAACTGCCGGAGCAGCGGCTCGACCAGGGCCCACAACTCGTCCGGGACGAGACGTTTCGACAACTCATCGACCACGAGTCGAACATTATGCAGCACAGCCGATTCCGGCACAACGTGAACGAATCACAACCACGTAAGACACGGTCTTAGTATCGTAGCTGTTGCGGCCCGCTGGGCGGAGGGCGCCCACACAGCGGGCCGCATGCTCAGTGCAAGACACGGCCCAGGAAGTCGCGGATCAGCGCGGCGATCTCCGCTCCGTGGGTCTCCAGGGCGAAATGACCCGCGTCGAGCAAGTGCAACTCGGCGTCAGGGAGGTCGCGGAGATACGCCCGGGCGCCGTCGGCCTTGAAGATCTCATCATGCTTGCCCCAAGCGATCAGGACCGGCGGTTGGTGCTCGGCGAAGTACTTCTGGAACGCCGGGTAGCCGTCGAGATTGAATTGATAGTCCCAGAACAGCTGGAGTTGAACCTCTTTATTTCCCGGGCGGTCCAGGCGCGCCTGGTCCAGCGTCCACGTGTCGGGGCTGATTAGGTTGAGCCGGTCTGCAGGCACTCCATGCTCGTACTGCCAGCGGGTCGCATTTGCGTCGAGGAGCTTACGAACCTCCGCCTCGTTGGCCACACGATCCTTCGCATGTGCGAACAACACCTCCCAGAACGGGGTGAAACCCTCTAGATAAGCGTTCCCGCTCTGGGTGACAATCGCGTTGACTCGTTCGGGATGACGTGAGGCGATACGCAGGCCAATGGGAGCGCCGTAGTCCTGGATGTAAAGGGCGAAACGCTCGATGCCGAGGTGATCGAGTAGTATCAGGGTGATCTCGGTGAGTTTTTCGAAAGTGTATTCAAATTCGTCGACTAGTGGCATGGATGACTGGCCGAAGCCGATGTGGTCGGGGGCCACGAGATGATAGGAGTCGGCGAGAGCAGGCAGCAGATTGCGGAACATCGACGAGCTGGCGGGGAAGCCGTGCAGCAGCACAAGCGTCGGCTTGGCCGGATCGCCCGCTTCGCGGTAGAAGACGGTCTGACCGTCGATCTCGACAGTGAGGTGGCGGGTCTGGGACATTCGATTGCTCCTTAATTCTTGGAGTGATTACTTGGATTCGCGGAGTTCTGGACGACCTCCACGGAGTTGCCCCGACGGAAGCCGGGTACGAAATCGGTCAGCACATCGGCGTTGATAGTGCCAACGGTAGTGGCGAGTCGGTGATGGACCTCGTCGGTACGGGCCTCCAAGATGACGCTTGACCCGATCTTGGTTTTCTCGCCCACCGCATCGCTCGGCAGTTCGTGACGGCGTAGCCGATACCCAGGCACGTCGAGTCCGACGCGCTTGCGGTCCACCAGCGTGGCTTGCGGCGACGTATGACGCGCGATATCCGGCGGGGTGACGTTTCCCGAGCGATTCCAGTTCATGACCGGGCACTCGACGACGCCGGTAGGGCTGGAAGCCGCGGGCATCGTCGGCGCCGCCGATCCCGAAGCCCTCGTGGGAGACGCGGTTGCAGATCGGCCCACATCGCAGAACGTCGCCCCGGCGCAGAGCATGTTGACGTCGCAGGCCCATCCAGCAGCGGAGTAGTACGAGGGGAGAAGCATTACACGCGCCCGGAGATGGTGGGTAGACAAGCAGGTCGGCACCATCGCAAATCAGTTGTGCAATTTTGGCGACCGGTGCGGTACCGGGAACGGCGCGCAGACCAGTCATCGTGAGGTCTGCCTTCGAAAGTCGAGTTGCGAGGCGGGTTCACTGCGCCGTACCGGACCAACCAGCAGGGCTGCGGCGACAGTGAAGGCCACGGTGAGGGCGAAGTAGCTGCGGTAGCTGCCGGTCACAGAGTGCACAGCGGCGGCTACGGCTAGCCCGGCAGCGGCGGAAAGTTGGTGGAGCACCCAGGCCGGCGCGAGCGTTCGACCCATCCGGGCTGTATTTAGGCCGCGCGAGAGGATGGCCATGGTTAGCGGGATCACCGGGAACGAGCCGATACCGAAAAGCGCCGCCACCACGATCAGCACCTGCGGCCCGGGAACGGTTACCACGAGTAGGAGAGCGGCCAGCCGTAGCAAGTACAGCGTACGCAGTAGAGTCTCTGGAGAATGCCTTCGCAGCAGCCATGCCATGGCGGTCGAGGTCAGGCCTGCGCTCAGAGAGGCGAGAGTCATCAGTCTGCCTGCCTCAGTCACGGACCAGCCCTGCTCGACTGCGTGCTTAGGCAGCATCAGCACCAGCACATACATAGTGGCTGCATGCAGGCCGAAAGAGATCAGTACCGAGCGCCTGCCGGCCAGCGATTCTCTCGCACCAACGATCGGAATTGCCCTGCCACTGGTGGGCAGCACTAGCCACAGCACCGCGGTCACCGCCATGCCGACAGCCCCCAACAGAGCAAACGTGCCACGGACACCGACAGGCTCGAGCAACGCGGATGCCGCCGCCGACGTCATCAGCTGCCCTAGGTTCACGCCGACGGCAGCCCGCGCCATCGGCGGGCCGACGTGCGGTCCTACCGATCGGCCCAGCAACGTCGTCACTGTAAGCGTCGATGACGAAGCGAAACCCAATCCGCCGAGCACCATGTAGGCGGCGATGAACTGCCAAGTATCGGTGACTGCTGCCAGCACTAGGTAACTGCCGGAAATCAGCACGAGCCCACCGATCAGAACAACTTTGGGACCTAGCAGATCGAGGAGCCTGCCGATGGGGTGCTGTGCTACACCAGTCACTGTCGAACTCAATGCGGAGGCTACCGCCAGCGCGGTCGCCGAAACGCCGTATGCGACGGCGGCCGGCGCGAAGAAGACACCCATAGTGAAGTTCAAGCCGAACGACACGGTCATCGCAGCCAGTCCAGCCCAGGCAAGATCCTCCCGCCTCATGCCGTTCCCCTTCTAGGGTTCGAAACTTTGATCGTTTCGCGATGGATGCCGACTGCTGGGCTCGCGGACAGACGTTGAGTCCTGCACAGCGAGCGGTAGTGCCGTCTCGCAGGAGTCGGAGCAAGCCTTCTCAGATTCAGGGTGAAGACCTTTGGGTCGGTCATGACTCTCGTTCCATTGGGCCGAGCTGGACGATATAACCAGTGTAATATGCTTCAACGGTTAGATACGACAGTTCATTCCCGCTGTCCGAAGATTCTTCCCGCGAGCTTTGGGCAGCTAAAGCAAACTGGGGTACAGCGAAACTCGCCCTCGTGCACCAATCACGTCAGCCTGTGGTCTCCACGCGACACCGCGCGCATCCGCCGTACACGACGCGTGCACCCGCTCACGAACATGCTCGCCGGTCACCCTGGGTCCGGCTCCTCGGATTTCAGAGCAATAAGCAGTTGCCCGATCGACAACGCAGGCGGGACGATGGCCTGTCTCATACCGGAGACCTTGCTTGCCGTTTGATTGCGCATGGCAACTGCACCAAGAGGCACCGCCGCTGCCAACGGAAGAGCAGGCTCAATCCAGGGCGGCGAAGAACGCGCGGATGTCGGCGACGTGCGCGTCCGGGCGTTCCATCGCGATGAAGTGGTTGCAGGTGTGCACGAGGGTGCGGTCGCGCTCGGCGAGCCGCCGCATCAGCGTGGAGCCGCCGCCGTACGTGACGACAGTTCGCACCGCCACTCGCGTGCCTTCGGCGCTTAGTTCGAGTGCGATCCGCCGCGCCGACCTTTTCCGGTCCGCCGCAACTGCTCGATGCACGTCACGATCGCGGCCGGGGTCGCGGCGGAGTACCGATGAGGAGCCGAGGACCGGTCGAGCAAGCCCAGATCACCATAGCGGCGGAATCTGTTGACCCACTCACTCGCACACTGCCGCGAGATACCGATCTCGGCGGTAACGTGAGCGATCGGACGAGACTGGCAGCGTTGCACGAGGCGCTGGCGGCCCGCGACAGTCAACGGGGCATAACGGTCAGACACGGCGGTTCTTTCGAGTTCCAGCGGACAGTGTTGTTGGCGATTCACATCCTGCCGCAGAAAGAACCGCCCCTCAGCTCACCACCACCGCGCCCGCGTCACCAGGGCCTGCAGTCGGCAGGGGTGCAACGCCTGCACTCCGGCACTTCGGGGGCTTGTCCGTAAATCACTGTCGGAGTTGATCTTTGAATCGGCATACCGGGAGACGGTGGGAAACTTGGGTATGTGTCGTCCGCGAGATTGTCGATCCGCTGCCGAGTTGCGGGTCAAGTTCGATCACATCCTGCCGCATCTGGATAACGCCGTCGTCTCTACCTGGCCAGCGAGGCGACGGCGATGGGCCGTGGCGGGATTACCGTGGTGGCCGCCACCTCCGCTACTATCACGCGGGGCCTCTCCGAACTGGCCGCGAATCGTGCACCGCCTCAGGGCGTCCGGCTCAAAACGCCGTGCGCAAGCCGTTTAGCAGCCTTTGATGGAAAATCGGGTCGCCGAATTTCGGAGTTGACGGCGAACTCGCGCTTGGGTTGCACGGTTGTCGGTAACAGTCCGCTCGATCCAGGTGATGCCGTGAGCAGCGAAGAACGCACGCGCCCGGAACACGAACCCGATCGCGGTGACGCCTTCTCGTCAGGCAGGGCTTCGGTGTAGGTCAGTCGTGAGTAGCCGTCGATCGCGGTGTGCAGGAACACGTAGCCAGGCGTGCTGCGTTCGACGCGGCACGAACCGCCCTGTCCTGGGCCGACCCGCGGCCGTGGATGCGCCAGCCGCCGCCGTCGGGGATACGCCCCACCTTCTTCACATCGATATGCACCATGTGCCCAGGACGGCGCGGAACGGTGCGGCGCGGTGCCCGGTTGGGTTAACCGGTCCGATCCAGAAACCGGCGCCGGTTCAACCCGAGCCGCGCAAGGTGTCTTCTTCAGCAATCCGGTGTTATCGGCGATCAGCACCGCATCCTCATCGCCGAGCCGCTCGGCCACATACGAGCGCACGTCGACGAGGCCTCAATCCGCCCAGCGCAACAACCGCTGCATCCCGCCCAGGCTGACCTCACCAGCCCGCTCGGCCAGCGTCCACTCGTTCTTCCGTTCCAGCCCCGCCACCAACCCGATCACATACTCCCGTGCCCGGCCCCGCGGCTCCGACCACGTGAAACGGCCATCGATCCTGGGATGCAGCGAATCAGATTCCACCGAAACAACATTTATTGCCACACCAGCGAGCTACCGGACCGACTGTCGTCACAGTATCAAGCTGGCGCGCCAAACGGATCCGCGCGGAGTTCTACTCCGGATTCGTGATCCTCGCCAGCACGATGCCGCCGAGGATCAACGCCAGGGCCAGCAAGCGCCCCGCACCGAGCGG
>NZ_JBEXME010000074.1:0-5482 GCF_040610355.1 Nocardia sp. NPDC004168 | reverse complement strand
TTTCGGCATCAGGTCAGCCATTCGACCCAGGAACCTCCCTCCAAGTTCCTCCCGGCTGGGCCGGGGATACGACACGCCGCTTTCGCGGCGCACATGGTGCGTTCGATGACCCAGCGGTGGCGGCCGAGGCGCTGCGAGGAATCGATGCCTTTGCGCGCGATGCGGACGGCGATACCCCGATCACGCACCCATTGCCGCAGCTCGGCGCTGTCGTACGCCTTGTCGGCATGCAGTTTGGCCGGTTTGCGCCGACGCGGACCGCGCCGCGACCGAACCGCGGGGACCGCTTTGACCAGCGGCCGCAATGCCTCGGCATCGTTGGTGTTGGCCGCCGAAACCGCCACCGACAGTGGTATTCCCCAGCGGTCGGACAGTACGTGGATTTTCGAGCCGGACTTGCCGCGGTCAACCGGGCTCGGGCCGGTCAGAGATCCCCCCTTTTCGCCCGGACGCTTGCTGCGTCGATCACCGCACGCGACCAGTCGATCAACCCCTCGCTGCCGAGCTCATCGAGTATCGCGCGATGTAGCCGCCGCCAGAGACCGGCTTCGGTCCACGCCGTGAACCGGCGGTGCGCCGTCGGTACCGTCACCCCGAACGACGGCGGCAGCATCCGCCACGCACACCCGCTGGTCAGCACGAATACCACTGCCGTGAACACCGCCCGCTCGTCGGCCGGAGCAGTACCCCCACCCTGCGGTCGTGGCTCGAACCTCGGCAGCAACGGCTCCACCATCGCCCAAAGCTCGTCCGGTACGAGACGTTTCGACAACTTGTCCGACACGGCCGAACATCATGCACCACAACCGATCACAGTCCATCGCGACCCACCGACAACCAGTCACAACGACGTGAGACACAGTCTTAGCGGTCATTGGCAGCCGACCATGACGGTCGAACCTCTCATGCCGCTGACAGCAACGTTCTTCGAGTCGTAGCGGTGGCGTCCGCTGTCGTGTTCGGGTTGGTGGCCTCCCGCCCAGCTCGGACGGGAGCGCGCCCGTAGAGCGTCTTCGGGGCGCTGCTGCGGGCGCACCGGGGGCGCTACCACAGGCTCTGTACGCCGCCGACGTCAACTCGCACGATGTAGGCGAGGCGCGTATGGGCGGTAACCTAAGGCTCACGATCTCAGCCTTCACCGACTTGATCCCGCCGGGAAACTCTGGGGTTAGCGCATCTCATACACCGCTGAGCATGCTGGCGTAGCGGTGCAGATCAATGTTGCCGCCGGAGATGACGACACCGACGCGCGCTCCTGGTAATTGGGCCGCCATGGACCGTAGCCCGGCGAGGCCGAGGCATCCGGTGGGCTCGACGATCAGCTTCAGGTAGGTTGCGCACACACGCATAGCGTGGACCAACTCGGCATCCGAGGCCGTAACAATTTCGACGGCCCCGCGACTCAGGATTTCGAAGGGCAGCTCGCCCAGGCACTGGGACTGCGCGCCGTCGGCGATGGTCTGCGGGGTGTCGATGTGGATGATGCGTCCCGCGCGAAGAGATCGCTGAGCATCATTTCCCGCTGCAGGCTCCACGCCGATCAGGCGACACGAGGGCGTGAGCGCTCGCGCGGCGAGGGTGCAACCGGAGAACAGCCCGCCGCCGCCGACCGGCACGAAAAGCGCGTCCAACGTCGACTCTTCGAGAAGTTCCAGCGCCGCGGTTCCCTGGCCTGCGATGATGTCCGGATGATCGTATGGTGGAATCAAAGTCGCACCGCGCTCCGTGGCGATGGCTTGTGCGATCCGGTCCCGATCCTGCCTGTATCGATTGTAGGAAACAACTTCCGCGCCATAGCTTTTGGTCGCGGCAACCTTCGTGACCGGTGCGTCCTCCGGGACGACGATCGTGGCGGGTACTTCGAGCAGCCGAGCCGCTAGAGCGATCGCTTGGGCGTGGTTTCCCGAGGAGTAGGCGACGACTCCGTTCGCGCGTTGTTCGGAGGTGAGCCGGGTCACCGCATTGAGCGCACCGCGAAACTTGAAAGCGCCCGCGCGTTGCAGATTCTCGCATTTGAACACCGCGTCCAGGCCGAGCCGCGCATTGATCAAACGAGAGCGGACCACAGGTGTCCGGTGGGCGTGACCGGCGAGGCGGCGGCCGGCAGCCATCACATCGTCGTAAGTCGGTACTGTGAGCACAGCGTGTCACTATCCGTTCGGGCCAGCAAGCTCAATTGCAGGTCATGAGGGTCGTATCGCGAAGCGCTGAGCGGTCGCCGCGCCATGGATCCCGGTGATCAGCTCGGTGGTGCGAGGCTGTTCGTTGGTGTCCTACTCACTCCCGATGCCCAGCGGTCGGTATCCAGTGCGGCGCTCAACTCGGATTTGAGCGACCGAGCGAAGTCCGGGTTGCCGGTATCGGCAACATATTCTCCGACAGCATTCGATATTCTATTGGAATGCTCGAAACTGATCCGTCTGAGCATTCGAGCCGCTTCATTCCTGCTGTAGGACGCCTCACTTTCTCCGATTTCACCATCGGCCACCTTCTGTATCTGCTTGAGCTTTTCCTTGGTGGGGTTGCTCATATAGTCGTGGACAACTCCCGATGGCGTGGTGTGATCTCGTTCGGTACCGCGGAGAGCGACATGTTCTGAATTCACACTTCTATAATTCAGTGCGGCTCGTTCCAGTGCGGCGACGCGGGCGGGAGTTGTTTTTGCATCGGCGAGAATAGCACCTGCGATCAGTTTGTTAAGATTATTGTCGGTGAGAGTCTCATCTTCCTTCATTTGCAAGATCATTCCGTGCGCCTCGATAGCGTCGCTGATAAGCCTCTCATCAGTGAACCCTGCGCCCATTAGCGCGTGATAAGCCTGTGGCAGGCTACCGCCGGACCGAAGCACCTCATCGACTGCGGCAGCGGCGCCGCGGTGTGTATTTACGCCGCCGTGGCCGGCAGCGATCGATTCGTGTAAGCCTCTCTGGGCGGACTTGGCGAGGACTGCTCGATCTGCGTAGAGTCCGGCCGCAAGCCCTCCGCGGCCACTGACCTTCATGCCACCGATCTTGCTGGTAGTGAGCTGCCAGCCATCTACCTCGGCTTCGTTTCGTTTCTTCGAGTCTTTGTCTAAAGGGTTTTTCCGACCGAAAATCCAGCCGGCCAGCGGAGTGGTATTCAGGGTTTGCATGATCGCTGCGGTCGTGACTATTCGGCCCAAGGCCGACGGCCCGTCGGTCGACGGCAAAGAACGCGCTGTGAAAGCGGTGCCCATTCCTGAGGTGGAGCCCGCGCCGCCGGTCCTGCTGCCCTGTATCGCGAGGGAGAACCGGTTGGCGATCCACTCGTTTCCTCGGCTGAGTCCGGCGCTCAGCTGTTTCAGCTGTGATATCGCGATGAACTCGACGATACACGCGATGACAATGACTGCCATGACCTGGTTTCCGGCCTGCTTGAAGAGATTATCCAGGAACAGCACGTAGACCCCCAGGAAGATCGTATAGATCGTCATTCTCGCGGCTGCGACGAAACCGTCGACAATATTGCGTACAAGAAAGGACTGAGTTGGACCGTAGACGAACCCGCCTGACGCGAAACCAAAAATCGCCATAAAGCCGTGGTAGATCGTGTCGAGGGCGGATTTTATGATCTTGAACCCGAGGTGCACTGCGAAAATGAGCACCGCCGTACCGCACACCAGGAGTACCAGACCGGAGCCGATCTGGCCCATCCCCGGATGGCGTGCCTCAGCCTGTGCCGACGAGTCGCCGCATGCCGCGAGTCCGTTCAAGACCCGCGACTCATCTCCGGATCGAATGCCCGCTGTCCATGCCGCGTTGCATTGTGGTGACTGGTCGAGAGTGTGACCGAAGTTCCACACCTGCACCGGACGGCGAGCGAAGTTGTCGGCCAGACCGGCCTGCAGGCTCGGGACGAGCTGGCCCGGATTCGGGTTTGTTTGGCCGTTGAGGCCTGCGGCGACGGAAATTCCCAGATCACGGCCTTGGGCCAGAAGGCCGTTCGCGGACAGGACGTCAGCTAGAGGTTCGGCCAAGAAGAGAGGACCGAGTACCGCAATGGCCACCATCGTCACGACCTGGGACATGGCTTTCGCGTGGTAGCCACGCACCACGAACCATCCGACGAAGAATGCGCCGATCGCCACGGAGGTGGTCAGCAGGAGCGGCGTGGCGATCTGACCTGTCAGCGATTCGGCGACACCGGTGAGCGCACGCCCGAACGGATCGAGCCATTGATAGCTGATTGCGTAGCCGATCGCCCAAATCGCAGCGGTTACGAGAACCATGTACCCGATGAACTCCAGAACGATGACTGCGGACACCACCGTTTCCAGCGGGTTCAGCAAGCTACCGTGGCTGGTGGCGAAGAAGTAGTCGGTGAGCCGGGCCCCGGACGAGTCACGGATATTGGTCCACTCCAGTGCGGCGATGCCCGGCCTCCCAGCGGAAGTCGTTGCGCCGCCCTGTGCCGTCGCTACCGCGCCGAGAACGCCCGGAAACACGGCAAGTACGACCGTGACGACGAGGAGCCGCAGAATCCGCCGCCGCAATCGTGACATGGTGCCGCGCTCGCCTCCGATTCGTCGAACTGCTATGAGTAGCCCGGGGGACACCATTGCTCCCTGGCTCTTGACGGGTTTAGCGTCAGGCGTTGCGGGCACGCTCTGCGGGTGACAGAGCGGCTTGAGGGCCCTCATAGAGTTCTCCCGGGCCAGCAACAGAAATGCCCGACACGGTGACCGACCGGGACGCCGGTTAGGGTCAATTGGCTGAAGCTTTGGCCAAAGGCGAATCTCCGCATCACTGTATGCATGTTCTGCCTATCCTTGTCAGCCGCTCCATCATGATGACCAGGCCAGGTCGATTGGTCGTAAAGGTTCATCCGAGTCCGTGGATAATGTGTGACCGACTGAGTCGTAGTGTTGGTGACCCTTTCACGCGTGGGCCCCGGGGGGGTATGGGGGAAATGCCTACTTTTGCAACGTGCCTGCTAGACTCCAGCGGTGCCCGGAGTGGGAATGGCGGTACTCGTCGACGGCTTGGGTCCTGCGGGGCAACCGTCATCTGAGGCAACTGGTTTGTACTGAGGGCAGCCAGCTCATACGCGCGAGTCGGCATCCGGCGGATCGTTCGGAATCCGAAAAGGTCGGGGCAACAGTAACCGTCCTGACCTGCGGCACCGGCAAGTAATCCGAGAGCGGTGGAAGTTCAGGTAAGGACGAATACGATTCTGGTTGCCCGGGGCGCGAACAGGGCCGCCCCGAGAAACGGTAGCAGCAGCACGCCGCGCGGCGCCGATGCTTGCCGCGATCACCAGTCCAATATCCCGCCACTGAGTTGCTTGCAACTTCTCTCCGCGCAGCAGCAAACTGCTACCCCGCTGCTAGTGTTCCGCGCCTGAAATCCGTTGGCTAATTGTAGGATTCGGCGGTGGCGAGGACGGGGCGGCCGAGATCGGGCCCGGATTTGGTGGTGACCGAGGCTCAGCGTCGGGAGTTGGTGCGGGGTGCGCGGGCGGC
>NZ_JBEXME010000073.1:0-5588 GCF_040610355.1 Nocardia sp. NPDC004168 | reverse complement strand
CCGATGGTACTGCACTCGACAGGGTGTGGGAGAGTAGGACACCGCCGGAACATCCTTTCACGAAAGGCCCTCGACACCGTCGAGGGCCTTTCGTCGTTCATGCGGCGAGAACGTTTCGCAGCAATTTCAGAGGGAACTACAAGCACACACAGCGCGCGGACGACGATGATGGATGGTGGAGACGGATCGCTGTCCCGCGCGAACAACGGAGGTATGTATGGTCGTCGCGACGACGCCGGGTCACCCGGCGCCGCCAGCCCCCGCCACCTCGACGCGACCGCGTTGGTGGCGGCCGAGGCTGCCCGCGACGGCTGTGTACTTGGCGGGGCTGGTCGTCGTCTCGGCGATCTTCTCCGTCCTGAGCGACTCCGCGCAGACGAGGGTGGTTCTGCACGCGAGCACGAACCTGCACAACCTGCTGGACGGCCGGATCGGGACGTTGCTGGCAAGCGCGTTCGTGATCGGCGACGTCGTCGGGTCGTGGGTGATCATCCCGCTGCTGGCCTGTCTGCTCGCTCTCGCCGAACTGCGCTTCGGCGCGTTGCGGTTGGTGCGGGTTTTCCTGGCCGGCCACATCGGCGCCACGTTGTTCGTCGCGGCGGGGCTGTGGGTGGGCGTTGAGGCCGGATGGGTGCCCACGAGCATCCGCTGGGCCGAAGACGTCGGTGTCAGCTACGGCGCCATGGCTTTGGTCGGCGCGCTGGTGGCCGCCCTGCCCTACCGGTGGCGCGCCGCCTGGTCGACGCTCTGGTTCATCGTCGCGGTCGAGGGTGTGCTCATCGAGCACACCTTCACCCAGGTCGGCCACATGGTGGCGTTGATGATCGGCACCGTGGTCGGGTTCTGCATGGTCTGGGCCAGGACGACCACCCGTCGGCGGCTGACCCGGATCGAAAGCGCCCTGCTCGCCGTCAGCGTGGTTCTCGCGGCGATTCTGCTCATGGGCTGACGACGGGGGCGTGCGGGCGTTCGCCTACAGTGCTTGGGTGCGCCTAGTGATTGCTCGCTGTCAGGTCGACTACGTAGGGCGACTCACCGCCCATCTTCCGATGGCCCGCAGGCTACTGCTGGTGAAAGCGGACGGCTCGGTGCTCGTGCACTCCGATGGCGGCTCGTACAAGCCGCTGAACTGGATGAGCCCGCCCTGCTGGCTGGAGGAACGCAACGGCGACGCGCAGCTCCCGGAGGGAGCGAAGGCGCTGTGGGTCGTCGCCAACAAGGCCGGCGAGGAACTTCGCATCACCATCGAGGACATCGAGCACGACTCCTCCCACGAACTCGGCGTGGACCCGGGCTTGGTGAAAGACGGTGTGGAGGCTCATCTCCAAGAGCTGCTGGCCGAGCACGTGCATACGCTCGGCACCGGCTACACGCTCATCCGCCGCGAGTACATGACCGCGATCGGCCCGGTGGACCTGCTGTGCCGGGACGCCGACGGCGGCACTGTGGCGGTGGAGATCAAACGGCGCGGTGAGATCGACGGCGTCGAACAGCTCACCCGCTACCTCGAGTTGCTGAACCGGGATCCGCTGCTGGCTCCGGTGGCGGGCGTTTTCGCCGCCCAGCAGATCAAGCCGCAGGCGCGCACCCTTGCCGAGGATCGCGGTATCCGCTGCCTCACACTCGATTACGACGCCCTGCGTGGCACGGAGAGCAACGAATTCCGCTTGTTCTGAACTCGGGGGCGTGCGGGGCGCACGCGGCCGAGTAATAGGCTTGTCGCATGCCCCGCCGGAAACCGCGTTCGGATCGCCACGCTGATCACTCGCGGTCGGGAGGCGCGCCGATCGGCGATATCTTCGGACGGACCGAATCAGGCCCGGACGGTGACGAGACTTATGTGGTTCGCACCATTCCGGGCACCCGCGCTGTGAAGACCTACCGCTGCCCGGGCTGTGACCACGAGATTCCGCCCGGCGTCGCGCACCTCGTCGCGTGGCCCGCTCATGGCGGAGAAGACGACCGCAGGCATTGGCATCGCGGGTGCTGGAACGGTCGCCGTACTCGGAAGATCACCCGACGCTGGTCCTGATGCCCAGCAAACGGGTGCGGAATTAAGGAAGGCCGCCCCGGTGGGGGCGGCCTTCGGTGAATTCGGTTCAGTTTTGCTGTAGTCGCCTCAGTCCGACGTCAGTTGCTGACGTCGGCGCTCTCGCGCTCTTCCGAGTCGATATCGTCGTCCTCGGTGGCGACCTCGGGGATCGCCTTCTGACGGGAACCGGTGACCGACTTGGTGTTGCCGCCGATCGACTTGCGCTGATCCGGAACGCCGTCCAGCAATTCGCTTTCCCGGTTGACCGCGGCGAGCATCGCGGGCACCGAGTCGAGCTGACCGCGGATACCGAGCAGCTGGGCGAGCACGCGGCCGCGCAGCACGCGCATCTCCTCGGCCAGCTCCTTCGCGTGCGCGATCTTGCGCTCGGAGGTCTGGGTGGCGGAGGTGATGAGGCGGTTGGCCTCGTCGGTCGCGTCCTTGATCCGCTGGGCGGCCTCGGCGCGGCTGGTGGCTTCCAGCTCTTCCATGGCGCGGGTGAGCTTGGTGCGACGCTCGGCCATGGTGGCCTCGAAGTCCTGCTGGGTGGCCTTGCGCTTCGCGTCGGCTTCCTTCGCGATGCGGTCGGCCTCGGCCTGAGCGGCCTCGATGATCTTGGCGGACTCGGTGCGTGCGTTCGCGAGGGTCTGCTCGAATTCGATTTCGAGCGCCTCGCGCTTCTCCTTGGTCTCCGCGAGCAGCGACTCGTACTTGCCACGCATCTCGGTGGCCTGCTGCTCGGCGATCGACACCATCTCGGCGGCTTCGGCCTGCGCCAGGGCACGGACCTCGGACGCCTCGTCGGAGGCGAGACGGAGCATGCGGGAGATGCGGTCGGACATGCCTTCCGCGGTGGTCGGCGGCACCGAGAGTCGGTCGACCTCCTTGCGGAGTTCGTCGATCTCGTCGCGCGCGTCTTCCAGCTGGCTCGCGAGGTTACGTGCTTGTGCCGCAGCCGCATCGCGGTCGGTGGCGGTGACTCTCAGTTCCGCGTCGAAGCGGTCGAAGTAATTACGCACCTCGTCTTGCGCATAACCCTTGCGCACAACGGTGAAGGGCAGTGCAACGAAGCGATTGCGATCGGACTCGGGTGACGACATGGCACACAAACTACAGCCTGAAGACAGCCGATGGTGACTCGACTGCGAATGTCATTCCAACGAGTTTTCCCGACCTGACGCCGATACTAGTGCGTAACATTAGCGTTCGGTTCGACCAACTCGATCAGCACACCTCCAGCATCCTTCGGGTGGATGAAATTGATGCGAGAATCGGCCGTTCCGTGCCGTGGAGCCTCGTACAGCAAACGCAGACCCTTGGCGCGCAGGTACGCGGAGACGGCCTCGATGTCGGTCACCCGGTAGGCCAGTTGCTGCAAGCCGGGCCCGCTGCGGTCGATGAACTTCGCGATCGTCGATTCCGCGTTGAGCGGTGCCAGCAACTGCAGGGCAGTGGCGCGGTCGGGTGCGCCGGGCAGCGACAGCATCGCCTCGTGCACGCCCTGAGCCTCGTTGACCTCGCGATGGGTCTCGATCATGCCGAGGTTCTCCGCGTACCAGGCGACCGCGGTGTCGAGATCCGGCACCGCGATGCCGACGTGGTCCACCGCGGTCACGTAGTCCGCGGGGATGAAAGATGACTGTTCGGTAACGTTGCTCACCATTCGAAAGTAGCGCGACCTGGCACGGGGCGCGTGACGCACCCGCTACCGTTGAGTAGAACACCTGCTCTCGCATTGCCCGGTGTGGGCGCGAGCAGGTCCGATCTACGAATGCGAGGCTCGTCGTGACCACTTCCGTGATCGTCTCCGGTGCGCGTACCCCGGTCGGCAGGCTGCTCGGAGGTCTGAAGGACTTCAGCGGTTCCGATCTGGGCGGGTTCGCGATCAAGGCGGCGCTGGAGAAGGGCGGTGTCGCGCCCGACCAGGTCGACTACGTGATCATGGGTCAGGTGCTCACCGCGGGCGCGGGCCAGATCCCGGCCCGGCAGGCGGCGGTGGCGGCGGGCATCCCGATGGACGTGCCCGCGCTGACGCTGAACAAAGTCTGCCTGTCGGGCATCAACGCGATCGCGCTGGCCGACCAGCTGATCCGGGCGGGCGAGTACGAGATCGTCGTCGCGGGTGGCCAGGAGTCGATGAGCCGGGCGCCGCACATGCTGGAGAAGAGCCGGGAGGGCTTCAAGTACGGCGACGTGACGCTGCGTGACCACATGGCCTACGACGGCCTGCACGACATCTTCACCGATCAGGCCATGGGCGCGCTGACCGAAGCGCGCAACGAGGCCGATCGGATCAGCCGCGAGGATCAGGACGCGTTCGCGGCGGCTTCGCACCAGCGTGCGGCGGCGGCGTGGAAGAACGGCGTGTTCGACGACGAGGTGGTCCCGGTCGCGGTGCCGCAGCGCAAGGGTGATCCGGTGCTGGTGACCACGGACGAGGGCATTCGCGCCGACACCACGGTGGAGTCGCTGGGTAAGTTGCGTCCGGCGTTCCGCAAGGACGGCACCATCACCGCGGGTACCGCGTCGCAGATCTCCGACGGAGCCGCGGCGGTCGTGGTGATGAGCAAGGAGAAGGCGCAGTCGCTGGGGTTGAGCTGGATCGCCGAGATCGGTGCGGCGGGTGTGGTCGCGGGTCCGGATTCGACGCTGCAGGACCAGCCCGCCAACGCGATCGCCAAAGCCTGCGCACGCGAGGGCATCTCGCCCGCCGACCTGGACCTGGTGGAGATCAACGAGGCGTTCGCCGCCGTCGGCATCGCGTCCACCCGCAAGCTGGGCATCGACCCGGAGAAGGTGAACGTCAACGGCGGCGCCATCGCCATCGGCCACCCGCTGGGCATGTCCGGCGCCCGCATCCTGCTGCACCTGGTGCTGGAGCTGAAGCGCCGCGGCGGCGGCGTCGGCGCGGCCGCGCTCTGCGGCGGCGGCGGACAGGGTGACGCGCTGATCGTTCGCGTCTGAGTTCGGCGGGGCGATGCCCCGCGCCGAATCGTGCCGATGGCCGCCCTGATGTGGGCGGCCATCGGTCGTTCTGCTGAGGGCCACCAGCCATCGCAAGGTGACAGATCGGGGCGACGAGCGGCCGCCCGGCTCGTGGCGAGCCGTAGGCAGCGGTCGCCTTGCCATCGGCGAGCAATGCGGCTACGAGCGGCAGGTCTTCGTGCACCCTGGTCACGTCGTCCGATCGCTGCCCAGGCAGCGGGGCTCCGGATCGCCGGGTCGGAACTCGGCTGGCGTAGGAGTGGTCGCGTCATCCGTGGCGCACTTCACCCGAAGCAGTCGTTTCGCTACTGGTGCCATGCGCAACTGCGATCAGAAGGTGACCGATGTTGCGATCGCACCGGCCGATCAGCGCGTTCAAGAAAGCGAGGGGCATTCGCGGCGTTCGCGCGGTCCTGGCCCTGGTCCTGGTCTCGAGTTCGCATGCCGACGCGCCCAGCGCACCGCAACCACGTCTTTCGAGCGGAGCGAGACCGAGCCTGTTCCGTTCGCGGCCCGGCTCGCGTTTGCGCGGCCGCCGCGTACGCGACGAAGGAGCAAGCGGCGGTCGCGC
>NZ_JBEXME010000072.1:0-5837 GCF_040610355.1 Nocardia sp. NPDC004168 | reverse complement strand
GAGCACCCGCGATCTTGCGAACCTTTCGCTCCTCCAGCCCATCCCGTGCCGGACGCGCAACCAATACCTTCGGCAGGACCCACCTCAACCACACCCGAACCACCAAGACCAGCAACAAGATACATGATCTTTGAGGAACGCAGCACTAAGTTGGGGGCTCCCACCCGCCCCGCTGCGCGAGGCGCAGCGGGGCATGGTGCGGCTGTTCGAAGGCCCGCTGCGGTGTTCGTCGTGTGCCCGCCGCCTGGTCGGGTCGCTTTCCTGCCGTGGCTCACCACGGCCAAAAATCTATTCGATAACGTCGCGTACCGTGCAGTCCACGCACGCATCCGGATTTGGGAGGCGAACGGCCGCTGCATCACCGACAACATCCGCCCGATTACGGGGCACCCGGCCCTTGAGTCGGTCGTGTGGTGAAGTCCAGTCTCGCAGTGTCCTCGACAAACGTCGCCGCATGTCGGGCAATTTCTCCGGCGAGGTTGTCCAGCATCTTGGCGTAGCGCAGAAACTCAGCCGATTCGCCCTGAAGCTCTAGTTCGGCTTGCATCTGCAGCGATCTCGATCCGTCGGGTGGCGCACGCAATACGTGACCGGCGTCAACGGCCGTCGCCATAACAACCACCTTTGCAAGTGTGTCTTCGAGAGGCTGGAATGCCTCTGGAATCACCTCGACAAGATAGCTGACCAGCATCTCTTCCATGTTGTTGCATAGGTTCCGGGCAATCTCGCCGATTGCGAGTTCGAAGGCTCCGGCGCCGGGTGTGGCCATAACGCCCACGTAGGCCACCGCCAACTTTCTGAGTTCGGTCAGCACCACGACCTTCGCAGCGGCAATGAGATCCGCCGCGCGATCTAGCGACGATGCCGCCGCAATGCAGGCCCGATGCAGCTCCGCCGCGTGTGACGCGACCTCCGTCCACGCCTCCGCCCACTGCGCGTGTGAGCGGCTCGAGAGAAGCGAACCCATCTCTAATATTGGATTGGTCGCCGACGCGTACGTATTCGCGACACTGTCGGTAAAGGTGCGTACGCTCTCGGCCAACATTCGTACGGTGCTCTCGTTGAAGTCTAGGTACGAAAAATCGATGAGATTCATAAGGCATCCATTCCATTCGGTACCTCTATCGCCACGCCCCGCTCCCCCGCGGCGAACAGATCCACCAAGCCTCACCCGGCCTCGCTCCAAATCGTTTGTCCCGAGTGCTTCATTGAATTGAGTTTCTATTCGAGACCGGCGGGCCGTGACAATTGCAAGCGAGGGTCAGGATCCCATGCATGCAGCTCGCTCAGATATGGGGTAAATGCCTACAGTTGGTTACCGTCGACAGTTAGTGAATCACGCTGCAGTGAGCGAAGTCGGGGTGGTGGAGCGTGGCGCTGCGTCAGTTGGTGCGCCCGCGGCGACCTGGCGGCCTGCTGGTTCCTGTGAGGGCTTCAGCTACGGACCGGCGCGAATCGCGCCGTCGAGCGCTTCAGAGCGCGCCACGCCGACTGAAACCGATTCGGCGCGGTCCGCACCATCGGATATAGTTTCACTACTTCCAGTGCGGAAGCCGGGGTTACCGCACCGACTTACACCCGCACGGGGGCCGCGCGGGGTTTCGCAACATCCGCACGAAGACCGGCTCTCAAGCCGCCGCACCGAAACCTGCCCGACCCGGGCCTGGACGGCCGATCGGGGTGAAGAATCGCCACCGCGCTACCGGTCACGACGTCGGCCGGACACTTGCGACTCTCAATGACTTTGTCAAGTCGCCGACCCGGCCGCAGTTGGCGGTTGGAGGACGAACTCGCGGCCGTCCCGGAGCAAGGCCCACAGTACGTCGACCAGACGGCGAGCCAGCGACATCAGCGCCTGTGGGTGGATGAGCCGCTCAGCGCGCTTCCGCTCGTAGAACCGGCGCGACGGGCCGTTTTCGACCCGCAGGCCGGCGAACGCGGCCAGGTAGAACACGCGGCGCATGCGCCGGTTATACCGGGTGGGTCGGCGCAGATTTCCGTTGACCCGCCCCGAATCACGGGGAACCGGGACCAGACCGGCGTAACTGGCCAGGCGTCCCGCTGAGCCGAAAGTCGCCAGGTTGCCGCCGGTTTCGACGAGGAAGTCCGCGCCGAGCCCTGGTCCCATACCGGGCAACGACTCGATGATCCTCGCCCACGGGTGGGCGCGGAACCGCAGGGTGATCAGCTTGTCGGTTTCCTTGATCTCACGGTCCAAATCGAGCAGCTTGCCGGCCATGCGCTTGACCAGGACTGCCGCATCGGCCTCGCCGGGCAGCGCGATATCTTGAGAAGCTGCTGCGGCAACAGCGTCCGCCGCTATCTTCGGAATCCGAGACGCACGGACCCCCTTCTCACGCAGATGCCCTGCAACACCGTCGATCCCGACACCAGCGATCTCAGCGGGGGTGCACAGCGTCGCGGCCGAGATCAAGGGGCTGCGGTTCGAGAAGTCGAAGGCTGCCTCGAGTGCTGGAAATATCGACCCCAATACTGCACGCAGACGATTCACCCCGGCAACCCAGTCGCCCATCAGATCCGTGCGATACCTGGTCAGCTGGGTCAACCCGGCGACTAGATCTTCGGGCATCGTGACTTCGACCAAGTCCCGTCGCATCCGGGCTGTCTCCGCGATCACCCGTGCGTCCCTGGCATCGGTCTTGCCCTCGCCGCGCAACCCACGGCTCATTGAATTCACCACGCAGCCGGGCACATACGCGACCGATTGGCCAGCCTTCAGCAACACCGTGACCAGCATCAACGACAGCGGTCCTGTCAGGTCAACTGTCAGCGTCACCCGCGCGGCGGCCTGTCCCGCCCGAGCGATCAGCTCTTCGACAAGGCGCTGGTCGTTCCCGAACTTCTCGCTGAACACCACCGCGCCTACCGCATCCACTGCACACGCGTGGTGCGTTCGCTTGCCGACATCGATACCGACCCAGATCTCCGGGCGTTCGGCCACTTGTCCACTCCCGTTGTCGCAGTCACACGCCCGTGGACGGCCCGCCGACAGGTCCCTAAACAGCGATGATCCGCAACAGCTCTCAATCAGCGGCCAGAGCGTCCAGCCCGGCAGGGCGGCAAGTCGCAAGAAGCCACCACAACGACATCCAGCACATCAGCCACACCCTGCCAGCCCGGGCATCCGGGAACGGCTCACGGACCCCTACCAACTTAGTGGGCGCACTGGCTTTGGTCGCGGAGCCGAACACCGCATGGTCGCGAATTTCGACAGCGTGTTGTTTGTGACTGGCCGCGAATCTCGATATCACTGCACCAGCCTGGTTGCGGTACGGCGGTACCCAACTGACCTTCCGCGGCTGGGGTTGTCAGCAGCCATCGTGACGGATCGTCGCGTCTGTCGCCACTCGGGGACATCGACCGCAGAATTGGAACGCGTTCTCGCTTTGCTTGGCGAGGAGTCCGCGTTCCCCGTGTGACCGATAGGCGGCATGTAAGGACGTTCTACAGCGAGCGGACAATTACGCTACGGCAGCTCAGGCGCTGCCAGAACCCCGAGCTGTCAGCACCAGGGCAGGCGCAGCGCTTCGAGATCCGGTGCCGCCTGGAGCGCATCGATCAGCTCGGTCGGGCCGGCCACCTTCGTGCCGCAAAGGTCCCAATCGGACCAGGTGATCCAGGATCGGTCGGCTGCCCACATATTCGAGGGTGAGCCGACTCCGCTGGGATGGTCGTACAGGTCTCCGGCGCCGCCAAGAGGGCCTGAGACAGTGACTCCGGTGTCGAACTCACCGCTCACTGCCGGACCGAAGTAGGCCACGCACTGGGTGTCCGCACCGCCCGGGCACCACGCGATCAGAACGTCGATCAGCGTTTGCCACGACTCCCGATCGAGGGAGCCCTCGGCGGGCGGGCGGATACTCACCGGCCAGCTCCCGCTCGGGTGCGCGCCGGACAGGCTGCGGAAACTGGGGTATTGGCCCTCGGTGACCACCGACTCGTCCAGCCGAGCCGCAAGTTCGGTCCAACGCAACCTTTTCCAGCCCGATCCGGGATCCGCGGAGCGGCCCAGCTCGTTGCCGATCACGCACGACCTGGCCTCGAGGTCGAAGCCGGGGATTCTCGTCGGCTTCTCGAGTCCGGCAGCCAGTCGCTGCCGCTGCTCCTCGTCGTAGGTGAGTTTCGCTAGGCCCGACTCGTGCTCGTACATCGCATGCAGCAGCCACGCCGCATCGGGTCGTGAGTCGATCTTGTACCCACACCACCCGAGATCAGTTTCCGGCGTGCCGAGCCACGAAACTAGCTCCCGATCAGCGACGTTCCAGCCCACAGCAAGAATCGTACTGAGCATGGCCACCAATTTCCATCCGGTGCTTTCATCACACAGCTTCGGCCCATGTGCTTCAAGGCGGAAATGAGCGAGTGACCGCTCTTCGTGCACGAACCGGCCACTCGAACATTCGCTCATCGAGCCTACAGGTCGGCCGGTCGCGGTTGGCGGACGTTCGGCACGGAACGAACGCGGTCGCTCACATAATCCTCACAATTCGGGGCGTCGCGATGCCAGGCAGGTCGTTGATCGCGCGGATGAATGCGCGGATACCCGTCTCGGGGTCGTCGGCGGCCTCAGCGGCGCGAAACGCCTTGGTCGCGCGTCGGGCGGTCGCGGTCGGCCATTCGCTGAACGGCAGACCGTAGTCCCGCTCAAACCACTCAGCGGTTCGGAGCCGGGTCACCGACGCGTGCGGCAAGCGGACGCCCTTGAGCTGCTGCCGCAGGTCCCTACCAGCCTCCTGGGCGATGTTTGAAGCGTCGAAGTCGTGTAGGCCCGGCCATGTGGTCAATGGGGGCAGGCCGGTCAGGTCAGGGCAGTCGCCCAGCTGCAGCCGCTGCACGTGGGATAGCTCGGCGAGTGCGTCGAGGTTGGTGAGTTGACCAAATAGCCGTACCTGGGTCAGGTGCGGGAACTGCAGCAGGCTCGCGCAGTCGAAGGCCTGCCGCAGCGGTTTGGCGCCGACGTAGATCGAGGTGGCCTCGGCCAGGGACGGCAGCGGCGGCAGCTTCAATGGCTCGGCGTCACGGGATGCGCGGGTGGCGGGGTAGAAATACAGGTGCGGGCATACGCCGCCAGCCGCCAGTTCGGCATGCAGCAGCGCCAGGTCACCGCACGCGGTGAAGGCACTCGTCGTCGCCGGCAGCACGATGGTCAGTGCCGCGCTCCGCAGACTGACGGTGAGATGATGGATGTCGGCCGCGCCGGCGTCGACGGTCATCGGGACCGTCGGTGTCCACGCGAACTGCTCGATCGTGCGCCGCCGAGACCAGGCGAGGAAACCGAGATCGCTGCCGCGGTAGCCCAGGACCCGCGGCCATGGGTAACCAGCGGGCACAGTGAACCCATCAAAAGTAGACCAGTCGAGCACATCGTCGGGACCGACGACCACGTCCGGCTTGGATTCGCCGGGCACGACCGGCCCGATGCTGAGGCTGCCCTGCCCGGCCGGGACTTTGAACGGTGTGGCTTCCAGGTCCGGTCAGCGACAGAACAAGGGTTTCAGCATTCGGCATCCCACCATGATGAAGCCACTACACATCGTCAGGAAGCATCTGGTCGAAGACGATCCGATCGGCTATCCGGCGGCGGTGACACCGGATGCGCCCGGTCATAAAGACCTGCCGGTCGGGCAGCAGCGCGGCGAACTGGTCCCACAACGGTTCGTTCAGCCAAGACCCCCGTCCCTCACATCAGCGCCACCACACCGTGACCTATCCGCGCGACCTCTTAGTGCCTGTGTATGAACTGATCATTTCGGGATCGGGTGGGTTGTGAGGCGGGCGAGTCGGCGCCGCATGACCAGGGTCATGGCCCACAGGAC
>NZ_JBEXME010000071.1:0-5985 GCF_040610355.1 Nocardia sp. NPDC004168 | reverse complement strand
GGCGCTGGCTTCGCCTCGGCCGGCCACCTTGCCGCCTACGCCGATATCGCTCCGGCCACCCACCGCTCCGGCAGCTCCATCCGCGGTGAGCACCCCGCCCGGTCCGGCAACCACAAGCTGAAACGGGCACTGTTCCTGTCCGCGTTCGCCGCACTGCACGACCCTGCCAGCCGCGCCTACTACGACAGAAAAAGAGCCGAAGGCAAGAAACACAACGCCGCCCTCATCTGCCTGGCTCGGCGACGCTGCGACGTCCTCTACGCGATGCTCAAACACGGCGAACTCTACCGATCACCCACGACCTCAGCGGCTTGACGAACACCATAGGGACCCCCCGCTTCCACCTCCGCGTCCTCGGTCATCACCCCGCGCGCGATCGCCGCCCAGAACCGCACCCGATCCTCACGCCAGGCCACTGTCGGCCGACCCGGCGACGGAATCTGGCCCCTGTACTCAAGAACTCGCCTCTGCTGCGGACCAATTTCCCACCTCGACACCTCCCCGATTGAGGTGTTGCAACGATCAGTTGAATATGGCCCATTCACCTCGTGGTCGTTCGGTGAAAATCTGCGTCGACATCGTCTTCTGCCGTCGTTCGGCACTGTAGGTGACTGCTTCGACAACGCAGCGATGGAGTCATTCTGGGGAAGGATGCAAACCGAACTCCTCAACTCCAGGAAATGGTCGACAACCCTCGAGCTGACCATCGCGATGGCCGACTGGATCGACAACTTCTACAACACCGAACGCCGCCACTCCTACCTCGGTCACCTCAGCCCCACCGAGTATGAGACGCTGTGGCTCGACATCCAACCAACCCCTCAACTCTCGTAAGAGCGGACCCACCGGCAGGGGCCAGATCACGTGGTCGCGTTATGGGGGACTAGCCACGGGGAGCGTCGTTGCTCTTCGGCGCACATCCTTGTGCACCGCGAGGCCTTGGCCTCCAAACCAGACAACGATGTGCAGCCAACAAACCAGCGTTGAAACGTGAGGCGAAGGTGCCTACACGAAGTTCGTACTCCTACAGCTGAAACTCGGCCATCTTCTGCGCCGGGGTCACCCCACGTCGTAAACCGCATGCACAGCCATGGCACGCTCAGGCAATCACCACCCCTGGAACCCTTCGAAATAAGGCTTTCTCAAGAGCGATCGACTCGAACACCCCTCAACCAGCGCACTAGATCTTCAGCTTGTTCAAGATACCTATCGAAAGTCAGCCGCGAATCGGTTGACATAAGTTCCCCAAAGGTATAGCCCTGGCTCACAGCGGCGGGCAATTGCACGGAAATACAGTCATTTAGCGCATTTAGGTGAGTTCCCATGATGCGTCCATCTATGCAATCTTCTCCTTGTGCCACTATATGAGTCACCAAGCGGGATGCAAATTCAATCCTACCGGATATGACATGGATGTCTTTTAAACCTGGCATCACTGCCCGAAAATCACTGTCCGCCATCCCGAAACGGCGGCGAACCCGAGCGAGTTCAGTAAGCATCAGCAACATTCCTCTAAGCAAACCGACAGCGACAGATCCCATGGATGCAAGTGCAAGATGGAGCAATTTCGACACATCGATGGAGATAATCTGAACTTCCGGAATCATTACTTTGTCGAAGTATACTGAATACTCCGGCGCGCTACTCGAATAAGAACTTTGTATGCACGTTACACCTGAAGTGTCCATCTCAACGATAGCGATTCCGGAGCTTGTCGGAACTAACATCCAACGCGCTAGATCAGCATATGGAACCGACACTTTTATACCCTCAATCCGCACCCGTCCACCGACTCTATCGGCCACTGTTTCCGGCTGTGCAGTGAATGGTTGCCCCGGTTCGCTGAGCGCGGCGGTCAAGACCGCTCCTTGTGCAACTGCAGGAAAGACATCCTGCGCTAAACTTTCTGGGACTGCACCCACCAGTGGCAGCACACCGAAGCCCAGGGTTGTCAAAGCAGGAACCTGCACAGCATCAGTGGCAAGCTCGATCAGTATCGCTGACAGCCCCAGAATACCCAACCCATCCCCATAATGATGCGGCAGGGGAACGGAAAGCAGACCGCGCTCTGCAAGTTTCGGCCAAAGATTGATATCGCGCTCGCTCTCACATTCGAGCAAACTTACCACCGCCTCTGCGACGGCATCTTCAGGTTCATCCACACTAAAGCTCAAAACTTCTCCAGTTTAATCGAAAAAACTTCCGCTATGACAGATATAATTGCAAGTACAGTAAACATCGGCGCAGAGGAGCAAGGACCGTAACCCCGATCGCAAACCGCATATCAAACCGCTCCGCGGCTATTGGTATACTGCAAAAACTTCTGTGGTCGATTCCTTCGAGTTCGATACCCGGTGTCTTTCACGCCTCGTCAATCCATAACTGCTTCCATATCGCATGCCTCGCTACAAGGCCGGTGGAGAGAATCATTTGCCGATCTGCGTCGTCTACATCATGGGTGAGGTCCGCCGGTATTTCCGCGACAACACCTGGGCGATGCGAGTGCCGCGGCGTGTCAAGGAGACTCACCTACGCATCGGGCGCGGCGATCGACAGTCTCTCCCAGACTCTCGGCCTACCAGCCCATTTCGATCGACGCGGCCACGCTCGGCCGCGACACCGACGCCTCGCTCCTGGACACCCTCGGTGAGGAGGAGTCCCAGTTCGATCGGCCAAGACCCTCGGCCGCTTGCGGGAGCAATCCAGCCGGGAATGACCGCGCTCAGCGGACGTCGCGTGCGCGCAGTTGGCGCACTTTGGCCGGAGCGGTGAGCCACCACGCGTTGTCGAGCAATTCTTGCAGGTGCTCGGGCTCGACTCGATCCAGATCGATCAGGATATAGGCGTGACCGTCGTAGTGCGGCGTGGTGTAGAACGCCGGATCACCTGACGCCAGCAGCGCCTCCTTCTCGGCGAGGTCGCAGGCAAGCACGAAACCGCCCTCGGCCTCGCTGCGCAGGCGAGCGAAGCCTTT
Source organism: Nocardia sp. NPDC004168 (assembly GCF_040610355.1). Lineage (NCBI taxonomy): Bacteria > Bacillati > Actinomycetota > Actinomycetes > Mycobacteriales > Nocardiaceae > Nocardia > Nocardia sp. NPDC004168. The sequence goes on along the minus strand of NZ_JBEXME010000071.1, from coordinate 3,011 downwards.
GCCGCCGACTTTCAGGGCCGGACTGCGCCACCAGGTGGACTCCTCCACCTCTGGGAACCCGGTTGCCATCACCACCACGTCTTGCCAGGTCATAGTCATTCTCCCAAGTATGCGACAAAAACGTGTGTGTGGCTTGGACGAATGGAATCTAGCGAGCCACTCAGCTCGGCTCGACCAGCGCTGCCCAGAAAGCCTTGGAAGTGCACGGCACGGCATGCTGCAAGTTTCATAGCCCGCGGCCGCGCGGCCTGCAACTGCCATCCAGCCGAAGAAGTTCTGCCCAATTGAAGAATTAAAAATAATAGTATCCGATAGAAGGACAGTTGGGCCCTCTCTCTGCTGCATTTAGCTCACGACACTATGGGGCTCTTCGACACTCTTTGTGGCACGAGGAAAATTGAGCGCAAGCAAGACCATGGCGACAACTCCAGCCGCAGCAACGAACATAGTGGTCCGCAGATTTTCGGCGAGGATGGTGCGGAGTGCATCACCAGCGGCTCCTTCAGTTCCTGCGTTGGCGATAACTACAAGGATAGCCAAGCCGATCGCTGCACCGATCTGCTGACCAGTGGATGCAATTGCAGATGCAATTCCCTGTTCGCGTGGTTCAACTCCGGTCGCAGCCGCCGCGAACATAGCGGGAAAAGTTATACCCCCGCCGATGGCGAAAATTACCAAACCAGGCAACATGGTCAAATAACTACCAGTCGGCTTGACTTCAAGAGCTAAGATTATGGTCCCGATGGCAAGTAGCATCAAGCTAATAAGCAGAGTGACGCGCACACCGAAACTTGTTAGCAGTTTGCCTCCGATTGCGTTACCGGAAAGCACTACTGCCATGGGAACTAGAAAAGCTACCCCGCTTTCCATAGGGCTATAGCCGCGAACATTTTGGAAAAACAACGCGAGAAAGTACAACAACGACCCAAATGTAGCTGTGAACAGGAAGGTGATCATTACACTGGTACTCAAACTGCGGTTGCCGAATAGCCTCAGTGGCAGCAGCGGATCGACACTTCTGTGCTCAATAACCACAAAACTCGCGATAAGAACCGCCGCGACGAGCACGCTGGACAAAATGGGAGCGGATAGCCAACCAAATTCCGGCCCCTGCACGAGTGCAAATACGAGTAGCGTAACTCCCAACGTCGCGGTGAGCGCACCGGGCAAATCGAAATGACGCCCCCGATCAAGGGCGGCATCCGGGCTGATAAGCGGGAATGCCAACAAGGCCGCGACGACCGCGAGTGGTACGTTCACGTAGAATACCGCGCGCCAACCGAATAGCTCAGTCAGTAGGCCACCGAGCAAGGAGCCGAGAATAAGCCCGCCCGCGCCGGCGGCCGACCAAACCGCAAGAGCGCGATTGCGTTCTCGCCCCTCAGCAAAGAGCGTATTGACCAGCGATAGCGTCGCCGGGAACAAAAGTGCCCCGCCCACCCCCTGTAGTCCACGGGCAGTTACCAATACCACTGGCTCCGTTGCAAGCCCCCCGGCAAGAGACGCCGCAGCGTAGATCAGCAGCCCGAGTACAAACATGCGTCTGCGACCGAGGAGGTCTGACGCACGGCCACCGAGAAGCAAAAAACCGCCGAAGATCACTGCGTATCCACTGATTACCCACTGCAGTGTCTGGGAGCTGAAGTTCAGCTTTCTGCCGATTTCCGGCATCGCAATGAAAACTATGTTGTAGTCCACGGAGATGATGAGCTGCGCAAATGCAAGCAGGATAAGCGCTGAACCAAGATGTCGAGCGCGCCCCGGAGTACCGGCCGGAGGGAGTGCTGAAGACATAGAGCTACCTCATTGAGTGAGTGACATTACTATAGTCACTATACTATCCATAGTCTCTCCCCTTCCGCAAGTAGCTTTCGGTCTGCTACACTCCCATAAGTGGTAGTAGACGCGAATCAAGCTCCCGACCTGCGAGAAGGCTTCTGCGCTAGCTATCATCGCGGCGTCGAACTGATCGGCCGTCGATGGAACGGCGTGATCTTGCGCGAGTTGCTACTCGGCGCCACGCGGTTCAGCGAGATTCGCCAGGGCATACCGGCGCTTACCGACAAGATGCTTGCCAACCGGTTGCGCGAGCTCGAGGCGGCGGGGATAGTGGTTCGAACGGTTTATGACGAAGTCCCGGTCCGCATCGAGTATGAGCTAACAGCAATGGGCAGAGATCTTGAGACCGCAGTAGCCGCCCTCAACCAGTGGGCCAGCCGATGGTTCCCTCCAGATGATGAGAAGGATCTTGCGGAACATCGTGCTGAAGAGTGAGCACTCTGGGTATGCCTGCGTAACCTCACCGTCGACGGAGTCCCGCAGACGAGCCGCAGATCGTCAGCATACGAAATGCTCAAAACCCAGATGTTCAGCCGAGCCAACCTCGAACTGCTCCGCAAACACACACTCTTGTGATCCCGCGGGCCGTGGAACGGGCAACTCGCGCAATGGGACCCGCGCGAAGACCGTGGTCACCGATGTCGGCCCGGGGAGAGATCGATGTCCCAGGTGATCGGGGCTCCGGCTTCGATGGTGATCGACGGGATGGCCGAGTGGCAGAACCGGCCGCTGGGCATAGTGTATCCAGCGATCTTCCTGGACGCGCTCCACGTGAAGATCAGCGCCCTGGCGCACTCGTCGTGATGTTCAGTTTGTTTGCACCGTGATCGTAGCCGAGGTGATCGGTGATCTCGCCGTCGAGAGCGGACTCGACCACCAGCTTGGTCAGCTGCTGCAGCAATCCGCCCCCACCGCTGAGCTCCCGCCCATCCGCCCGCGCGGGCCTGGGCCGCAGCCGGGCCACCAGCTCAGCATCGACCTGCGACGTCTTCGCGTCCTTACCCTAGGCCACCGCAGCAGTACCAGCCAAGACGGACCCCACCACATCAGACATCAGAGGCTCGCCGGCGGCCGCCATCGCGAAGCCTGTGGCCAAGCCGGTACGGCCGATCAACCGCGCCGCGAGGACAGGACCGATCCCGTCGAGCTCCCGCAGTCGGGTGCCGTGCTCA
>NZ_JBEXME010000070.1:0-6220 GCF_040610355.1 Nocardia sp. NPDC004168 | reverse complement strand
GACAGGCCAATCCTAATCCGGCATAGACCTGGAAAAGGCTTGCACGAGATCACGACGATGCGTGCCGTACAGGATATGGCCCGATCACCCAGCCTTTTAGAACGACCGACCAGCATGAGTTAGCGAAGATCCCGTGCCGATCCCCTCAACACAAGCACACACAGCGAGCCCAGTGGACAGATCCGCGGCTCTGACCGACCAGAGCCGAAGCAACGTAAAGAGGAGCTTTACAGAGTCAAGGCGATACCGAGGTGCTTTGCCATCGCCTCGACCAGGCCATCACCGTCAATTAATTGAATTCGCCTGTGTCGGACGGACGATGCACGAGCAGACGGCGTGAACCGAGCTGTTGTCACGAGGATGCCCTCATCGAACCCCCTGCGAGCCACGAGGTCCACGAATGATAGGACCGTGCCTGCTCCTATCGCGTTGCTTACGTGCTTGATCTGAACGACGCGAATCCTGTGCTCCGATGAGTCATCGGTCAGAACAAACTCTTCGCCCGTATCGACGGGGCTTGGGGCAGGCGAGCCCCAGCCCATCTTCGTAAACAAGGCTTGAGTCATCACCTCAAGGTGAGCGGAACTTATTTTTCGCAAGTTCGGAGGGTGGCGATGCAGGAAAGGGTACCGGCCCCGAACTGCATCGATCTTGTAGCCTGCAGCGATATTACTCGACCAATCCTCGTCAGGCACATAACTTGAAACGTGCCTCAAATCGAGTCCGGTATCACCCCACCATATCCCGCGCTCAGACTCGCGTTCATCGACCTCGACGCCATCCAACTCGTCGGTGAAACCACTCTTGCCTAGTTGGAACTTCACCTCCGACTCGGAAGCCCCGCAGCACCATTCGATGACGATGTCCCTCGACCAGTGCGACCACGTGTGCGCCAAACCGTGTGTAGTTCCTATCCGCCGCAATATGCCGGGCCTCCTCAGCAATCGACTGAAGACGAGGTCACGACGCCGCGCTCCGGCAGCGTCGAAGCTTCTCGACCAACTGTGCAGGTAGGCCTCTTCACTCTCATGGGTTGAGTCAGGATGGTCGTGCCAGATCGCGTCATAGTCGCCGTCGTCGGATGAAACGGTGCGCAACGAGAAACCAGATGGCACCCGTAGGACTAGACCAGCGGTCGACAAGGAATCAAGGAGCACGAGCAGTCCGTCTTTGAGACTGCGGGGACGCAGCCCTGGAACGCCCCGTAGTCCACCATAGTCATGGTCGTGGTATGGCAGGAGTCGGTGAACAACCGCGTACGCCATTGCGGGATGCGGCTCGAGCCGCAGGAATCCCTCCTGCACGGAGTTGGCCTTTTGGATCCCTAGTAGCGCTCCGTCCAGTTGGCTATCACCAAACGCTTCAGCCAGTTCGCACGCCGCAATGGCTTCGAGTCTCCTCTGATCCGTGGTCGCCGCCTCGGGCACCGGCCGTTGCCGACTGATCAGCCCCTGATCGAACCACCTCTGACTCTCGACGTAGCTCGCACCGGTCGCAGCAGAACACATTCTTGCCGTCTGCGCCCTGTTCGACGACTTAGTCATGCCATTCTCCAAGTGCCGCAGTCTCGCGGCGTGAGGACCGATAGGGCCGATGGCCCGCAGCGAGAACACTGACCAAGCGAGCACTCAAATCCGCTCGTTGATCCGAATCACAGTCTTCCACCAAGGACTTCGCCGTACGCACGATCACTATTACACGAACGGCCCTTGTCAGGACGACAACGCAAGGCACCAAGACCATGAGCGAGGTAGTTCCGAGCGCGGACATGCCACATCCTCCGTGCTGTCCGGCTCAGCAGCCAGAGGCAGGTACATGCATCCTGCGCAACTAGTCGGCTTCTCTGCACACGTATGGAGGGTAAGCGTCCTTGAGACTCGTTGCAGGACATGCCGGATACCCACAACATCGAGCCGCGCCCCCGTGCTGGGCACCACCGGAATATAGCCGATCGATGCGGATCCGCGACAGCCCGGGATGCCGACCCCATCTGCCAGATTTCCGGTGGCGGTCAGTTCATAGCCCTTCAACACCTTTCGAAGGCGGGCTTGGCATCTGCCTCGACCTTATACCGGCAACAGGTGGTAAGTCGCACAAAGCTGTGGCTTCTCACCTTTAGCCGCTAGCGACGTGGCCGACTGCGCCCCACCGACCGCGACGCTCGGCCCCGGGTCTTCGAGATCGACTTGCTTGGTGCAGAGAAGCACCTCGAATTTTAAGCGAGGCCCGATCCGGCGGGTGATCACGGTGCTGGTCGCCGAGTCCCGCGCGGCGGGGCTGACCGGTCGGCAGGTGCGATTACTCAACATCATGGGCCACCGTCCCGAGGAATCTCCCAGCGCCGCCGAGCGGTGCCGTTCAAAGTCCTACGCCCATACCGTCCTCGGTGCGTCCGCTTCGACCGCCGGCACCGACGAAGACCCGAGTGTTTACGTCGGTGATGCGTCCGCACCTGCAGGCCCTCCTGCTTCCACAACCGATGGACCCGTTTGCGGTCGACCCGGTGGCCCTCGTCCAACCGCGTCGCCGCCCATGCCCGACGGAACCCGTGGCAGTGGCAAACCATGCTCGTCTCGGTGGTGCGGAGACACGGGCGCCGAGCAGGTCGGCGGCTGGAGCGCGGGGCCTAGCGTGGTGCGGCGCGTGAGGGATTCGGTCATCACAATCCTTTACTCTCGTAGGATCAGAGATGCGACGTCGCGCGCTGGTCGTACAGAGTGAACGCTTCGTTGACCATGAGCATCGCTGCACTGGCCGCCTCGACGATCTCATTCGGGTCGGCCTCATGCTTGCTGTACTGCCTACCGTCGTCACCGACGAATGTGCTGGTCGGCCGCCGCAGAAGAGTCGGCCAGCTCAGGCCATGTGCGTGGCCGGACTGGGTGCACCACAACTGCGTGATGCGCCGTGCGGTGTCGCCGTTGCCAGGGGCGAGATGCTCGGCCGCGGCCTCGATGACACTGGTTTCCGTCGGCTTATCCTGGCTTCGGAGGTTGAGACCCAACTTCTGAAGGGCGACCTGCTTCAACTCGTCCATTTCGGACTCGACGTGGTCACGAGCCGCAATCGCCGTCGGGTCAGTGGGATCGGGCGGGCTGACTCTCACGAACTTCACCAGATTGCGCATGTCCTCGAACGCCGCCCACAGCGCACGCTCCTGACGCTTTCGCCTTTCATTGGGGCTCAGAATCCATACCGTTCGGGATGCCGCGAGCAGCGAGGTACGTGCGAGGGTGAAGTAGCCGAGCGGCCGGTATCCGACGTTGTCAATACCGTCAATCATGAGACGCAGGTGCTCGGACCCAGCCACCAAGCCTTGCCGAGCGTAGAGATACACAGGCCGCTTCGAGTGGATGCGGTCATCTCCAAACATGGGGCTGGACGGTGCCGCAACATTCGTACCTTCGAGCCAGCCGCGCCATACGATGGTGGCCTGACGGACCTTTTCGAGCCGGACAGTCCACTCGGGGCTGAGTTCTACGCTGCTGCTCATAAGTACGGCACCCTATCCGCGGTCACTCGCTTTCCGCGCGAAGTTTTGATCCTGCCCTCGACTCGCGGGGCGACACGCGGGCAACCCGTCCTGACGCGGTTCACTTGCAGCTACTAGAGTGCGAACGGATGTTCGAGGAATGGGCCGATCAGTTCGATCCGCCCTCGTACCATGTCATCGATCCACCGCGTCGGGTGATGATTGACCTCGGCCAGTTTATTCTGGCACCTGAGAGCTTCGCCAGGGGTGTTCCGCTGCGTGTCCGAAACGGGGTTGTCGTTGACCGGGAGTACACCAGTGCTTTGCACGCCTGGGCGCGAACCTCTTCGGGCGGATGGATCGCGTTCGTGACGTGCGTGGTGTTGACCGGCAACGGAAAGGGGCGGATCTGGATGCGGCAGTGGTGTTCGCGGCAGGCGGTGTCCCTACCCGACGACGAGCAGCGGCCCTCAGAGCGACAGGGCCGCCCTCGCCAAGGACGCTAGCTCGGGTGCGCCCGAGGTCGTTCCGGCCGCCACGGCGCTACGGTTCAACGTCCAGGAACCCCGCTCCAGGCAATGGCGTCGCGGAGGAGTGAAGCTGGGCGGAAATCGCTTGCGCGACCTGGCATCCTCATAGCGTGAAGGCAGACGGTATCGCCGAGGAGATTCTCGCCTACTCGGCAGCGCTCAAGTTCGAGGTCGAGACATTAGCGCGCTGCTTCGCGGGGAATCGCTTCTTCGATGACAAGGACCATTTTCGGCATGCGCACTTCGGCTACCTCATGACATGCATGGCGCAGGTCGATGTCCTGTCAGTGTTCGAGCAGGGCTCGCTAAGAGGCGCACCACAGACGCGGCGGATGACGGATTTCCTGGGCCGCTACATGCACGTGGGAGGCCCAGAGGAGCATCGCGCGGCGCTCGAGTTGTTCAGGCACAAGCTGATGCACCTCGGCAGACAGGCGTTCGTGCGCGACAGTACGACCAACATCGCCTACACCTGGCGCCTCCAGTTCACCGACGTCGACTCGATCCGGTTGCACCACTTCACACTCAGTGTCCTCGACCCGACGACCGAGCCTGAACTTGTGTCGTTTGTGCCGAGTGTGCCGTCGGCGGTCAAGGCACTCAGTATCCATCTGCCCTCGCTGGCCGACGACATCCACCGAGTCAGCGAGTCGTATGTGACCGCCATGCTCGCTGACGTCGGACTCCGACAGAAGGCCGAGAATGTATATCCCGATATTCGTTTGCAGTCGTTCGCGTAGCTGGCTGTACTAAGGCCCGCATCTGTCAACTTGGCCGTCGCCGTGGATCGGAGAAGATATGGAGATCGGACACGATTCCGATATGAGGACCCTGGCGCTCGTTCTGATGGGTGAGTTCGCGAAGGTGCAGGACAGCATCGACGGCCTGGTGGGAATGTACTTCGCTCGCAGAACCCCGGGCATGCAGTGGTATCTGAAGCAGAAGGGGATACCTTCTCGTATTCGCGACTCGGAGCGTCCACGCTTGGTGGTCTCGATCGCGGCCGATCTGGGCACCACGAGTGACCTGTCCAACTTCACCGAGACCTACGAGCGACTGAAGGAAATAAGGGATTACACGGGCCACTCCGTGCGCGTTGACTTCTTGAATAGCGACACGATCGTGCTCACGAAGCAGTTCTTCCAGTCCGGCGGCGGAACACCACAACCGTCGCTGACAGTGACACGCCAGGAGTTGATGACTGGGCACCGGGACGCGCTGTGGTTGCTGCATCACGTGCACTACATCATCGCGTCGAGCGATCTGTCCGTGAGGACTTTCCTCGGCGATCGGGCGATCCGGTATGTCGAGCCGACTCCAAGTCCAGCCGAGTGGGACGAAGTCGCGTTTGTCTTCGTTGATGAAGTCGGAAGCACGACCGCTGGTAGATGACTCCTCACTGTCGGAACAGCCCCTGCACCACCCCTTGATGGGTCCCCGGCCAGGTCGAGAACATCAGTCCTCGTGCACCACTGGCCCTCTGAACCAGCGGTCCGCCTTATCGGCCAGCACCCGCTGCGGCCGCACCCGTGCCCGCCCGCGACCGAGTTCTCCACCATGCCATCTCGCCCGAGCGCGCGCGCTTCAACTGCCCATACCCAGTTTTGCTCGCTTCCGCACCGGCGACAGCGGTGCGGGAACCCCAGGACATCGAGGAGCAGTGTTGCTTTCCCCATGGACAAAGACTGCCATGCGCTCACGCCACGCCGAGTGCGATCGGCTCGATCCCGAACGCCATCACCTGCGCGTCGACTATGTCCTACTGCACCCCGAATAACGTTGCATCACTGAGCAAACGCGCTTCACCCCCTCATCGCCCCGGTTCGACGGGCCCGGCCGGCACGCCGATCACCACGGTCGACGTCGGCCCCGGCTCGGGCCGTGAGACGCCGAACCGCGGGCGACGCATGAACACTCGTGCTGGCGTCCCGTCGGCGTCAGTCGGTGGAGCGGCTCGCGTTCGTCCTGGCCGGTGCCGACAGGTCGGCCAGGACAGCCATCGCCGAAGCCGTTCTCGGCGTGCTGCTCTCGACACCGAATAGGCCATCGCGCGCTCACAGGGAGTCATGTAGCCGGCGGCCGCCGGGGCGGCGATGCCGGTCAGCACTTCCAGCGTCACACCCCGGTGGGCCGTGACCATCCCCTCGCGACTGGCGCCGACCGTGTGCGTCGTCAGAATCGACGACAGGTGCGGCTGGGCATGCACACCTGGCCTGTT
>NZ_JBEXME010000069.1:0-6383 GCF_040610355.1 Nocardia sp. NPDC004168 | reverse complement strand
GGCAACGCCGCCCGATCCAACTTCCCCACCGGCGTCAACGGAATCTCGTCCAACACCACAATCGACGCCGGAATCATGTACCCCGGCAACGACTCACCGATGTACTCGGCGACCGCGTCGGTGTCCAGGTCGGCGCCGGGGCGCGGCAGCACGTACGACACCAGTGCGGTCGCACCCGATGGCAGCGCCTTGCCCAGGGTGGCCGCGAAGTCGATATCCGGATGGCTGGTGAGAGCGTTGTCGATCTCGCCCAGTTCGATGCGGAAACCGCGGATCTTCACCTGGAAGTCCGAGCGGCCCAGGTATTCGATGACGCCGCCGTCCTGGCCGGCCGATTCGGTGCGTCGCACCAGATCACCGGTGCGGTACAGCCGCGCCGCCGGGTTGCCGCTATCGGCGCCGAACGGGCTGGCGACGAATCGCTCCGCGGTCAGGCCCGGCCGGTTGAGGTAGCCCTGCGCCAGCGCGGGACCGGACAGATACAGCTCGCCGACCACCCCGGCAGGAACCGGCCGCAGCCGCGAGTCCAGCACGAACGCGCCGACGCCCGGGATGGCCGTGCCGATCGTGATGGGCTCGCCCGGCGTCATCGGCGGCGTGCTGGTGGCCAGGATCGTGGCCTCGGTGGGCCCGTAGCCGTTGTAGAACTCGCGCTCGGCCGCCCAGCGTCCGACCAGTTCCGGGCCGAACTTGTCACCTGCCACCACCACGGCCTGCAGGTCGTCCAGTCCGGCCGGATCCACCGATTCCAGGGCGCCCGGCGTGATGAGCATGTGCGTGACGTGCTCGCGCCTCAGCAGATCCGCCAGCTCGAAACCGCCGAACACCGTCGGCGGCGCGATCACCAGCGTCGCGCCGGAGGAGAAGGCCAGCAGCAGTTCCAGCACCGAGACGTCGAAGTTCGGCGAGCAGACGTGCAGAACGCGCGAGTCCTCCGTCACGCCGTAGTGCTCGCGCTCCGCGGCGACCAGCCCGGCCAGACCGCTGTGCGTGACCACGACGCCCTTGGGCTTGCCGGTGGAGCCGGAGGTGTAGATGACATAGGCCGGGTGCCGCTCGTCGAGCGGACGGACCCGGTCGGTGTAGGAGATGGGGTGCTCCGGGCGCGCGGCGATGCGCGCGGCCTGCACCGGGTCGTCCAGTTCGATCCAGTACACACCGGTGCCGAGCACCGGGCGGTGCGCCGAAGTGGTCAGACCCACCGTGGCGCCGGAGTCGGCGACGATGTGATTGATCCGGTCGGTGGGATAGGTCGGATCCACCGGCACGTAGGCCGCGCCGGTCTTGGCGATGGCCCAGACGGCGAGCACCGACTCCACGCTGCGCGAGATTCCGATGGCGACCACGTCGCCGGGCCCGACACCGCGCTCGATCAGCTCCCTGGCCAGCCGCGAGGACGCCGCGTCCAGCTCGGCGTAGGTGAGCTCCCGATCGTCGGCCGGGTCCCCCGTGGGGTTGAACCGGATCGCGACCTCGGTGGCGGCGGACTCGACCGCGGCGGTGAGCAGCTGCGCGAAAAGCGGACTGCCCGACCTGCGGCGACGGCTACCGCGAGCAGAGCGACGGGCGGTTTCCATTCGAGTGCATTCACCTCTCGGATCGAGCCAGGACCCGGGCTCTACCCTGCTCAGGGCTTGTTATCCGGGGCCAGCGCGGACCGAGCAATCATATAAGGGGCTGACCACTGAACCCGCGCGCTGTATTGGATTGCCGCGGATGCCGTCGGTACGGTCCGCATCCCCCTTGTCGAGTGCTGTCCTCTCGTAGGACACCATCCGCCCCCCTGGAATCGGTGTCTTGCCTGATCCCTGCCGTTATATCGGTACTTATGCCATCGTGTTGCACTAGTGCCCGAATCGGTGAGCTTGGTCACAGCCATCCGCGCCGCGTGGCCTGCACCCCCGCCTGGAATCTGGTGCTCGCCCCGAGGCGCTCCAGCAGCCGTGCGGTCCGGCGGACCACCGTCCGTCGGGACATCCCGAGTCGCCGCGCGATGGTGTCATCGGTCGCGCCGAGCCCCATCAGGGTCAGGATCGCACGGTCGCGTTCGTCCAGCGCCTCCGCGGCCGGGTTCACCGAGATCGGCGCCGCCATCGTCCACAGCACGTCGAAGGTCTTGATCAACAACTCGAGCGTGGGGGAACCGGTGATGCGCAGACCCATCGGGTCGGGCCTGCGTTCGTCGGCGTGCAGCACCAGGCTGGCCCGCTCGTCGTCGCTGATGATCAATTTGAGCGGCGGCTCGGGCAGGGTTCTGGCCTGCGCACCGCCCGCGTTGGTGGACAGCGCGTGCCGCAGGCGCTCGGGGTCCTGATAGACGGTGTCCTGATACAAGGTCTGGTAGCGGATGCCGTCGGCGAGCCTGGCGCGTTTGAGTTCGAACAGTTGGCGCTCGCGCTCGGGATCGCTCAGATAGGGCCCGCGCTCGACCAGCTTGACGCAGCTGCGCGCGCCGGTCTGCATCTCCTCGAAATCCGCCAGCATCTCCAGCCGCTCGTACACCGGCACCACCGCGCCGTTGCCGCGGGGCGAGCGGCGCACCGAGCGGAACGTCTCGCTCAAGCGTGCTGCGGCGGCGTGCATCTGGTTGATCTCCTGCTGCCTGCGCCGAGCCTCGGCTTCGGACAACGATTCCGGCGCGTGCGCGTCCCACAGCGGTTCGCCGTCGGGCGACTCGACGCGGACCGCGGCGTGCAATTCACACAACACATCCAGCGAGTCCGCGGCGAGGTCTTCCGAAACGCCCAGGTACTGCGCGATATCGGCGAGACTCGACCGCGGATGGTGCACCAGCACGGCGTACGCGCGGCCGTGCGGTGACCCAGGCTCGAAGATGTCGCCCAGCTCGATCACGGCCCGAGCCTAGCGACCGACCGGTGTCCGTGGGGCAGCTCTACGAGACCAGGACGCGAACCGCCTCCCGCGTCACCGGGACGCGGGAGGCTTCGCTGCGCGCAACCGTGCGCTGATCGGAATATCAAGCCGGACAGGGAATGTCAGTGCGCCGACGGGCCCCACTCCAGGGGCACTCCCTTGGCGGCCAAGTAGGGCATCGGGTCGATCTTGGCGCCCGACTGGTCCCAGATCTCCAGGTGCAGATGCGGACCGGTGGACTGGCCCCGGTTGCCGACGGTGGCGATCACGTCGCCCGCGTTCACCCGCTGGCCCGCGTGCACGAACATCTCGTTCACGTGGCCGTAGACGGCGGTGGTGCCGTCGTCCTGCAGGATTCGCACCCACAGACCGAAACCGGAGGCGGGCCCCGCCTCGATGACGGTACCGTTGCTGACCGAGTGGATCGGCGCGCCCAGCGAGTCGGCGAAGTCGAGACCGTAATGCATGGCGCCCCAGCGGCTGCCGAAGCCGGAGCTGATCTCACCGGCCACCGGGCGCACCGCGGACGCCGGAGCGACCTGCTGCTGCACGCCCTTGAGGGCCTCCTCGGCCTGCGCCAAGGGACCGATGACCTCCGGGGGAAGGTTGGGAATGCCGAACGGCGCCGCGACCGGTGCGGCGATCTGGCCCGCGACCGCGGCGGGCTCCGGCGCGGCCTGCGCGACCGGCTCGGCGGCGGCCTTGGCCTCGACGATCGGAAGGATGCTCGTACCCTTCACGGTGGATGGCGCGGCCTGCGTCTCCTCGTCGGCATCGTGCGAACCGGGCAGCAGCGGCGACGCGTAAGCGAGCGCGGGAGCGACCTGGCTGGCAGCGCCGATCAAGGCGCCCGCGGCAACCGCCGCGGTGGCGGCGGCCTTGACTCGTTCGGTGGCGGACGGCTCGGCGCGGTGCCGCGTCGGACGGCCCGATTCGCCGCCGTCGCCGAGGAGGCTCTGGACGGTAATGGAACTTGGGCCTACACGGTGCTGCGACAAAGCTGAATCCTCGGTCGTACAACAGGGTCCGGGATGCCGGAGCCCTAGCGGAACCGGTTCGATAACGATCCGGTGAAGCCGGGCGGATAACGGTTTGGCATCCGTCGTGACGGGAACTCTACCGCGTCGTGACCATTCCGCAACCTTCCAGCGGAAAAACGCTGGTGAGTCCCGGGTCACATGTCCAGATACGCGACAATCGAACCGTGATCCTCGACCACTTGGACGTTCCGATCGCGCTCGCCCCCATGGCGGGCGGCCCCTCCACCCCTGAGCTGACCGCCGCCGTGGCCGAAGCGGGCGGTTTCGGCCAGCTGGCCGCCGGTTATCTGAGCGCCGCCGACACCGCGGCGCGGATCGCGGCGACTCGCGCGGCCACCGGCAAGCCGTTCGGCGTGAACCTCTTCGTGCCGGGCCCGCCGACTCCTCCCGCCGATCTGGCGGACTATCTGGCCGAACTCGGCGCCGAACACCAGCTGGGAGATCCGCGCTTCGACACCGACGACTGGGACGCCAAACTGGACCTGCTCGTCGCCGACCCGGTCGCGGCCGTGTCGTTCACCTTCGGCTGCCCGAGTGCCGCGGACATCGAACGGCTGCATGCCGCCGGTTCCGAAGCCTGGGTCACCGTCACCTCGGTCGTCGAGGCGCGCGTCGCCGTCGAGGCGGGCGCCGACGTGCTCATCGCCCAAGGCGCGGAGGCGGGCGGGCACCGCGCGACGTTCACCGATCGGCCCGCCGACGACGCCACCGACCCACTCGGGCTGTTGGCGCTGCTGCAATTGCTCTCCGCCGCCACCGACCTGCCACTGGTGGCCACCGGCGGCCTCACGACGGGCGCGGGCATCGCCGCCGCGCTCGCGGCGGGCGCCGCGGCCGCGCAACTGGGCACGGTGTTCCTGCGCTGCCCGGAGGCGGGCACCAGTCAGGTGCACCGCGCCGCGCTGACCGCCGACACCCCGACGATGCTCACCCGCGCCTTCACCGGACGCAGGGCACGCGGCTTGCGCAACCGCTTCCTGGTGCGGCACACCGCTACCGCGCCGACCGGATACCCGGAGATCCACTACGCCACCGCCCCGCTGCGAGCCGAGGCGCGGGCGGCGGGCAACCCCGAGGAGGTCAACCTCTGGGCGGGCCAAACCCATGAGCTGACACCGGAGCTACCCGCGGGCGAACTGGTCTCGACCCTGGCCGCCGACACGAAAGCCGCACTGGAAAAGGCACTTTCGCGCCGAATCCAGCATTATTGACAACGACTTTCGTTTAGACTTCAGTGGCATCGCATCGACGTTCAGCACTGGAGGAGAGCGCCATGTCCCTTGATGTCCCCACCGCAGTACTCGAACGCGCCGAACGCGGCGAGGTCGACGACGCCGACTTCGTCGAGGTCGTACGCAATTCGCTGCCCTACGCCTGGGAAGTGGTCAGCCGCGTAGCCGGTGAGCTGCGTTCCGGGACGGCCGAATTCGCCGACAACACGATCGCGCCGCCCGACGAGGTGGCGCGCGGGCAACTGCTGCGCGCCATGGCTTCCGACGCGATTCGCGGTGGACTGGAGCGGCACTTCGGCGTGAAGCTCGCCTTCCAGAACTGCCACCGGGTCGCGGCGTTCCCGCTCTCCTCGGTCGGCGGCGAGACCTACACCACGTTCATCGGCACCCGGGCCCAGCTGCTCAACCAAAGCCCGGAACTGCGCAACTGCTGATCCACCGAATCGAACACCCGGCGCGGCAAACCGTTTCGCCCGCGCCGGGTGTTCTCGCGTATGCGGCGCCGTGCCCGCGCGTCGCCGCCGCCCGTCACGGACGGCTGCGCGTAGGGTGAACCGCCATGAGCAGCAACGATCTTCGCGATGAGGTCGAGGCCCGGCTCGCGCCGTGGCGCCAACAGCTCGGGGCGGACCGCGCCGCCTACACCAATCATGTGCTGCGGGTGCTCACGTTGTGCGATCTGCTGGCCGACGACCGGCAAACCCCGCCGAGCGCCCGTGAGGAGTTCCTGACCGCGGCCGTGCTGCACGACATCGGCATCTGGTCGGCGGGCAGCTTCGACTACCTCGCGCCCTCGTGCGACCAGGCGCGCGCCTGGCTGGCGAGCATCGACCGCGACGACCTGACCGGACTGGTGGTGGCGATGATCGACCAGCATCACAAGATCCGCCCGGCGGGCCCACCGCACGACCCGGTCGAGATCTTCCGGCGCGCCGACGCGATCGACGTCGAGCTCGGCTTGCTCGGCCGGTTCGGCGTCTCGCGCGGAACCTACCGTGAGCTGGCGAAGCGCTATCCGAACCACGGCTTCCACCGCAAGCTCGTCTCCCTGGTCGCGCGGCGGGTGCGCAGCCACCCCGCGTCACCACTGCCGATGCTGAGGTGGTGACGCGGGGCGGCGGGGTCAGGACAGGGTGGTGACTTCCAGGTCGCCGTCGGCGTACTGGGCGCGTAGCCGCTTCTTGTCGAACTTGCCCACACTGGTCTTGGGGACCTCGGCGATGAACGTCCACCGTTC
>NZ_JBEXME010000068.1:0-6443 GCF_040610355.1 Nocardia sp. NPDC004168 | reverse complement strand
GCGGTGCGGTTGTCCCACGTGGCGACGTCTCCGGTCATCAGCTGGTAGGGATCGACGCGGTCGCCGAGCTGCTTCTTGTCCGACCACTTCGCCGGCGTCTTCTCGTATTTGGGCGACGGGATGGATCCGTTGTGGTGGAATTGGTATCGCAGCAGGAGGATCTGCGCCGTGGCGGAACGCTGGCGGTCGAGGCGGTGGGTGGGGAGTTGTTTGTGCGTGTGTGGAAGTCCTCCTACCTGCGGAAAATACGCCCCCCGGGTGGAATGTAGCGAACTCTTGATTGCGGAGCCGGCTGTATCCGTGTCGAGTTCGTCCCGCGAGAAGGTTCGGTAGATCGGGGCCCTCAACCAGTCCAAAACTGGCACGGATCGTAGGCATTTACCCCATAGCCGACTGTGTCACTTTCATACAGGATCGAGCGACGACAACGGCGTTGCTCGTTGAGTGAGAGAACTCGCGCCGATGTCGTGGGCGGACAGGTAGCAACTCCTCCGTTGCGCACTTGCCGCCGTTCAAACCATGTATCACGAAAAGATGAGAATCATGAAACACACCCATCTATCGCTCGCAGTCGCCGCCGCCATCGCGAGCGTCTTCGGTTCGCTGCTGGTGCTGTCCGGGGCGCCTGCTCAGGCTCACACAGAGAAGTGTGGCGAGGTCATAGACGGTTGGAAGGAAATCTGGGTCAGACCGTGCAGCAGTCCCGCGCCACTGAGTGGTCGGCCATATGTGGTTCTGACGCGATTTGGCTCGAACAACCCCTGACCTTGTGGTTCGGTCCGGACCTTTGGCCGGTCCCGTCAAATGGTTCTACAGAGTGTAGAACGACAACTCCTGGATCCGCCAGCAACCGCCTTCGGGGTCACACTCGAAGGCGTCCGAGGGCGCAGCAGAACGAATCCGTGGTTGTGTTCCGTATACGCCAGTTCTGCGGCTTCGCGAGGCCACTGGCTCGAGCATCGGTCTGAAGGCAGTGAACCTTCAGCCCATCGCGCATTCAAGATCAGAGGCGCCATCAATGCGATGCGCAGTCGACCGCATCTCAGCGCACTGCTGGCGTGGTTACCTTCTCGTGCGAAAATCATACTCAGGCAATCACCTGCGCCGCATACCTTACACGGCACGAATACCAAAATCGTGATGTCCTACGGACACCCTCCTGTCTCGGAGGATGAAATCAGAACCGGTATGTGTCAGGTAATTTGGTACGTCGCGACAGCGCTGGATCGGGCAGATTTGCTCCTCGACCCCAAGTCTGAGGACGGCTGTCCTCTTCCCAACGAGGTCACCGCCAATCTTGGAGTCGCCGCACGCAAGTGTGGGCGCAGCGGCCCGGTATTGGAAGAGCGCCGCCAAATTGATGTCAGCCGGTGATGACTGTGATAGGTCGTGGCGCAACGTTCATCGATGAAGCTGAAGGATCAAGCGACAATCGAGTACCAACTGGCAAGGACCTGAGTCGCTCTCAGCGACAGGCGGAGTCTGAGGGAATGGGGTTCAAGGCCGGACTTCGTGGACAGCGGCTTCGGCTCGTACGTCGAGGACCGCCAGCAGCACCATCCGGCACACGGACATGTTCGACATGTGTCCGTGGAGTGTGATCACGGCGCGGGCTGCGGCTCGCCGGCATTCCTGGACTAGATCGACGAACGCTGGAGGAAGTGTCCCGCACTGTGGTGCCGGCTCGCGGAAGACAGTGCCGAGTTCGTAGCCGAGCGAATGGGCAGCGGCACGCAGCCTGTCTTCGCTGCGAGAGCAGTCGCAGTCATGAAGTAAGTCATCGCGGAGATACCCGTAGGCGAGAGGTAAAAGTGCAGTCATCGGATTAACCTGTTGCTGGTCGGTCGGCCGCGGGGGCAAGCATTTCGCGCAGCCGTGTGGATCTGTCACCCGCAGGGCGGCCGCGGCGTCTGCTGCCGGTCTGCGGGATCAGTGGTGTATACGGTCGGTGAATAGTGCCGTGGGTGCTGATCGTGGTTGTCCTCTGGGTGTGGAGGGGTCCGGCCCTGCTTGTGTGGTCCACGTCGTTGTAGACCGGTCCGACGTCGTTGTCGGGCGGGGTATCCCGGGCGGGTGTGGTTGTCACCTGGACCTACGTTTCTCCACGACGGCTGGTGCGGCAATGAGGGAAAACCCTCCACAACGATCGGTATGTCCTGAAGCGGCGCAACGCGTACGGCGAAGGTTTCTCGTCGTAGTGGCCGCGCCGGGAGCGTCGTGACGGCTGGGCTTTGGCGGACCGAGATCTCGTCGACCCTGGCGAGGAGCTTGTTGATGTCGTTCCCTGATGCGCGGAACGCGGTCTCGCGTGGGTCCGTGCTCGGATTAGGCGTCGAGGTGCGGTCGAGTCCTAGGGGCAAATCTGATTCGGGTGGTGCACGGCCCGTACCGCCGTGTCGTCGACCGATATGTGACAGCGGCTTGCGAGCCGATGCCGGAAATCGGCACGGTGAGCCCGAGGACGCCCCGGCCCGAGGAGCGGCGTGGCCAACGGCTGCGGATATGGTGAGCACCCCTGATCGCCCTACAGCGCACAACAGCCCGCTTCCCAGGGCATCGAGCACCTTCAGAGTGCCGAGGAACTGCCGAGGGTCGTTCGCAGGGTCGGCGGGTTCGGTGAGTTCCTTGATCGCAGCGATCGGTTGGGTGAGGTTCAACTCGTCGTAGTTGTCGGCGACGGACAGCTACGCGGGTTCGAGGACGCTGGTGGTGGTGCGGATGGAATGCAAGGTGTCGGCACCTTCGCGGCGGGTGAGCTGTTCGGCGGTGGCGAGGGCGACGTGTGCCAGGCGTCGGCGGCAGCCTCGTGACCCGTGATCACCGGCGAGGCGCCCAGTTTGCCGAATCCGGGCCACGCAGCAGCGGCGAGGGACCGGGGGTGTCAGCTCACCACCACAAGCACGAACCACCCGCATGTCGCGGTCGCCCGCTGATCGCGCCGCAGCCTCTCAGCACCCCAGCAAACACCGCAGGCCCAGCACCATCACTGCACCACGACTGAGCCTGCGGTGTTTCGACCAGTGCCCGAACTCGACGCTCCAGACCCCGGCCTCACCCAGCACACTGCCACTGCGGTGCGAGATGTCAAGCGCCGATGAAACCCCGGTCACCCACCGTGTGGATGACAGGTGCGATGATTTTTCATCAGTGGCAATCCGCCCCGCCCCAGCGGCTGGGTGGGTGCACAAGTTCCGCTGCGGCGGTGACGCCAAGCACCGTGCCGCCAAAGCGAACTTCAGCTGCTCGGGCGCACCCCCGCACCCGCCGGGCCACTCGGACGATCTTCTTGGGACTCGAGTTCCGCATCCAGGAACGCCTGCTTCCGCTTACCGACCGCCATCGAGCTCACTCCACGCCGCCGGCCGCCTTGGAAGCACTGACCTCACCGGTTGGTGCCGACAGCACCACCCGGAGCTTGTCCTCGACCGCAATCTTTGACCGCTGCGACCTGGGCATCGCGTGTCTCCTTCCTGATCTCGTGCGTTCGGAGCCTGAACCGGCCAGACCTGCCAGAAAGTCTGACGCGCCAGATGGAGATGAACGGAATTGGCTTTCGATGTGTGGACGAGAGAACCAGTTGCGCGTAGGGGGCAGCGTAGGCATTTCCCCCGTATCGCATGCTCGCCGCAGGGAGTAACAATCGCATCCACGCCGAGACGTGGTTGTTCGAAGAAGAATTTGCGCCCGAGGGCCCAGCGCCTTCCCGCTCATCCTTCTGAGGACGGTCCTGCCCGTGCCGGCGTGCACAATGCTGGCTCATTGCTGTACGGGCGGGCCTTGCGTACATATCAGCACTCGCGGTGCCGACTTTCGCTCATATTTACCTGAGCACAACTTCGAGGTATACCGCGATCGTTCGCGCCGCCATCATGGCGGCTCGGGCATAGGAAGGATGCCGCCACATTGCTCGGGCGCTGCCGAGGCGGCGGCTGAAACTATGATCGGGACCATTGCCGGCTTCCGATTGAGCGGAAGTAGGGAAACGTAATGAAAACGAAGTCAGCGCAATTGAGGTTGGTCGAAGAAGACACGCGGGCGTTGCACTACGAACACGTCTCACGTCGACTCCTCCGCAGATTCCTTCGGCATCGCCTGCCGTGGATAGGAATCGCTCTGATAGCCCTCTTCATCAGCTGGTTCTTTATCGTCGGCAGCTTCGATCCCTCCACGATGTTCGAGCGAACCGATTTCTCGGGTTTCCCGAAGCTCGAGCAGTAGGTCAGAACTGCCGTTCTGGGCCCATTCCAGGGCGGCACTACGACTTCGTTTTCTGGAAAGGCGAGATTTGCGGATTCGTTCACTCACCACACGTCTGGCGATCACGGGCCTCGCGATCGGGTTGGTGGCCTCCGGGTGTAGCTTCGATGACGAGGGCGCGCCGGCGGGCTCGGCCGCCGAACTCGGCACCAGCAACGACATCAACCCCTACGATGTCAGCGAGCTGCGCGAGGGCGGCAACCTGCGGCTGGCGATCTCGTCGTTTCCCGCGAACTGGAACAGCTTGTCCAACGACGGGAACGATGCCCAGATCACGGCCATCGAGCGGCCGATGTTGCCGCGTGCGTTCAAGACCAACGCCGCGGGCGAACTGTCGATCAACACCGATTACTTCACCGAGGTCCAGCTGACCGATACCGATCCCCAGCAGGTGACCTACACGATCAACCCGAAGGCGGTGTGGTCCGACGGCACGCCCATCACCTGGGAGGACATCCGATCCCAGGCCAACGCGCTCAGCGGCGCCGACAAGTCGTTCTTGATCGCCAACAACAGCGGCTTCGACCGGGTCGAGAAAGTTGAGCGCGGTGTCGATGATCGACAGGCGATCATCACGTTCAAGCAGCACTTCGCCGATTGGCGCGGACAGTTCGCGGGGAACAGCTTTCTCATCCCCAAATCCGTCACCGCGAACCCCGAAGCGTTCAACAAGAGCGAGGTCGACGGCATCACGCTGACCGCAGGGCCGTTCCTCGTGCAGTCCACCGATCGGGCGCAGGGACGAATCGTCCTCGGCCGCAATCCCAAGTGGTGGAGTGACATCCCCAAGCTCGACACGATCACCTTCAGCGTGCTCAACTCCTCCGCACAACTGCCCGCGTTGCAGAACAACGAGATAGATGCGGTCGGCCTCGGTACGCGCGAGGCACTGCGGGCCGCACGCAACACCCAGGGCATCGCGATCCGGCGCGCGCCGGGCAACAGCTGGAACCACTTCACGTTCAACGGCGCGCCCGGCTCCATTTTCGCCGATCCGAAACTGCGCGTAGCCATCACGAAGGCTATCGACCGGCAGGGCATCGTCACCGCCATCCAGAACGGCCTGGTGGCGGACCCGAAGCCACTGAACAACCACATCTACATCCAGGGGCAGGCCGGCTACCAGGACAACAGCCTGGGCTTCGACCCGGCCGCCGCGGCGAAGGAACTCGACGATCTGGGCTGGAAGCTCAACGGCGACGTCCGCGAGAAGGACGGCCGCAAACTCGAGATCCGCGACATCATGTACCACGAGGACACGTGGGTGCAGATCGCGCAGATCATCCAACAGAACCTGGCCGGGGTCGGTGTAAGGCTGAAGATCGAGGCCAAGCCGGGCAAGGGCTTTTTCACCGATGTGATTCAGCCGGGCAACTTCGACGTCGGCCAGTGGACCTGGGTGGGTGACCCGTTCCCGCTCGGCAG
Organism: Nocardia sp. NPDC004168; assembly: GCF_040610355.1. NCBI lineage: Bacteria > Bacillati > Actinomycetota > Actinomycetes > Mycobacteriales > Nocardiaceae > Nocardia > Nocardia sp. NPDC004168. The sequence goes on along the minus strand of NZ_JBEXME010000068.1, from coordinate 761 downwards.
CCTGAACCAGATCTACGGCTACCACCCGAATGACTTGCAGGGCAACTACGGCCGCATCGGGTCGCCGGAATTGAACGCGCTGATCGAGCAGACGGTGTCCGAACTCGACCCGAAGAAGGCCGTGGAACTGGCGAACCAGGTCGATCGCAAGGTGTTCGAGGAAGGCCACTCGCTGCCGCTGATGCAGTCCACGGGCAATGTCGCGGTGCGCGCCGATTTGGCGAACTATGGCGCACCCGGACTGGCGTCTTACGACTACACGAAAATCGGTTTCTTGAAGTGAGTTCGGATCGGGCCATGCGCTGTCCTATCCGCTAACTCGTACCGCCGAAACGGCAGAGGTAAGTGGCGTTTAACGGGTCGGCAAACCTTGGAGACATTCGTCACCAGATCGTCCTGCGGCTCGTTCGCGACGCGCGGCAGAGTCACACCACTGGACGACTGGGACTGCCACGCGGCTCCAGTAGCGAACACTGACGAACTACCACGCCAGGTCCTGCTCGTCGACGTGATCGAACCGCTCCAGCCGGCTCCGCGCACGCTGTGACTCGAGGTCAGGGTGCTGGCCAGGAGGTCGTGGTCAGCACCCGAACTACCTCACGGAGTTGGGCTGCGCGAGAGTTCAGCGGTTCCACGAAGGTGTTTTGTCGTTCTATGTTGAAGAGGTGCGGTTGTGGTTCATTGCTGCGGCTACGCCGGCGCGGGTGGATGTGCCGAGTTTGGCGAAGACTCGTGCGAGGTGTTTTTCGACTGTTTTGGGG
>NZ_JBEXME010000067.1:0-6941 GCF_040610355.1 Nocardia sp. NPDC004168 | reverse complement strand
GCATGCGTCGCCGCATCGATCTCGATATCCACTCGCGCACCCGCCAGCGACGCCACCGCAGGCCGCGGACGATCCGTCGGCAACTCCAGCAAATCAGGCAACCCGGCCAGCTCGCCACGCCAGAACGCGATCTGCTGGGCCGCGATCGATGCCGGATCGTTCTCGTCGCCCAGCACCTCCCGCTGCCACAACGCGTAATCCGCATACTGCACCCGCAACGACGACCACCCCGGAACCTCACCCGAAGTACGCGCCGCATACGCCACCATCACATCCCGCACCAACGGACCCATCGACGACGCATCCGCCGCGATGTGATGCACCACCACCGCCAACACATACGTCTCGGGCGCTCCGTCGACCTGGATGAGGACGGCACGCAACGGCACCTCGGCCGTCACGTCGAACGGAGTCGCCGCCAAGGCGTACACGGCGCTCGCCACGTCCGACTCGGCCAGCACCCGCGGAGTGAGATCCAAGGCGACCTGTCCGGCGGGCAGCACCACCTGCACCGGACCGTCGACCGTCTCCGGATACACCGTGCGCAGCACCTCGTGGCGCACGACCACATCCTGTAGCGCCGCACCCAGCGCGGCGACATCCAACGCACCGGTCAACCGCAACGCGAACGGCAGGTTGTAGGCCGCCGAACCGATCTGCTCCGCGGCCTCATCGGACTGATCGAAGCGGTTGAGGAACCACATCCGCCGCTGCGCCAACGACAACGGCAACCGCTCCGGCCGGGCGATACTGCCCAACTCAACGCGCTCACCGTGCGTGTGCGACTCCAGCGCCGCCGCCAACCCCGCCACCGTCGGAGTCTCGAACAGCGTCCGCACCGGCACGCGGCCACCGACCGCCGCGCCGAGACGCGCCACGACTTGGGTGGCGACCAGCGAATTGCCGCCGAGCGCGAAGAAGTCGTCATCCGCGCCGACCCGGGTCACACCGAGCACCTCGCCGAACACACCCGCCACGATCTCCTCGATCGCGCTCGAGGGCGCACGGAAGTGCTTGGTCTCGAAGGTGGGCTCCGGTAGCGCCTTACGATCCAGCTTGCCGCTGGAGTTCAGCGGGAACGCATCCAGCGCCACGATGGCGCCCGGAACCATGTAGGCGGGCAACGTCTCACCGATCGCGGAGCGCAGTGCCTGCGTGTCGATCCGGTCTCCCGGAGCGGGGACGACGTAGGCCACGAGTTGGTCGCCCAGCGATGAAGGCGACACGAGCGCCACCGCCTGGCTCACCGAAGGCTGCGCCAGCAGCGCCGTCTCGATCTCGCCCAGCTCGATCCGCTGACCACGGAACTTCACCTGGAAATCGGTCCGGCCGAGATAGTCGAGGACCGCGTCGTCGGCGTCCTTGCGCCATACGACGAGGTCACCGGTGCGGTACATCCGCTCGCCGTTGCCGAACGGGTTGGCCACGAACCGGTCCGCGGTGAGATCGGGACGCCGCACATAACCGCGGGCCAGCTGATCACCGGCCAAGTACAACTCACCGGGCACACCCACCGGCACCGGCCGCAACCACGAGTCCAGGACGTACACCTGCGTGTTCCACTGCGGCAGACCGATCGGCACGCTGCGCTCGTCCGCCGACGCGGGCCAGTAGGTCACCGAGACCGCCGCCTCGGTCGGGCCGTACAAGTTGTGCACAGCGGCGTCGGACACCGCGTGCATGGCTCCCACGGTCTCCGGGGGCAGCGCCTCGCCGATCACGAAGACGTGTTTCAGCGTCGGGCAGCTGCCGGGCGTGGTGTGCGCGGCGAAGACGGTCAGCATGGACGGCACGAAGTCGGTTACCGTCACGCGCTGCCCGGCAATGGTTTCCGCGACGTAGGCGGGGTCGCGGTGCCCGTCCGGCGTGGCGACGACGAGCTTCGCTCCCGCACGCAACGGCATGAAGTAGCCCCACAGCGAGACGTCGAAGGTCGTCGCCGTCTTCTGCAGGTACACGTCGTCGGCGCCCAGCGGGTATTCCGCCAGCATCCACGCGATCTGGTTGTCGATCGCCGCATGGGACACCGCGACGCCCTTGGGCCTGCCGGTCGATCCCGACGTGAAGATCACGTACGCCGGGTGCTCCGGCAACACCGGACGCAGTAGTTCCTCCGGGCGAACCGGGCTGTCGTCGAAGCTGTCGAGATCCAGGGTGTCGACGGCGAGCGCCCGGACCTCCTCGTGCAGGGCCGCCGCGTCGGCACTGGTCGTCACGACACAGAGGGGGCGAGCGGTGTCGAGGATGTGCGCGATGCGTTCGGCCGGATGATCCGGATCCAACGGCACATACGCCCCACCCGACGCCACCACCGCATACATCCCCACCACAAGATCCAACGACCGCCGAACCGCCAACCCCACCAACGACTCCGCACCCACACCCTGCGAAATCAACAAACGCGCCAGCCGATTCACCCGCGCATCGAACTCACGATAAGTCAGCTCGGCACCCTCGTAAGCAACGGCGATCCGTTCCGGATTCGCTTCGACGGCACGTCGATATCCGTCGAGCAGCAATGCGGAGCGGACGGGGTAACGGGTGTCGTTCCACTCGTGCAGGATTCGATCGCGCTCGACCACGCTGAGCAGGTCTATGCCGCCCAGTGCGCGATCGGGGTCGGCCGCGACCGCGCGCAGCAACCGGTTCAGGCGCGCCGCGAATTCGGCGACCGAACCCTCATCGAAAAGGTCGGTGGCATAGGTGAACATGGCGGCCAGGCCCGCGTCCGGACCTTCCTGCGGCGTCACCGTCAGCTGCAGATCGAATTTGGCTACCGCGCCGTCGAGTTCGACCGCGCCGACCGACAGGCCGGGCAACTCGAGCTCCGCTCGGTCCATGTTCTGGAAGAACAGCGCCACCTGGAACAGCGGATGATGCGCCTGCGAGCGGACCGGGTCCAGCACCTCGACCAGCCGCTCGAACGGCAACTCGGCATGCGAGAAGGCGGCGAGGTCACGTTCCTTGGTCACCGCCAGCAGTTCGGCGAACGAGGCCGCCGGATCCACCGCGGTCCGCAACACCAGCGTGTTGACGAACATGCCGACCAGATCGTCGAGTTCGGCCTCGCCGCGGCCCGCGACCGGCGTGCCGATGGTGATGTCGGCGGAGCCGGACAGTCGGGCGAGCAACGCCGCGAAAGCGGTGTGCACAACCATGAACAACGAGGCGCCATTCGCGTGCGCGAGTTCGTCGAGCCGGGCCCGGGTGGGTGCGTCGACGGTGAAGGTGAAGACCCCTCCGCTTCCGGATGCCGCGGCGGGACGCGGCCGATCCGTGGGGAGATCGATCCGGTCCGGAATGTCCGCGAGAGCATCGCGCCAGAAGGCGATCTGCGTCGCGGCCACGGAACGGGGGTCGTTCTCCTCGCCCAGCACGGCGCGCTGCCACAGCGTGTAGTCCGCGTACTGCACCGGCAGCGGTTCCCAGCCGGGTGCGGTGCCCGCGCTGCGCGCGACATAGGCGGTCATCAAGTCGCGCACCAGCGGCGCTATCGAGGTGCCATCGGCCGCGATGTGGTGCACGACGACGGCGAGGACGTAGTCGTCGGGACCGGTCCGCGCGAGCGAAAGCCGCAACGGCACCTCGGCCGCGACATCGAAACCGGTGGCGGCGAACGCACGCAGCCAGTCCGGGAGTTCCCCGGCGGGCAGGTCGTGCGGCGTCAGGTCCGGCGTCGCCTCCGCGGCGGGCAGCACCACCTGATACCCGGTACCGTCCACCGCCGGATACACCGTCCGCAACGTCTCATGACGCCCGACCACATCCGCGACCGCCGCCTGCAACGCCGCCACATCCAACACACCCGACAACCGCACCGCGAACGGAATATTGTTCGCCGCGGACCCGGTATCGAACTGATTCAAAAACCACATCCGCCGCTGCGCCAACGACAACGGCACCCGCTCCGGACGCTCCACCGCCACCAGTGCCGGACGCTGCGCGCCGGTGTCGAATTCGGCGAGCCGGGCGGCCAGCAGCGCGACCGTCGGCGCTTCGAACACCGTCCGCGCGGGCACCCGCGCGCCGATCGACGCCCCGAGCCGGGCCGCTACCTGCGTCGCGATGAGCGAGTTGCCGCCCAGCTCGAAGAAATCGTCGTCCGCGCCGATCTCGTCGCCGGCGCTGAGCAGGTCGGCGAACACACCCGCCACCAACTGCTCGAGCGCACCCGACGGAGCGCGGAATTCCTTGGTCTGCAGCTGCGGAGCGGGCAGGGCCCGACGATCCAGCTTGCCCACCGGGGTCAGCGGGATCTCGTTCAGCACGGTGAGGGAGGTCGGCACCATGTGCACCGGCAGGCTGCGCTCGGCGTGCGCGGTCAGCTCGTCGATGTCGATCGAGTGTCCGCTCGCCGCATGCACGTAGGAGGCGAGAATCGTCGCGCCGCTGTCCAATTGGTGCCCGACGGTGACCGCGAAATCCACCGTCTCGTGCGCCGCCAGCACCGCATCGATCTCACCGAGCTCGATACGGAAACCGCGAATCTTCACCTGGAAGTCGTTGCGACCCAGGTACTCCAACTCACCACTCGGCGTCCAACGCACCAGATCACCGGTGCGATAGAGACGAGAGTGGTTCGGGTCGAAGGGGTTCGGGACGAAACGCACAGCGGTGAGGCCGGGGCGCAGCTGGTAGCCCCGCGCCAACTGGGGCCCGCCGATGTACAACTCGCCGACCACGCCGATCGGGACCGGCACCAGTCGATCGTCCAGCACGTACTCGGTGGTCGCCTGGATCGGCGCGCCGATCGTGACCGGCTGCCCCGGCACCAGCGGCGCGCTGATGTTCGTCATGATCGTGGTCTCGGTCGGGCCGTACCCGTTGTAGAACTCGCGATCACCGTCGGCGAGCGGGCGCACCCAGCGCCGCACCAGCTCCGGCGGGCACGCCTCGCCACCGGCCACCACCACACGCAACTCGTCCAGCCCCGCCGGATCCACCGACGCCAGCGCGGCCGGGGTGATGAACGCGTGCGTGACGGCCTCCCTGCGCAGGAGCGCGGCCAGCTCGTCACCGCCGTACACCGTCGGCGCGACCACGACCATGGTGGCCGCGCCACCCAGCGCGAGCAGCAACTCCAGCACCGACGCGTCGAACGACGGCGACGCGAAATGCAACGTCCGCGACGCACTCGTCACCCGATACCGATCACGCTGCTCGGCACAGAAACTCGCCAACCCCGCCTGCGTGACGACCACACCCTTCGGCATGCCGGTCGATCCCGAGGTGTAGATGACGTAGGCAGGATGTTCGGCGCGCAATTGGCGCAGCCGATCCGCATAGGTGACCGGTTCGGTCGGGTAGTCCTCCAGCTGCCTGGCACAGGTGTCGGAATCGATCACCAGCCATTCGATTTCGTTGGGCAGGTCCTCCACCACACGCGCGACGGTGAGTCCGAGCACGGCGCCGGAGTCCTTCACCATGTGCTCGACCCGGTCGGCCGGATAATTCGGATCCACCGGCACGAACCCCGCACCGGTCTTGGCCACCGCCCACACCGCGACCACCGACTCCACCGAACGCGGAACACCGACCGCGACCAGATCCTCCGGACCCACCCCACGATCGATCAACAAACGCGCCAAACGCGTGGATTCGGCGTCGAGTTCCGCGTAGGTGAGTTGTCCGCGTGAGCTGACCGCGTCGGCGAACACGACCGCGGTACCGGTCGGATTCGCCTCGACGGCGGTTGCCATCAGTTGCGGAAGGGTAGTGACTCTAGGTCGCCGGGTACGTGTGGGCCGCACCCGCGCGGGCCGCGTCACGCGAGCCCCGCTTCGTCCCTGGTCCCCCATCCCTGAGCCGGCAGACTATTCCCCGACAAGCGAAACATGAAAACTCTGCACATCCTGCCTGTAAGAACACGTCCATGACACATTTCCAGCGGACACCCTGATACTCCAAACCAACCAGCTGTGTCCATGGTCACACAACTGGCGGCTCGTGTCCGGCCGCGAATCAATTCACTCGCTACCGAGCAGCTCGGTGAACTCGACGATAGCGGCCACATCGGCCCACGGGCCCGCCGGTACGGCGCCGACACCATTGTCCAGCACCACAGCGTGCAAATCCTCCAGGGCCGTCGGGTCGAGGGCGTCCAGCCCGGTCCGATCGGTCACCAGATGGGTTACCCACTCGTCGGCCAGCGACTCCGTCAGCGCGCCGTCCGCGCCGACCAGCACCACCGACGCGCCCACCGATCCCGCGGCCACCACCTCGATCAGCGCGGCGGGCGACTGCGGGCTGCCGTGCTGGAAGGTGCGCGATTCGAAGGTCAGCTCGGTGCGGGCGCGCAGCCGTCCGGCCGCCGTGGCCAAGTCGTCGTAGCTGAGCACTTGCGCGCCGACGAACGCCGGGTCGGTGCCGCGCAGCGCCCGGGTGCGGTGTGCGTAGGTGACCGGGCGGGGTGATTCGGCGGCGATCTCGGCGATGACGGCGGGGTCGTCGAGGGCGAGCCAGTCGAGGGTGCCGGTGGGTGGATCACCGAGGGTGAGGCCGACTTTGGTTTGGAGGTCGTCGGGCAGTGCGGTGTCGAGGGTGTCGACGGGGACGACGGCGGCGCCTGTTTTGAGGACGGCCCAGGTCGCGATGACCGCTTCCATGCCGCGATCCAAGCGCATTCCGACACCCGCGCCGGGACCGCAGCCCCGCGCGATGAGCACCCGCGCCAAACGCGAAGAGCGGGCGTCGAGATCTTGGTACGACAGCGCGTTCTCACCGGCGACTACGGCGGGCCCCTCCGGGTCGTCCTCGACCGCCGCCGCCAGCGCCTGGGTCAGCGCCGTGCCCGCGGTAGCCGTGGGCGGTTCGACGCTCGCCGACTCCGCCGCGGCCGCCATCCGCTCCCGTTCGGTTCGGTCGAGGATGTCGATGTCGCCGATGGGGGTGTGGGGGTTGGTGGCGATGGTGGTGAGGATGCGTTCGAGTCGGTGGCCGAG
>NZ_JBEXME010000066.1:0-7220 GCF_040610355.1 Nocardia sp. NPDC004168 | reverse complement strand
GCATGCGTCGCCGCATCGATCTCGATATCCACTCGCGCACCCGCCAGCGACGCCACCGCAGGCCGCGGACGATCCGTCGGCAACTCCAGCAAATCGGGAAGACCAGCCAACTCCTCCCGCCAGAAACCGATCTGCCGAGCAGCAATCGAGGCCGGGTCGTTCTCATCCCCCAACACCGCACGCTGCCACAACGCGTAATCCGCATACTGCACCCGCAACGACGACCACCCCGGAGCCACACCCGAAGTACGCGCCGCATACGCCACCATCACATCCCGCACCAACGGACCCATCGACGACGCATCCGCCGCAATGTGATGCACCACCACCGCCAGCACATATTCCCGCGGCGCATCCGCGATCCGCAGCAGCCGCACCCGCACGGGCACTTCGGCGGTCACGTCGAACGGAGTCGCAGCGAGCGTGTACACCTCGCTCGCGACCTCGTCCACGCCGATCGCATGCGCGCCCACATCCAGCGCCACCTGCCCGGCGGCCAGAACCACCTGCACCGGACCATCCGCGGTCTCCGGATACACCGTGCGCAGTACCTCGTGGCGTGCCACCACGTCGTGCAGCGCCGCGCCCAGCGCGGCGACATCCAGTTCGCCGGTCAACCGCAATGCGAAGGGCAGGTTGTAGGCCGCGGCGGCAGCGCCGTCCACGTGGTCGAAGCGGTTGAGGAACCACATCCGCCGCTGCGCCAACGACAACGGCAACCGCTCCGGCCGGGCGATGCTCCCCAGCTCCACACCACGCTCACCGTGCGTGTGCGACTCCAGCGCCGCCGCCAACCCGGCCACCGTCGAGGTCTCGAACAGCGCCCGCACCGGCACGCGAGCATCGACCGCCGCACCCAAGCGCGCCGCCGCCTGCGTGGCGACCAGCGAATTGCCGCCGAGCGCGAAGAAGTCGTCATCCGCGCCGACCCGGGTCACACCGAGCACCTCGCCGAACACACCCGCCACGATCTCCTCGACCGCCGTCGCGGGCGCACGTAACTCACGCGCGGTGAAGGCAGGTTCGGGAAGCGCCTTACGATCGAGCTTGCCGCTGGGATTCAGCGGCAACGCATCCAGTGCGACGATGGCGGCCGGAACCATGTAGCCGGGCAGCGTTTCCCCGGTTGCAGCGAGCAGCTCGCCTGGCTCGATCGAGTACCCCGGCATGGGGACCGTGTAGGCGACGAGCTGGTCCCCGAGCGACGAAGGCGCGACCAAGGCCACCGCCTGGCTCACCGAAGGCTGCGCCAGCAGCGCCGTCTCGATCTCGCCCAGCTCGATCCGCTGACCACGGAACTTCACCTGGAAATCGGTCCGGCCGAGGTAGTCCAGCCGATGCGGCAGCGCTTCGGTCGGGGCGCGCCAGACCACCAGGTCACCGGTGCGGTACATCCGCTCACCGTTGCCGAAGGGATTGGCCACGAACCGGTCTGCCGTGAGATCGGGACGCCGCACATAACCGCGGGCCAGCTGATCACCGGCCAAGTACAGCTCACCGGGCACACCCACCGGCACGGGTTGCAGATGCGCGTCCAGCACATACACCTGGGTGTTCCACTGCGGCACGCCGATCGGCACGCTGCGCTCGTCCGCGGCCGTCGCGGGCCAGTAGGTCACCGACACCGCCGCCTCGGTCGGGCCGTAGAGATTGTGCACGGCCGCGTCGGTCACCGTGCGCACGGCGGCGACGGTCTCCGGCGGCAGCGCTTCGCCGATCACGAAGATGTCGCGCAAAGTGGGGCACGACCCGGGAGCGGTGTGCGCGGCGAAGACCGTCAGCATGGACGGCACGAAGTCCGTCACCGTCACACCCTGCGCCGCAATGGTTTCCGCGACATACGCCGGATCGCGATGCCCGTCGTGGGCGGCGACGACCAGCTTCGCGCCCACGCGCAGCGGCAGGAAGTAGCCCCACAGCGAGACGTCGAAGGTCGTCGCCGTCTTCTGCAGGTACACGTCGTCGGCGTCCAGCGGATAGGCCGCGAGCATCCAGCTGATCTGGTTCTGGATCGCGAAGTGCGAGATCGCCACGCCTTTGGGCCTGCCGGTCGACCCAGAAGTGAAGATCACGTACGCCGGATGGTGCGGCGACACCGGACGCACCAGTTCTTCCGCGCGAACCGGGCTGTCGTCGAATCGGTTCGGATCCAGCGCGTCCAGCAGCAGGACCGCGGTGCCTTCCGGCACGTCCACCGCGTCGGCGGAGGTCGTGAGGACGCAGACCGGCTGCGCCGTGTCGAGGATGTGCGCGATGCGTTCGGCCGGATGATCCGGATCCAACGGCACATACGCCCCACCCGACGCCACCACCGCATACATCCCCACCACAAGATCCAACGACCGCCGAACCGCCAACCCCACCAACGACTCCGCACCCACACCCTGCGAAATCAACAAACGCGCCAGCCGATTCACCCGCGCATCGAACTCACGATAAGTCAGCTCGACGCCCTCGTGCACCAAGGCCACCTCGTCCGCGTACGCCTCCGCGGCGCGCCGGTAACCGTCCAGCAGCAACTCTGCGGACACCGCGTACCTGGTGCTGTTCCACTCGAGCAGGATGCGTTCGCGCTCGGCGGGAGCCAGCAGGTCGATCGCGCCGATCGGCCGATCCGGCTCGGCCGCGACGGCGGTCAGCAACAGATCCAGCCGCCAGGCGAACTCGGCGATCGTCCGCTCGTCGAACAGGTCGGTGGCGTAGGTGAACATCGCCGTGAACCCCGTGGCCTGTCCACCGGCGGCGGGCACCACGGTCAATTGCAGATCGAATTTCGCCATCGCGCTGTCGAACTCGACCACCCGAGCGGACAGTCCGGGCAGAACTATCTCGGGCATGCTGAGGTTCTGGTAGAACAGCGCCACTTGGAACAACGGATGATGCGCCTGCGAGCGGACCGGGTCCAGCACCTCGACCAGCCGCTCGAACGGCAACTCGGCATGCGAGAACGCGCCGAGATCCGTTTCCTTCGTCCGACCGAGCAGCGCACGGAACGACGCGCCGAGATCGATCCGGGTGCGCAGGACCAGCGTGTTGACGAACATGCCGATCAGCGGATCGAGTTCCCGCTCGCCCCGGCCCGCCACGGGCGTGCCGATGGTGATGTCGTCGGTGCCGGTGAGCCGGGCGAGCAGCACCGCCAGGGCGCTGTGCACCACCATGAACTCCGAGGCGCCCGCACTTTGTGCCAGTTCGGCGAGACCTCGGTGCACGGAGGCGTCCACCACGAAGGTGTACTCCGCGCCCCGGCCGGAGGCGACGGCTGGACGCGGCCGGTCCGCGGGTAGGTCGATCCGGTCCGGGATGCCCGCCAAGGCGTCGCGCCAGTAGGCGATCTGGGCCGCGGCCACCGAATCCGGGTCGTCCTCGTCGCCGAGCATCGCGCGCTGCCACAGCGTGTAGTCCGCGTACTGCACGGGTAGCGGTTGCCAGGACGGGCGGGCCCCGTTGCGCCGGGACAGGAACGCGCTGAGCAGGTCACGCAGGAACGGCGCGACCGAAGCGCCGTCGGCCGCGATGTGGTGCACCACCACAACGACCACGTGGTCACCGGGACCGATCTCGGCGAGTGCGATGCGCAGCGGCACCTCCGCCGCGACGTCGAAGCCGGTCAGCGCGAATCCGCGCAGCCAGTCCGGTAGCTCGTGCTCGGCGACCGGCTTCGGCGCGAGGTCGGGAACGGCCTGCGCGGCGGGCAGCACCACCTGATACCCGGTACCGTCCACCGCCGGATACACCGTCCGCAACGTCTCATGACGCCCGACCACATCCGCGACCGCCGCCTGCAACGCCGCCACATCCAACACACCCGACAACCGCACCGCGAACGGAATATTGTTCGCCGCGGACCCGGTATCGAACTGATTCAAAAACCACATCCGCCGCTGCGCGGGCGACAACGGCACCCGCTCCGGACGCTCCACCGCCACCAACGCGCGCCGGTCGCCCGCGCCCTTCAACGGCTCCAACCGCGCGGCGAGCGCGGCGACGGTGGGGCTCTCGAAGATCAGCCGCGCGGGCACCCGCGCCGCGATGGCGGCCCCCAACCGGGCCGCGACCTGCGTCGCGATCAGCGAGTTGCCGCCCAGCTCGAAGAAATCGTCGTCCGCGCCGACCGGCGCGCCAGGGCCGAGCAGTTCGGCGAACACCTCGCCGACCAACTCTTCGAGCGGGCCGACCGGCGCGCGGAACACCTTGGTCTGCAACCGCGGCGCGGGCAGCGCCTCGCGGTCCAATTTGCCCACCGGAGTCAGCGGGATCTCGTCCAGCACCATGACGACCGTCGGCACCATATGCGCGGGCAGGCTCTGCTCGGCGAACGCGGCCAGTTCGGCCGCGTCGGCGTCCATCCCCGGCGTGGCGTGCACATAGGAGACGAAAATGGTCGCGCCGCTGTCCAGGTGGTGGCCGACGGTGACGGCGAAATCGACCGTCTCGTGCGCCGCCAGCACCGCATCGATCTCACCGAGCTCGATACGGAAACCGCGAATCTTCACCTGGAAGTCGTTGCGACCCAGGTACTCCAACTCGCCATCCGGCGTCCAACGCACCAGATCACCGGTGCGATAGAGGCGTGACCCATGCGCGTCGAACGGATTCGCCACGAAGCGGGACGCGGTCAGTCCCCGCCGTTCGTGATAGCCGCGGGCCAGTTGCGCACCGGCGATGTACAGCTCCCCCACGACACCGCTGGGGACCGGGACCAACCGCTCGTCCAGCACGTATTCGGTGACGGCCCGGATCGGCGCGCCGATCGTCACCGGTTCCCCCGGCACCAGTGGCGCGCTGATGTTCGTCATGATCGTGGTCTCGGTCGGGCCGTACCCGTTGAAGAACTCACGGGTGCGCCCACCCGACACCGGTAGCACCCAGCGCCGCACGAGCTCCGGCGGGCACGCCTCGCCACCGGCCACCACCACACGCAACTCGTCCAACCCCGCCGGATCCACCGACGCCAGCGCGGCCGGCGTCACGAACGCGTGGGTCACGGCCTCCCGGCGGATGAGGGACGCGAATTCCTCGCCGCCGAACACCGTGGGGGACGCGACGACCATGGTGGCCGCGCCACCCAGCGCGAGCAGCAACTCCAGCACCGACGCGTCGAACGACGGCGACGCGAAATGCAACGTCCGCGACGCACTCGTCACCCGATACCGATCACGCTGCTCGGCACAGAAACTCGCCAACCCCGCCTGCGTGACGACCACACCCTTCGGCTTGCCCGTTGAGCCGGAGGTGTAGATGACGTAGGCGGGATGCTCCGCGCGCAGCGGACGAACCCGATCGGTGTAGGTCACCGGATCGGCCGGGAACTCCGCGAGCCGCCGGGCGCAGTCCGCGGTGTCGATGGCCAGCCACTCGACCCGGTCCGGTAGGTCACCGCGGAGTTCCTCCACGGTCAGCCCGAAGACCGCGCCCGAGTCGGCGACCATGTGCTCGACCCGGTCGGCCGGATAATTCGGATCCACCGGCACGAACCCCGCACCGGTCTTGGCCACCGCCCACACCGCGACCACCGACTCCACCGAACGCGGAACACCGACCGCGACCAGATCCTCCGGACCCACCCCGCGATCGATCAACAAACGCGCCAAACGCGTGGACCGTTCGTCCAGCTCGGCATAGCTCAGCGCGGCCAGCGTGGCGGTCGCGTCGGCGAACACCACGGCCGCGCCGCTCGGGTTGGCCTCGACGGCGGTGGCCATCAATTGCGGCAGAGTGGTGACGCGGGGGCGGCGGGTCCGGGTCGGGCGCACACGCGCCGGGCGGGTCATACGCGCACCGCTTCCGCAGTCTCGTCACGCCGCTGCCCGACCGCCCGAACCATCGTGCTGCCTCACCCTGTCTATCGTCGCCGCACGCACGTCACCATGCTCCCCACCCTGGGATCATCGAACGTGCGCAGGTCGATCGTTACCTGACCACCGGCGCACGCCGAGCGCGACCGGCCTCGACCCTGGGGTTTCGGGTCGAAAACGGACGCACGTGACGAGTGCCGCGGTTGATTATTACCTGCCGACGCGCGATTGGGGTCGCGACGTCGGCAGGGATGGTCAACGGCGAGCGTCGAGCAGAGCGGCCAGCTGCGGTCCGATCACCGCCAGCGCCTCCGGTGTGGCCATCCGAGCGTGGGTGACCTCGACCGGCCGGTCGACGACCATGCCCTGGACGTACGGCCACCAGTCGGCGGCGGCGGCGCGCAACTCGTCGGTGGGATCGGCGACCGCCGCGCTGAAGTACTGCACGGTGCCGCGGAATACTCCGGGCCGGTGCTCGGCGATCAACTCCGCCGAGCGGACCGCGGTGCGGTAGATCCGGCGCAGCCGCTCGGGAGTCACCGCGACCAGATCGGCCGGGATCATGGCGTGCAACGCGGCCAACGACTCGTCGTCGAGTTCGTAGACGTCGCCGTCCGCGGTGACCGCCGTGCCGAGGCCGAGTTCGGCCAGGGCCCCGCGCACCGCCGCGCGGAATCCGACCACGTCCGGATTCGGATGGCTGTCCATCATGGCCAGCAACTCCACCCGCTCGCCCGCGTCCTGCAACCTGGTGGCGATGGCATGGGCGAGCACGCCGCCGAGGGACCAGCCGAGCAACCGGTACGGACCCTGCGGTTGTACCGCCCTGATCTCGGACAGGTAGCGCTCGGCCAGTTCGTCCAGCGAACCGGGCAGCTCGACGTCCTCCGACAGCGCGGGCGATTGCAGGCCGAAGATCGGCTGCTCGACGGGCAGGAACTGGGCCAGACCCGCGTACGACCAGGCCAAGCCGTACATCGGATGCAGGCAGAACAGCGGTGCCGCCGATCCGCTCGCCCGGATGGGCAGCAGCACGTCCAGCGCCGCGGTGGCGTCGGCGTCGCCCGCGTCGATGCGCGCAGCCAAGCCCGCCACCGTGGCGTCGGTGAAGAACCACTGCACCTGCACCGTCGCTCCGGTCGCGTCCCGCAGCCGCCCGGCCACCTGGGCCGCGAGCAGCGAGTTACCGCCGAGCCCGAAGAAATCGTCGTCCAAGCCGACGCGGTCGGCGCCGAGCAGTTCGGCGAACGCGGCGGCCACGGCCTGCTCGGTGACCGTCTGCGGCGCGCGGTAGGCGGCTGTGCTGACGATCTCCGGTGCGGGCAGTGCCCGGCGGTCCAGTTTCCCGTTCGCCGTCAACGGCAACACCTCGAGCACGACCACCGCATCCGGCACCATGTAGCCGGTCAGGAATTCGGCGAC
>NZ_JBEXME010000065.1:0-8009 GCF_040610355.1 Nocardia sp. NPDC004168 | reverse complement strand
GGCCCGGCTCGCGTGTGCGCGGCCACCGCGTAGGCGACGAAGGAGCAAGCGGCGGTCGCGCACACGCGAGCCATAAAGGGGCCGCGAACACCCAGCGCCGCAGGCGCTGGAAGAACTAACACAGCTAGGCTGCTTGCGGACAAACTGGTGCGCGAACCAGTGTGACGGGAGAAGTGTGGAATGAGCGTGCGCAGCTGGCCCCAGGTGCTCGGAACCCTCGCCGACGGTGGCGACCTGGCCGCGGACGACACGGCGTGGGCGATGAGCGAGATCATGTCCGACAACGCCACCCCCGCGCAGATCGCCGCGTTCGGCGTCGCCATGAAGATCAAGGGACCCACGCCCGCCGAGCTGACCGGCCTGGCCAGCGGCATGCTCGAGCACGCCCGGCTGGTGCGGATCGATGGCGACGCGGTCGACATCGTCGGCACCGGCGGTGACCGGTCCGGCTCGGTGAACATCTCCACCATGTCCTCGATCGTGGTGTCCGCGGCCGGGGTACCCGTGGTCAAGCACGGAAACCGGGCCGCGTCATCGAAGAGCGGCGGCGCCGATGTGCTGGAGGCGCTGGGCGTGAAGCTCGCGCTCGGTCCCGAGGCGGTGGCTCGCTGTGTGCGGGAAGTCGGCATCGGTTTCTGCTTCGCGGCCGTGTTCCATCCCGCCCTGAGGTACGCGGGCGCGGCGCGCAGCCAGATCGGCATCCCGACCGTCTTCAACGTGCTGGGGCCGCTGACCAACCCCGCGCAGCCGCGCGCCGGGCTGGTCGGCTGCGCGTTCGCCGACCTGCTGCCCGTGATCGCGGGCGTGTTCGCCGAACGCGGCGCGAGCGCGCTGGTGGTGCGCGGCAACGACGGCCTCGACGAGATCACCACCTCGGACACCACCGAGGCGTGGATCGTGTCGGGTGGACGAACGCGCCGAACCACCATCGATCCGACCCGCATCGGCATCCCGCGGGTCGATCTGGACGCGCTGCGCGGCGGCGACAGCGAGGTGAACGCGGGCGTGGCCCGCGACGTGCTCGCCGGTCGCGGTGGCGCGGTCCGGGACGCGGTCCTGCTGAATTCGGCCGCCGCGATCCTGACCTACGACTGGTCGCGCGGCGTGGGCGATCCGGACGCCGACCTACACGCCGCGCTCGCGGCGGGCGTCGAGCGCGCCGCCGAGGCGATCGACACGGGCGCCGCCACGGCGTTGCTGGAGCGCTGGGCGAAGTTGACGCAGACGCTCGGCGACAACTGACGCGGGCCGGCTCGGTGCCCGCAGCGATGCCCGGCTCGTGCACGCTGCCGCGGCTTCCGCGCCGACCTGGCCGTGCCGATGCTCCGGCATCGCCGCTGGGGACATGCGCCGACACGCTGACCTGAGCGAGGGCCGTGGCCGGGATCGTCGCGGCCGGTAACGTCGGCCGGACAATTCGGCGCATGCCGAGTCGGGCACCGCGCCGATCGGTTCGACCGACGAGGAGCACCGACATGCGACTTTTCGTTCCGCTACTCGCCGTCCTCGCCACCGCAGGCATCGCCGCCGCCCCAGGAGCGAATGCGGCCGGAGGCGTTTTGTTCGCCGACGGCGTCGTGTACGAGAACCCGGTCGGCTGCGTCGAGGTCGGCGACGGGTCCGACGTGGAGATCCGCAACCGCACCGATGGAGTCGCGCACTTGTACGAGTCGCCGGACTGCTCGGGCGACGTCGTCGTGCTGCCACCGAACGACGGCGCCTATTTCGCCGTGCGCAGTGTCCGGGTGCGGGACTGAGGGACTATTCGCCGAGCGAGAACGCCGCCTCCACTTCGGCGCGCGAATACGACTTGAACGCGATATGGGTCGTGGTGCGCAGGACACCCGGTGTCTTGTCGATCCGGCCGGTCACCACATCGGCGATCTGCTCGTGGTCACGTACCCGCACGATCGCGATCAGGTCCACGTCACCCGCGCAGGAGTAGACCTCGGCGACGCCGTCGGTGTCCGCGACCGCCTGCGCGGTCTCCGGGATGCGGCCGTTGTCGGCGTGGATCAGGACGATCGCGGTAATCATGACGCTCAGCCTAAGCGGTCCAGATAACCTTCCTCGGTCGGTTGGGCGCGGACCGCCGCGTCGGCCAGTTCCGCCCAGCCCAGCCAGCGCGCCGCGCCGAAGAGCGGCTCGTGATACCCGTCCGTGGTCCGCACGATGCGGACGCCGGGCCGGGCCAGCCAGCGTACGACCAGCGCCACTTCCTCGGGGGACGCGCCGCGTAAAGGCGGGGCGTTCTCGACCGGAGACCTGGCGTGGTCCTGCACATGCGGTCCGGCAACCCCGGCCGGAACCACTGTTTCGGCGGCGGCCACGATCTGCTCCACGATGGGCATCGGCGGCACGCCCCGCTGGGCGGTGCCGGAACCGGCCAGGCGGCCGTACCGGATGACCGCGAACTCCCACCCGCCGTCACCGTCGGGATGTGCGGCGATCAGCTCGGCGATGCGCGCCACCGCGGCCAGTCGCTGGGTGCGCCGCAGCGCGCGCACCACTCGCGCCGCGCGATCGCGCAGCCGCGCCGCCGCCTCGAAATGTTCCGCGCGCGAATGAGTTTCGATGCGGTCGAGCATGAACCGGATCGGCGCGTCGCTGCGCCCGGCGAACAACGCGCGCACGAGCGCGGGCGCGGGCGCGTACTGCGCCATGTCCAGCGGCTTTCCCTCGGAGCCCGCTGGACATCCGCCGACCAGGGCGGGCGGGCACTCGTGCGCCGCGTTCCTTGACAGCCGTGCCGTGCAGGTGCGCAACCCGGTGAATTCGGCGATGATCACGCCCAGGTCGGCGGCGTCGTTGCGGGAGTGGAACGGCCCCAACGCGTCCCGGCCGGGCTCGCGCACCACCGAGAACCGCGGGAACGGCTCGTCGGTGAGAGTGAGCCACCAGGCCCGTTTCGGGAATTTCGACCGGCGGTTGTAGGGCGGGGTGTGCGCCACCAACAGCCGCAGTTCGCGCACCCCCGCCTCGAGCGCGTGCGCGCACACCACGTGGTCGACCCGAATCGCCAGCGAGACCATCTCTTTCATCCGCCCTCTGGTCTCCGAACCGGTGAAGTAGTTACGGACGCGGCGGCGCAGGTTCACAGCCGTGCCTATATATAGGACTTCGTCCGAGGGACCGCGGAACAGATACACACCCGGAGCGGCGGGGAGATCGGCCGCGAGGACGCGTTTGGAGCGCTGCCGGGGCGTGACGTCGGGCAGGTAGTCGAGCAGCTCGGTGAGACTGTGGACGCCTTGGTTCCCGACCCGCGCGATCAGGGCGTGCAGCACGTCGACGGTCGCGCGCGCGTCTTGCAGTGCCCGGTGCGTCGGCTGCGTGGTGGCGCCGAGCAGCCGGGCCAGCGAACCCAGCCGCACGGAAGGCGCCTCGTCGCGCCCGAGCACCCGTCGCGCCAGCTTCACGGTGCACAGCACCTGCGCGGCCGGCCATGCGGTGTCGCACTGCGCCGCGGCGGCACGCAGGAACGCCATGTCGAACCGTGCGTTGTGCGCGACCAGCACCGCGCCCGCGGCGAACTCCAGGAAGCCGGGCAGCACCGCCTCGATGCGCGGCGCGGCGTACACCATCGCGGTGGTGATGCCCGTGACGTGCACGATTGCGGGCGGTATCGCTCGTCCCGGGTTGACCAGTGTCGCGAATTCGCCGAGCACCTCCCCGCCGCGCACCTTCACCGCTCCGATCTCGGTGATGCCGTCGGCCCCGGGACTGGTCCCGGTGGTCTCCAGGTCCACGACCACGAAAGTCGTGTCGTACAAGGGAGTGTCGAGCTCGTCGAAAGCCAGCTGCTGGACGGCCGGGCGCGGCACGGGATCGGACACGGCGAGCAGCGTAGGGCCACGGTCCGACAGGAACCGAGCACGCGAATACGCCACGAAATGTCCGAATGACACCGTGGAGATTTCGGGGCGGTACCCGGGAAATGATCTAGAAATGCGGAAAAGAGACCCAGATCACATAAGGTTCAAAACTGTATCAAACATTGCGGCGAGTCCCGCGAAAAGCGATCTCCCGCCCTCGGGCGTGTCGACAACCCCTGGCTCTACGGTGTACGAACGAGCGACCATATCGGAACCTATGGCACATTATACGCCACTACCTGGGAAAACACCCCACAGACCCACCCGGGGTAGCCGACCGGTCCACCCCGCCGCGCGACCCTGCCCGAACGCGCGCTCTCGCACGATTACCCCGCCGTTATCTTTTCGTGATTCGGTGGGATGTATCTCACATCCATTAGCCGCTGAAATTGTTGAGCAACCCCATTTCGCTTCGCTGACGCTTTACAAACGACCGTGATGTGTTCGTAACCTTTTCGAGACCTCACGGAGTCCCGCCGCGCCGACCGGTGCGGCGCCGACGAAGTCCGCGGCACCACCGGGTGCGGCGTCGTGAGGCAGATTGGGAGTACCGCATCATGACGACCAACGCCGCCAAGCGTCAGGCGAAGCGCGCTGTTGCCGCCGGGGCCGTCGGCGCTGCCACCATCGGCGCGTTCCTGCTGCCCGCAGCCCCCGCGTCGGCCCAGCCGGTGACCGTCCCCGGCGTGGGAACCTTCGACGTTCCGAACGAGCTGCCGGTTCCGCCGGGCATTCCGGGCGTCGAGCTGCCCGGCCCCGCTCCCCTGCCCTTCGTCGCACCCAAGGCCTCCGGCGACATCGCGCTGGACGCCGCCCTGAGCAAGGTCGGCTCGCCGTACGTCTACGGCGCCGCGGGCCCGGACGCGTTCGACTGCTCCGGCCTGGTCCAGTGGTCCTACCGCCAGGCGGGCATCGAACTGCCCCGCACCAGCGGCGCCCAGCTCGCCGCGGGCAGCCCCGTGTCCCTGGACGATCTGCGCCCTGGCGACCTCGTCTCGTTCTACGGCGGCGGACACTCCGGCCTCTACGCCGGTGACGGCAACGTCGTGCACGCGTCCACCTCGGGCCAGCCCGTGAAGGTGGCGCCGATCTCCTCCATGCCGATCGCGGGCGCTCGCCGCTTCTGAGAAGCAGCTGGTCGGGCCGCGAGATCGCGGCCCGACCGCACCACGGCCCTGTGATCAATTCGTTCTCTACTGGACATCGATGAGGGCCGTTCCGTAACCTAACCGAGACCTTCCACCGATTACCCCGGGTTCGCCCGGCGCAAACCTCGGGGTTCGTCGAAGGCTTCCGCGTCGGTTTCGCGAGAGATCGCTGCACGAGAGAACGGGGCACCGCGGGCTGTGGCTGAGCATCACCGGGGACAGCAGACCAAACGTCTGGTGGGAGGGACGCTGGCAGCCGGATTGCTGGCCGCCGGTCTCTACGGCGGCGGCCCGGCCGGAGCGGATCCGGTGGCGCTTCCCTCCACCGCCACGGAGGCGGTGCAGCGGATGATCGATCTGTCTCGTCAGTCCGAACAGCTCAACCAGCAGGCTCTGGGCGTGGAAGCCGAGTTGGACGCGAAGCTCGCCGTCCAGCGTGACGCCGACGCTCGGCTGGCCGCCAGCACCGACCTGGTGAACCAAGCCAGGGACGAGATCCGCCGGTATCGGCCGGTCATCGACCGCACCGCGATCGCCGCCTACCAGGGCGCCCGCACCAACCGCCTGTTCGCCGTGCTGGTCAGCGACTCACCGCAGCAACTGCTCGACCAGATGTCCACGCTGGACGTGGTGTCCGCGCAGACCTCCGAGCAGCTCGACCACTACTCGAAGGCCACCGACGCCGCGACCGCCGCCGAATCGGCGGCCCGCACCGCCGCCGACGCCGCCCGGTCCGCCGCGCAGAAAGCCGAGGCGGTGCGCATCGAACTGGAGCACAAGCGCAGCGACCTCGGCGGCGCCATCGCCCAGGTGGTGCAGGCCTGGGGGTCGCTGTCGGCCAAGGACAAGTCGGCCCTCGCCGGATCGCCGTTCCCGCCCGGCTTCGACCGGGACAGTCTCTTGCAGGGCCTCGTCCCCGGCAGCGGGACCAGCGCGCTGGCGGCCGGGCTCACCCGGATCGGCGACCCTTACGTCTGGGGCGCCACCGGTCCGGACCAGTTCGACTGCTCCGGCCTCGTCCAGTGGGCGTTCAAGCAGGTCGGCAAGAACGTGCCTCGGACGAGCTCGCAGCAGGCCACCTACGGCACGCCCGTGGCCAAGGAGGATCTGCAGCCCGGCGACGTCGTGTTCTTCTACTCCGACATCTCGCACGTCGGCATCTACGCGGGCAACGGGCTCATGCTGCACGCCTCCACCTTCGGCGTGCCCGTCGCGGTCGCACCCATGAGCTCGACGCCGTTCCATTCGGCTCGGCGATACTAGAGGCCGTGAGCGAGCCAACCAGCGGCACCGCAGTACTCGAAGCCCGACCAACCCGCGACGGGCAACGGTGACCCACCCGGGCGGGCGGCGCGGCGCCTACCCCGTCGGCCGCACAGCCGTATCCCCCGCCGGGGCGCGCCGATGAACGGCATGCGGAGATTGCGCGCGTGGTGCTCGGCCCGGCGACGCTTCGAGTTCTGTCTCACCGTCGCGATGGTGGTGGCACTCACCGGCGTGTGCGTCGCGCTGATCATGTTGCCGAACACGGTGCTGCCGAAACTGCGGGCCGCGGAGCCGGGAGCGACCGAGGCGGTGGGTCAGGCGGCGGCCGCCGATCCCCGGCTGGCCGAGGTGCGGCGCATCGTCGAACCGTTCGGGTCGATCATCGCCCGCCAGGTGCCGACCGGAGACGGGGGACGATCCCTGGTCGTCGGCCATCCCGACCAGCGGATCGAAATCGACGTGCTGGAACGTGAACTCGCCGAGGCCACCGCCGCGGTGACCGACGTCTGGGGTCCCGGCTGGGCGCAGTCCGCGCTGGTCGTCGTCGCCTCGTCGCCCTCCGAGTTCGCGGCCCTGCTGCGCTCACCCGGTCTCCTGCCCGCCGAAGTCGCCGCCGCCTCCGTCGCCGATCCGTTCACGGCGGGCAGTCGGCCCACCGGCCAGCGCGTCGTCTTCGGCCCCGACACCGGACGCCGCCTCGATCCCGAGGGCATGGCCACCCTGCTGCGGCATGAACTCACCCACATCGCCGCTCGCGCCGACACTGTCGACGGCGCCCCGCTGTGGATGCTGGAGGGTTTCGCCGACTACACCGCGCACCACGGGGAGGACCAGCGGTTCTCCGACATCGCTCCCACGCTCACCGCGCATGCCCACGCGGGCCGGATCCCCGAGGATCTGCCGCCCGACACCGACTTCTCCGGCCCCGACGCCGCCTTCACATACGAAAAGGCCTGGTCGATCTGCGCCTTCGTCGCCGAGAAGTACGACCGAGCCCGCCTCGTCCAGCTCTACCACCGCATCGCGGCGGGCAAACAGGACCCCACCACCGAAGACGGCATCCTCCGCGAAGTTGTCGGCACCCCCCGCGCCGATTTCGTCGACGACTGGCGCGAGTGGCTCCGAACCCGAACCGCCTGACCCCTACCGACAGCCGCGAGCGCACCGGTGCGGCACCCGTTACGCAGGGTCAGCGGACGTCGGCGCGGAATCGGAAGGCGTCGCGCGGCAACTGGTGTCGGCCTGCTCCCGCTGCTGCTCGGCCTACGCGCCGGTGGGACATGTGGCGCGATCGCGACAACGGCGGCGGCGATCCCAGCGGCCCGATCCACGGCGGCGCTCCCACAAAGCCTGTCCGTCGCCGGCGGTGAGCGAGTCACCCTCGCCAGCGGCGGTGACCGTCCTCATCACCATCGAACTCACCATCCTCATCGAAGGCGGCACTTTCGCCCTATGACCCCCGACCCGGCGCCGCTCATCGTGTCGACCCCGCAACGCCCTCGACGATGAACGACCGACTTTCTCCGTCCTGCCACCCGCTTGCACCAGGCCCGGCGCTCACAGCCAGACGCGCCCAGCGCACCTCAACCGCGACTTTCGAGCGAAGCGAGACCGAGCCTGTTCCGTTCGCGGCCCGGCTCGCGTTTGCGCGGCCGCCGCGTACGCGACGAAGGACCAAGCGGCGGTCGCGGCGGCTGTGCGTCGCCATCGCGCGGGCCGT
>NZ_JBEXME010000064.1:0-8759 GCF_040610355.1 Nocardia sp. NPDC004168 | reverse complement strand
GCCCGCGCACGACCATGGGTCTGGGGCCGACCAGCCCCGAAACCAAGGACCCTACGCCGCCGTTTTATCTACCACCTTTGAGGAACGCAGCACTAGTCGCGTGAGGATGTGGCCGGTCGCGAATTGGCCGAAGAACTCCGATTCCATGGCCGAGCACGGCCGTCCTCGAATCCCTATACCAGCGGACGAATGCAATACCGTATTGGTTGGGTCTTCGGTGAGGCTGTCATCTACATGGAACCGCCAGTGACCGAGGTTTCGACAGCACGCCCTCGATCGCAATGTCAACGTCGCATGCCAGCAGATCGACGAATTCCGGTACCACGAATGCGGACTCGCGAGCAACCACGCCGAGCGAGCACAACTACCTCCTCCACCCTGCTCTCGCGCAAAGCCCGCAACGCATACTGCACGAATCGTGCCTTCCCGCTTCCAAGGGGTGGCTGGTTAACCTCACCCATCGAGCACGAACGGCAGCTCTGGGTGGTAGCCTTGGCGGCGTAGAAAAACCACATCTGACACGACGACGGTACCTCGTCGACATGGCGATTCACCGTCGCGGGCTGGTGGTTCGACGGAGTAGTGCCGAACCACCCCACGAGGCATGCTACGACCAGCGAAGTTGACGCGATGCTGTGGCTGACAGGGATCCCGAAATGGCCGACGTCGACTGGCGCCGTGGTCTCAAGGTCTCGGTGTTGCTCGCCGTCAGCCGTGGCCGACTGTCGATCGGAGCCCTGATAACCGAGGCATCGAACGCCACGGCATCAGCCTTCGCTCGGAGCGACTTCTGCTACTCGCCAAGCGCCGCGCTTCTAGCGGAAATCTCCCCGCTGCCAGTGGCATCCGCCGCACGATAGCAGGCGTCCACTGCGGGCAAGTGTGGCTGGGCATGAATGCGGTGCCCGACTCCCTGCACCGTCTTGTCGTAGAAGCCGGTCGAGAAGACGAAGAACCGTTCGGTGATCTTTCGACTCACATCGTCGCAGCCCGGCGGTGGTGGCACACTGCTGGCCACGGACGCTTCCATCGTCGCGGCGAGATCGGCCGTTTCGATGCCCCATCGCGAGGCGATAGCAGGGAGTGCTCCCTCGGTCAGATTGAAGTACATCCAAAGCTCCTAAGGCGGGGCCGCAAGGCTCGCATCGAGTGGTGTACATCAGAACGCTAGACGGTTTCCAGTGTTGGGAATGTGCGAGCGAAAGCTTCACCGCGGAGGTCATTCGCAGATCGGCGGCGGAAACGGGGACATCCTCGGGTGTCGCCCTCGGCAATGTTCGCGAAGGATCTGTCGCGGGGGACAGCATATTCATTTGCCCCGCCGAGGCATCGCACCGTCCTCGGCAATCGATCCGCCACTGAGAGTGCATCGGGCTGTTCACTCAACGCTCCTGGATCGTAGGGATTTCCCCCATACCGGCTTGTTGTGCCGAGTGGGATTCTCGCGTTGTGTCGTTGGCGGCCAAGCCTTCACGGGACTGGCCAGAAGTGCACGCCGGGCGCCGGCGATCGATTCGCGAACATAGCTGTGTCGATTGCCATGCTGAATTTGATCGTGCGAGGAGGTTACGGCGGTTTGAGGAGGTCGCGATGCCGCTGAATGTGGATACGCAGGAACTCGTCGCTGTCGCGGCGAAGCTTGCCGCGACAGCGCGTGATGCCCGCGCGGCGATGCCTGTTGGATGGGTTGTACCCGCGGGGGCAGATTCCGGCTCGGCCCAGGCGGTGCCGGAGTACAACGCGCAGGCGGCGTTGGTGGTCAACGGCATGATGTTCACGTGGAATAAGATTCATCGTCTCGCATATAACGTGGGCGCTGCGGCGGTCGACTACACCGAAGCGGATGACCGCGGCGCCCGTGAAATAGGCGGCAGCGGCGGCGACATCGTTGCCAACCCGGTCGGCGAGGTGCAGGAGGTCAGCCTGCGTCGGCCACCGACGATCGTGCTTCCGTCTGGTGGCGAGGTCGAACCATTGATCTTCGCGCAGCAGTTGCATACGGGTCCAGGGCCCGGCCCGGCCATGGGATTCGCGAACGAGCTGCGCTCGTTTGTCGGTGGTCCGCATCTTGTCGCAACCGAGGGTGTCGGCTCGACGGTACAGGCGCTGCAGCGTTGGGAGCCGGTGGGCAGTGAGGCGGCGACCGAACTCGGTCAGTACCGGGGGTGGCTCGACCAACTCGGTAGTGCGCTGGGGCTGCTTGCCGACGGGATCGATACGTACGGTGGTGCGTTCCGGACGGCAAAGGCGAAGCATCCGACTCCGGAGGAGATCATCGCCGTGCGCAAGGAGTTGCTCTCCGCGATGCGGTCCAAGAATCAAACTCGCATACAGGCGGCACTGGCGAAATTCACTGAACAGAACGCCCGTTCGACCGAGACGATCACCGGCTACTCCACCGACCTCGGCTCGACAGTCGGCGCGAGCGAAAGCACCGGAAGCGGCAGCGGCAGCGGCGACAGCAGCGCGTTGACCCAGATGCTGCCCGCCCTGATGAGCGCGATGGCTTCGGCCGGAATGCCGTTGAGTCAGCTCGGACAGTCGGATACCTCGGACGCCTACGACGACTACGGCCTCGACGACTACGGCTACGACAACCTCGGCATCCCCAGCGGACTCGGTACGGGCAGCCCGAGCGGGATGCCCGCCGGAAGTCCCGGCCTCGGCATCCCGGATGTCGAAGCGGCAACCATTCAGGCGAGCGCCCTGCCGGTGGCCGCCGCGGCGAGCCTGGGTTCGGGCATGCCGCGCACACCGGTGATCGAGCCTCTCGGTACGTCGTCGGCCGCCAACGCCACTGCCGCGCGCGGCGGATCGCCGATGATGCCGTACATGCCGATGGCGCCCGGCATGGGCAACTCGGGTGGCAACAACGACCGCAACCGCGTCGTGGCGTGGCATCCCGACCGCTTGATGTACGTGGACGACACACCGCACACCGAAGCGGTGATCGGTGAGCGGCCGACCATCGCACCGAGCGTGACCCCACCGACGCCTGCGCCCGGCAACCAGACCCCGAGTCAAGCCGGACCCAGCGCCTGAATGCTTCACATTCGGTCGTGTCGGAATTGGCGTCGAACCTGTGGCACCGCAGAATTCTAACGGCGCACCCCGGAACGATCGGAAGACCAGTTGTCAGCCCGAACTAATGCGGACTATTGACTATCAATCGACAGTGGATGGTGACTCAGTTAGATCAGCACTTCCGCGCGCTGCCCGATCCTTCGACATAAATGGCGACGTCGATCAACGACAAATTATGACGTCTTTGCGAATGACCGCGCTCTGGGTCGCCTGGCCAGGGGAACATGAATCTGGAATTTCGAATTGCATATCGATCTAGCGAAGGATGGGAATGGTGACAAAAGATCCGGTCAGTGAAGAATGGCAGGCTATTGAAAATGTCCAAAATCTGATGGACAGAACAGTGGCGCAACTAGGTGAACTCGTGGCACTCGCCGAGAATCTCGACGTGCCGGAGCGGGCAAATGGAACCAATCCGATTGTCGCGCAGATGAATGCGGTTTGCCATATGGGACTGTTATTGGCTCCATCAATTCAAGAGTCGATCGACGCCGCCCGCAAGAGCAGGACGGCGAAGGCTGGGGAACCTCCAGGAAAATCGAGTCTGGGCGTTGTCAGGCATCGGAGCGACGGGCCGACACCACCAGTTTGACTGTCTAGGCCAGTTCGGACTGGTACTCCGGAGTGTTGGCGTGGGCGGTTCAGTGGCGTGACCGGCAAGTTCAGCGCGTAGTGCAGTGTTCTCGGGGTGGAGGGTGGCGATCACGTTGGCGGCGGCGTCGATTTGTCGCCGTAGTCGAGCGTTCTCGTTGGACTCGGTGGCGAGTTCGGCGCGCAGGGTGATGCTCTCGGGGTCCGGTCGCGTCTTGTCGCTGCTGGGCTGTTGTATCACCATCCGCCTGCTCGTGAGTGGTTATCTGCTACCGGAAGTTGCCGCCGGTGGTGCGGGCGGCACCGGCTTGGGGTGTCGGTGAAGTCGTCGGGGTCGACCCAAGATTCCTTGCGCCAGTCATCGCGTGCTGGCACGTCGATCCACTTGGGCGCTCGGCGATCTCGCCGCTCAAGCCTCAGATCTCGCTCTTGATTGTACCGCTAGGTGGCGGTACATTATTTGAGCGGATTTCGCACGCGATCGGGACAATGTACCCCTCGCCGAAGCTGCAGGAGAGCCGCAAGCAAGCGTGATCATCTTCAACTCTTATGGCGTTCAATTCACGCCCGATCTCCGTCTGGACCGACGCATTCGCGGTGGCCGCCATGGTTCCGGAGAAGAATTCGACACTCACGCCGATATCAACTCACCAATGGTGTGTAGATTCTCTCGCGCACGATAGTTGCAACCGCAAACCGTTCACCATATCTTCCTGCGAGATGGTTGAAGCTCGCCTCGGTGGACAGTCTTCGATGCTTGTAGCGCCGGAGATTTTCGGTCGTCGCAGCGTCCGGCGGAATCTGGCGTGCCCAATTCTAATCACATCAGGACGTGCCTATCACGCACGCCCAAATTACCTATGAGGTTGTGACCTTGAAGAGCAACAAGACATACGGCGAAATTCTTCTCGATGTGAAGGAATTCGGACCGGGATCATCAACCCTGCAATTTTGTGCCATGAATTATGCCGCCAAGCATTATGCGGTTTTTCCGGGGCTGATATCTTTTCCTGGGCTGCTGCTTCTGCAGGACGAGATCAGGAGGCTGCGGCGCGAAGGGGTTAGGAAAGAGTTTCTCATGGAGTGCATGGAGAACTCGCCGCGTCGCATGACCACTCTCGGTGGTGATGTCGTGGATCAGCTTTCTTCGCTGGTTCCCGGGATCTACCGCGACCCGCTGCTGCTGGACATCGTGGAGGCCGCGTGCGGGGAGCGTGTCATCCCTTTGGAGGATGACGTAGACCGGTATGTCGTTAACATCCTCGACCGGAAGAACGACACCTTCGGCGCTCATTTCGACGACTACCCCATATCGGTCGTCCTGGTAATCGAGGCTCCCGATCCCGAAGAGGGAGGATTCCCTGAATTGGTCGCGCGAGCGAAGTCTGTGTCGCAGCTCGACGACGGCCCAGTCGAACAAGTTCGGCTCACAGCTGGCGATGTCTATGTCCTCAAGGCTGACACCACGGCCCATCGGGTGTCACCACTGCGTTCCGATCGTGAACGCATAGCGATCAACCTCGCCTACACCACTCCCGGTTTCGTCGTGCGGCCAACAGAGTCGGCAGGCCTGCTCTATTCCCGGGAACCAGTTGTTTCGGGGGTCACGACCGTCCGATCCATCGTCGAATCCCACACCGAGTGGGACCCATTGGAGGAAGTCATTGTCGGTGTCGCTGATGGTGCGATGTTCCCTGCCGAGCCCCGGCGCATGATCGAAGACACTATGCCCGCCAAGTTCTGGGATCTCTTCACACCGGGGCGCCCGTTTCCGGGAGATATCCTCGCAGCGGCCCAGGAAGAATTGGACAACTTCGCGTCTACATTGACCGATGAGGGAATCGTTGTTCGACGCCCCGATCGTGTCGACCTGGCCGGACTCGATGGCCATACCTGCGCGATGCCACGCGACTGTTTGCTGGTAGTGGGTTCGGACATCATCGAAGCACCCATGTCATGGGTGTCGCGCCGCTCGGAAACCCTCGCCTACCGATCGCTGCTGACCCGATACCAGCAGGCAGGCGCCCACTGGTATTCGGCGCCGCGTGTGCTCGACCATCCGGGTCTGCTGAACAACGATCCACGTGCGGAATGGGCCATCAACAACAGTCAGCCGGCCTTCGACGCAGCCGACTTCCTCAGGTTCGGTCGGGATATCGTCGCTCAACTGAGTCACGTGACCAATCAGGCCGGGATCGACTGGCTGAGAGGCCACCTGGGCGACGGCTATCGCATCCGGGTGCTCGAGGCAGACGATCCACACGCCATGCACATCGATGCCACGATCATGCCGCTACGTTCGGGGTTGATGCTGTTCAACCCCGAACGAATCGATCCCCCGACGCTCCGGGACGCGGGGTTCGCCGACTGGGAACTCGTACCCGCGCCGCACCCTGCTGTGCGCGAACATCCACCGCTGTTCATGACCAGCGGCTGGGTAAACATGAATCTCCTCGTGCTAGATGAGGAACGCATTGTGGTCGAAGAGCAGGACGAGCACATCGCGGCGCTGGTCTCCGAACTCGGATTCAAACCGATCAGATGTGCATTCCGCCACGTCCAGAGCATCGGAGGTTCGTTCCACTGCGCCACACTCGATGTGCGACGGCGAGGTGAACTCCGAGCATATCTGTAATCCCTGTGATACCGCGAAATCTCCAGCAGCTGTTCGCCGTCCCGGGATCAGGGACGCTCTGCACCGCTGGCGTGCTGGCCCGAGTCCCATTGTCGACAATGGGACTCGGGATCGTGCTGATGGTCACTCGAACCACGGGCCGCTACGACCTCGCCGCCACGGCATGCGGTGTGTATCTGCTCTGCGCCGCAGTGGCCGGACCGGTCTGGGGAAGTATGTGCGACCGCCGAGGCCAGCAATCAGTGCTGCGCACCACCGCTATCGCGCTCGCCGCAGGCGTGGTCCTCATCGTGGGCGACATCGGTGCAGTGCGCTCCGACTGGGGATTGCTGCTAGGGGCAACTGTGACCGGCTCAGCCATGCCGTCGGTCGGCGCGATGGTCCGAACCCGCTGGGCCACCATACACACAACACCCCGCTTGGTGGCGGTGGCCTATTCACTGGAATCCAGCCTGGACGAGATCCTGTTCGTCGTTGGACCCGCCGTCATCGGTATCCTCACCACCATCGCCTGGCCCGCGGGAATACTCACAGTGCTGGGCACGACACTGACCGGCATGCTGTGGTTGGCCGCCCAGCCCGGCGACCAACCTGCGGTGGCGAACACCGGTTCGCACCCCTTACGGGCAATCACACAGCCAGGAATGCCGATACTGTGTGCGATCACATTCGCTATCGGCGGCATCCTCGGTGCCACAGACATGATCATCGTGGCCCGCGCCCCCACCCCCGTTCTCGGTCCCCTGGTGCTAGCGCTGTGGGCAGCGACCAGTTCCGCCGGCGCGCTCGCCTACGCCGCCCGCTCGCCCACCGTGACGTACCAGCGACTGGTGATCGGCACATCGACGATACTGGCAACCACCACCCTGCTGCTACTGCCCACCAGCTTCATACAGACAGCATGCATCTTGACCGTCGGAGGCGTTGCATTCGCCCCGACAATTTCCATCCTGACCGGACTGACAGAACGAACCTGCCCAAGACAATCACTCACCGAAGCATTCGCCTGGCTCTCGAGCGGGACCGCTTCGGGAGCAGCGCTCGGAACGATCACCGTCGGCCACATACTCACAACAACCGAAGGCCGAACGCCATTCACCCTTCCCGTGCTATTTGCCGGTTTCGCCGCGACCATGTCGGTCGCCGGACACCTCAGCCGAGCCCGAAACGCATCCCAGACACTAACCGCGGACACGGCCCTCACATGCCAGGAGGGACACTAGTGCCTCGTCCAAGGGGTTGCCTCGGTAACTGGGTGTCGGGTTGATCGTGGAGCTGTTGCCGGGGGTCTGTCCAGCCGTTGTATTTACAGTCCCGTTGCCGGTGATGCTGCCGGTGGAGGTGGTGTTGGTGGCCCGGAAGCCGGAAGTGTTTGTGCGAGCGGTGTCCCCGGAGGAGGGGCGGCGGTTGCAGAAGATCACCAAGACGGGCAAACAACCGGTCAGGTTGCGATGAGCGATCGTGGTGATGGCCTCGGCCCAGCGGCAGCCGGTTCCCGCGATCGCGAGGTTGATGCAGGTCAGCGAAGCGTACGTGCGGCAGGTGATCCACGAGTTCAACGAACGGGGGTTCGACGCGCTGGACCCAAAATGGAGCGCGGGCAGGCCGAGGAAAGTCGATCGAGCGACGCGTGAACGCATCGCCTGCATCGCCCGGTGCTGCCCGCGTGACCTGGGCTGGCCGTTCTCGACATGGAGCCTGTCGAAACTGCGCGAAGTACTGATCGGCAACGGCATCGCTGAGATCAGCCGCGAAACTCTGCGCAAGATCCTCAAAGCCGAGGGGGTGTCGTGGCAGGCGGTCAAGACCTGGAAAGCCGGGACCGATCCCGAGTTCACCGCGAAGATGAACCGCGTCCTGGACCTCTACGATCATCCACCCACCGATGGACGAGTGATCTGCGTGGACGAGTTCGGGCCGCTGAATCTGCAACCCCGCGCTGGTCGTGGCTGGTTCCCGCGACGAACCCCGAAACGGCTGCGAGCGACCTACCGGCGGACCCAGGGCGTGCGGCACCTGCTCGGCGCTCTGGATCTGGCGACCGGCAAGCTCCACTACCGGATCCGGGATCGTAAACGGTGGCAGGAGTTCTTGTCGTTGCTGAAATCGCTGCGGGCACGCTGGCCCGGCGAAAGGCTCTACGTCATCCTCGACAACTTCTCCCCGCACAAGCGAGCCGAGGTCCGCGCCTGGGCCGCGGCCAACGACGTGGACTGGTGTTCCTACCGACCTATTCATCGTGGTTGAACTGGATCGAAGCCGAATTCGCCGCTCTACGCTACTTCGCCTTGAACGGGACCGATCACCGCAGCCACGACGAACAGGACGCCGCGATCGGCGCCTACATCCGCTGGTACAACCAGCACGCCCGACCCAAACGCGACTTCGCCGTCAACTCCAAGATCCGGCAACCTGGTTACCTACCGAAGGTTGCTTGACGAGGCACTAG
>NZ_JBEXME010000063.1:0-8952 GCF_040610355.1 Nocardia sp. NPDC004168 | reverse complement strand
GGCGGCAAGGACTATTACGAGATCGACCGCATCGCAGGCGATGCCGGGATCGAGGTGGATCCGGACATCACCACCATGGCGGTGCAGTCGCGCCAATTCCTCATCCGCGCGGTGGGCTACCTCGCCGGGGAACAGGGCATCCGCCAGTTCCTCGATATCGGCACCGGCCTGCCCACCATGCAGAACACCCACGAGGTCCCGCCCGCCACGAATGAATGCTTGGGAGGCAATCAGCCGTTGCCGACAACGCATCCGCAATCCCAGCACAGCGAATCGTTGTTGCCAGCGAACACCCTCAAGCAGCCTGACGCATGTCATGTCGAATGGACATAGCGCTGCGCGTTTGACATCGAGGTGGTCGAAACTTTGCGTACGCGAATGCAGTCATCGCAGGCGCACCGTATGGTGCCGCGACACGGGAAGATCAGCACCCTGCTAGCAGGAACAGATTGCCTCCATGGCCGGACCTGTCCCGCTCGAACCGCAAGCCAGCCTCGCCTCTACTCAGCGCCATCCGATGTGCACCTGCCCCCGTACGCACCGCACGCGCGATGGCGGCCGAGCCCGCTTATAGTCACTCGGATCCGACACCTAGCCGAGTTCGCCAGTGAGTCATGACAATGAGTCAACGCGAGTCAAAGTTTCCTGCGCCTGCCCCATCAACGGCTCGGACACCGCATTGCGAGAAATCAGTATTGAATCCGGTCAGACATCGTCGACCGATGATACGGCCTCACAATGAATCAGTCGTGGGATTCGATCGCCTCTACAGCGCGACACCGCGAGTCATCCAGTTTTCAGGCGTCCCCTTCCAGTACCCCACCACGATCGTCGAGTCGCCAGTCGGGGTGGCACATTGCGCCACAGCAACCATTGATCAACGCGGCCGCGTCAGTGATCGATCCGCCATCCGGAAGCTGGGCTGGCATCCAGGCCATCCAGTGACCATCTCGCACCAAGACCAGCTCGCAGTCGTGCATCCTGCCGACGACGGCCGCTGGACAGTCGGGCCGACCGGATACATCCATCTTCCGGCCAACATCCGCCACGCATGTGGCATGCAGTCCGGTGACCGGCTGTTACTGGTGGCATCCCTTACTCACGGGCGACTCGTCGTCTACACCACGCCACTGGTGGCCGCCGCACTCGCACAGTTCCAACCGAATCCTTGGGAGACCCAGTGACTTCCGAAGACGTCAGTACAGCCCTGCACTTGATCTCCAGACTGGGGCTGAAGCTTGAGGACCTCCTCGACGAGGCCACACGGCAAGGGCCTGCGCCGACTTTCAAGGAGTACATCGCACAGGTTTCGGCCTCGGCGTCAGAGAAGACCTTGAAGAATTACGGATCTTATTGGAAGGTCGTTGAGCAGAGGTGGGGTGACAGGCTCATAACCGAGCCGACGTACACGGAGATCGAACAACTCGTCAGCGAACACCGGGTGCGCGCGGGCGCTGTCGGACGATCGAACTCACGCGGCGGTGTCGGCGCCGCAGCAACCTTGGTTTCAGCGATTCGCAAGCTCTATCGCCACGCCGAACACGACAGGTTTATCCACCCGCTCGACAACCCAGCCGCAAAGGTCAGAAGAGCGCGGCCCCCCAGAAGCCCCAGGCATGCACTCGCTCTCGAACATATCCTCGACATTGGCCGCGTTGCCGCGACGACAGGCAATGACCGGCCGCTGGACGCGCTGATAGTGCGCATCCTGATCGAAACCGCCTGTCGCCGAGGTGGAATGCTCAGCTTGACCATCGATGACCTCAACGCGCACGACTGCCTTTTGCGCCTCCGCGAGAAAGGTGGAACCACAAGATGGCAACCCGTCTCCCCGACCCTGATGCGAAAAATCCTTCAGCACATCGAAGCCCGTGGTGGCGCAGATGCAACACGGCATGTCCTCCGGTACCGAGATGGAAGACCGGTAGGGGTGGCGCGCCTCAACAACCTGTTCGAGCGCATCAAAAAGTTCCTGCCTTGGGCGTCCTCGATCGGAGTTTCAGCGCATTGGATCCGCCATACCACACTAACTTTTGTCGAGCGAGAGTTCGGGATGGCAGTTTCCAGCGCCTACGCTGGCCATCAAGACAGACCCGGCCCAGGCCCCATCACCCTCACCTACACCAAAGCCAGCCTCCTCGACGTCGTTGAGGCGCTCGTCGCCCTGACCGGCGAGGCCCATCCACTACTTCCCGTCGGCACGCGGCATCCGTTGTCACACAGCGGCTGGCGGAAGCCCGTTGAGGCTGACACGGTAGGCTAGCGCGCTATGAACCTACTTTTGTGGCGAATTCGCTGCGAGATGGGTGTTCTAAGTTGTGAAAGGCGGGCAATTCAGCAAGCGCACCGCTAATTTCGGCCATTCCGCCCGGGGACGGCCGCGGCCGATCGGAAATGATCCGGCGGAGCCAGGCGCACCGATGCCGGGCCGCGCGGTGCAGCTAGAGCCTACGCGCGTGCCGAGGACACAGGGTTCGCCCCGCCTCACGGGCGATCTCGGCCAGCGCCATGGCCAGCCGCGCGGTGTCCGGCGCCACCGCGTCGGCACCGATCAGGCCCGACAGCGACACCGCGGCCACCGCCGCGCCGCGACCGCGAATCGGCACTGCCACGCATGTGATTCCGGGCACGGACTCCTCGTTGTCGACGGCGACACCCTGACGGTTGCGGATGCGGCCGAGTTCGCGATGCAGTTCGGCGCGGTCGGCGAGGGTGCGAGCGGTCAGTTGCGGCAGGCGATCCCGGAAGGACGCCTCCACGATGCTCGGGTCCAGCGTCGCCAGCAGCGCCTTGCCGAGTGCGGTGCTGTGCGCGGGCATCCGGCCGCCGAGCCGGGTGGGCACGCTGGCGGCGATCCGGCCGCCGACCTTGTCCAGGTACAACACATCGCGCCCGTCCAGAACGCCGAGATGGCCCACCATTCCGGTCTGCTGGCAGACGTCGTGCAGCAGTGGGCTCACCACATCGCGGATCTCGTTTTGGTCGGCGGCCAGGCCACCCAACTCCAGAGTGCGCAAGCCGAGCCGATAGCCGCCGGGCGCGTGCGCCAGCCAGCGCAGCCGGATCAGCTGGTCGAGGATGCGATGCACGGTAGAGCGCGGCAATCCGGTGCGCTCGGCCAGTTCGACGAGGGTGAGCGTCGGCGTCGCGCCGTCGAACGCCTCCAATATCAGCGTCATCCGCTCGATCATCGATGCCGGGGGCTGGCTCGGTCGTGCTGCCTGTCCGGATCCGGTCGGCAAATCCCCCGTCTCGGAATCGGTCATCACCTCGACCGTCATTGCCAACCTCCACGCGTGCTCGCGTAGAGCTTAGAGGCCGCTAAGCGGACCCGTGCGCGGAATCCTCGAGGGCGAAAAGCCACTCGCGGGTGTACCGCTCGGCCAGCAGGGGCAGGAAGTTGACGATGGTGGCGTGGTGTGCGACATGGTCGTAGGAGGCCTGGAGATGGTCCTCGATCGCGGCTTCGCTGGCGACGCCGTCGAATTCGTTCTCCAGGCGCCGCGCGGCCGCCTCGAGGGCGAGTTCTTGGTCGAGAGGGATCTGCTGGTTCGAGTCGTGGGTGGCATGGCGGTCGGTCATCGCAAGATTCCCCTGGTCGTGACGGATCGGTACCCAGGACGCTGTCGTGGCGCACGATAACGCCCGTCATATGGGTACCCGCCCCCGCCCGGTTCGACACCCTCGCCTGCGGCTGAGGTCCCCGATCCGGCCTCCGCTCCGGACGACACAGTTGATCCCCGCGGATCTCGATCCGTCCCTTCGCGACGCCGACTCGCACCAAAATAGAACACGTTCTTGTCTGCGGGGGCCGCGCGTGCCAGGCTCGACAGATGGATCTCGACGCCATCGAAGCCGTCCGCCAGTTGAAATACCGCTACTTCCGTGCCCTCGACCTCAAAGAGTGGGACGAGTTCGCCGACACCCTCGCGGTCGACGCGAAAGGGCGCTACGGCACCCACGCCATGGGCGAGCCGCTGAACCTCGACGGCCGTGACGCCATCACCGCGTTCATGCGGGAGAATCTCGGCCCCTCGGTGGTCACCGTCCACATCGCCAACCACCCGGAGATCGGCGTCGACGGCGCGACGGCCACGGGATCCTGGGCCTTCGAGGACACCGTGCTCGCCACCGAGTACGGGGTGCTGATCCGGGGAGCCGGCTACTACACCGACACCTACCGCCGCGACGACGACGGCAAGTGGCGCATCGCCTCCACGGCCTACCGGCGCATCTACGAATCCATGCAGTCGCTGTCGGACACACCCAGCTTCCAGTTGCTGTCCAACATGTGGGCGCCCGGTAAGTGACGGGCGGGAAAACGGTCCACTATCCGCCCGGTGGCGCTGGACGGTCCCGCGCCGCCCGGCGGATGCTGCGAACATGCCCTCGCTAGCGCCTGACGAGTTCACTCCCGAGATCACCTACCTGAACACCGCCTCCTTCGGTCTGCCGTCCGCCCGCGCCCTGACCGCGGTCCGCGAGGCGAGCACGAGCTGGGCCACCGGCCGCAGTGGCCCGACATCCCAAGTGGACCTTCTGGTACCGGACCTGCGCGCGGGCTTCGCCCGGCTGCTCGACGGTGCCACCGCCGATGACATAGCGCTCGGCAGCGGTGTCGCGGGCCTGATCGCACCCGTGGCCGCCGCACTGCCACCGGGCGCGGAGGTCCTCCTGCCGGAAGGCGAATTCGCCTCGGTCTCGATGCCTTTCGTGTACCGGGACGATCTCGTCGTGCGCTTCGCCCCTTTGGCGGAGCTGGCCGCGCAGGTCCGCCCGGAGACGGAGTTGGTGGCGGTGAGCGTGGTCCAATCCGCGGACGGCCGCGTCGCCGATCTCCCCGAGCTGCGCGCGGTCACCCGGGCCAACAACGCGCGTTTGCTCGTGGACGCCACCCAGGCCGCGGGCTGGCTGCCGCTGCGCTTCGCCGACGCGGACTACTGGGTCTGCGCCAGCTTCAAATGGCTGATCGGCGCGCGCAGCGTCGCGTTCCTCGCCACGCCGCCCGAGTTCGTCCCGCAGCTGCGTCCGATCGGCTCCAGTTGGTACGCCGCCGAGGACCGCTGGGCGGAGCTGTACCGCCCGGCCGCGCTGCCCGCGACGGCACGGCGATTCGACACGACGCCCGATTGGCTCGGCGTCGTGGCGGCGCTGGCGGGACTGTCGCTGATCGAGGAACTCACCGTCGACAAGATCGGCGCGCACGACCTCGAACTCGCCGGCCATTTCCGTGCCGGACTGCGCGAACTGGGTTTCGAGCCCGTCGAGGCGCCCTCGCCGATCGTCTCCGTCCCTGGCGCGGGCGACCTCGCGGCCCGGCTCGAGCAGGCCGAGGTGGTCGCCTCAGCGCGAGGCGGCGGCTTGCGATTCGCCTTCCACCTCTACAACAGCGCCGACGACATCGAGCGGGCACTGTCCGCGCTGCGAGCCGGGTAGTCCCCGCCGCGGGCCGCCTACTTGCGCGGCCAATCGAAACGGGCGAGCCCGAAGTGTTGGCCGAGCAACCGCGCCGACGACATCGAGCGGGCACTGTCCGCGCCGCGAGCCCGGTGGTCCCCGCCGCGGGCCGCATACTTGCGCGGCCAGTCGAAGCGGGCGAGCCCGAAGCGTGGCCGAGCAACAGCGCCAACACTTCCGGTCGGCTGTTTGCGTCCGAGTTCGCGACGAGGGGGCACTGTCGCCTGCGGGCCGGGTAGCTCCGCGTGCTACCGAGCCGGTCACACGACCGGGCGGGGCCAATAGCGTGACACGCTTGTCGCCGGCCGACCGGCACGCCGTGCAGCCGGTCGGTCGGTAGGCCGGTCGCCCGGTCGGTCGGCAAGCCGCAGCTCATCGATGACCTCGACCGCGCACAGTCCGCGCGGTACGCCGAATAGCCTCGGCCGGGGCCGCCGTGCGATGGGCCAGTAGCTCCGCAGGCCTTCTACCTCCTACCTCCGCGTACCGCGTGGGCCGGGTGGTGGGTCAGCGACCGGGACGCTGCGCGGGAGCGGTGATCAGCGGGAGATCGAGCGCGGTGAGAATTCCGGCGGGCGCCGCGACCACGGCTGGAATCGCGTTGACGATGCGCAGGCCGGTCGCCAGCACGGTCGCGTAGTTGTGATCTCCGTTGCGGCTCGAGGTCACCAAGTCCAACGCGTAATTGGGCTCGCCGGTGATCTCGACCCGGTAGGAGCCCTCCGGGTCCGCCGGTTGGGGCCAGTCCGGGCACAGGTCGGGACGCAGCCTGGTCACGTGCTCGAGCACCGTGACGGGCACGTCTCCGACCATGCCCCGCACTTCGAAACGCAGTGCCGCCGCCGTTCCTTCGGCGATGTGCCCGGTCGCGATATCGAACGACTCCGGCGCCGCGATCCGCTCGTAAGATTGCGTGACGGCGTCGAGGGTGACCCCGATCCCGGCCGCGAGCTGGCGAACCGTGCCGCCCCAGGCGAGCGACAGCACGCCGGGCTGCAACAGCATGGGGATCTCGTCGAGTGGCTTGCCGAAGCCCATGATGTCGAACATGACCGCGCGGTTGTCGTAGCTGGCGTAGTCCACGATCTCCAGACAGCGCAGCTGATCGATGCGCAGACAGGTCCCCGCGAGCGCGAGCGGCAGCAGGTCGTTGGCGAAACCGGGGTCGATGCCGTTCACCCACAGCGACGAATCGCCCTGCGCGGCCGCCTCCTGCACCGGCTTCAGCAACTCGTCGGGCAGCACGCCGTAGGGGTACTGGAAGAATACGGGTGCGCACGCGACGACATTGATCCCGGCGGCCAGGATGCGTTGCAGATCCTGTACGGCTTCGAACAGCCGGTTGTCGGTCATGCAGCAGTAGACGACGCAGTCCGGACGCGACGCGAGCAATGCCTCCGCGTCGGTCGTCGCGGCGACGCCGACGGGCTGATCGAGCCCCCCGAGCGTCCCCGCGTCCGCTCCGCTCTTGGAACCGGACACCCACACCCCGGTCAATTCCAGCTCAGGATGGGCGATTACGCCGGCCAAGGCATGCTTGCCCACATTGCCGGTGCCCCATTGCACTACGCGATATGTCATGTCACAGGTCCGGGATCGGAAGGTCGAGGTTGGGAACGATCAAACCGCCGTCGGGCTCGAGAATCTTGCCGGTGAGATACTTCCCCGCGGGGGACACCAGATAGAGCGCGGCCGCTGCGATGTCCTCCGGTTCGCCGATGCGATGCAGCGGTGTCTTCGACTCCAATTCGGTACGCATGGCGTCGTTTCCGGCGACGACCTCCAGTGCGGAGGTCAGGATCGAGCCCGGCGCGATGGCATTGACCCGGATACGCGGATTGAGGTCGAGAGCGGCGAGCTTGGTGTAATGGGCCAGAGCCGCCTTGGCGGTGCCGTATGCCGCGAACGCACGTCCGGGGAGCCGCCCCATCGTGGACGTGATGTTGAGAATCGAGCCGCCGCCCGCCGTTTCGAGCATGCGCGGCACCGCGGCGCGGACCAAGGAGTGCGCGTTCGAGACGTTGAAGTCGAACGCGTCCCGCAGTGCCTGCGGCGTCGTGTCCAGCAGCGGGCACGGCAGTGCGCCGCCCACGTTGTTCACCACGATGTCCAATCGCCCGAAGCGTTCGACCGCCGTCTCGGCGAGTGCCGCTGTGGCCTCGGCGTCGCTCAGATCCGCGGGTACAACGTGGGCCTGTCGCCCGGTGGCGGAAACCCGCTCGGCTACCTCGTCGAGCTGGCTTTTGGTTCGTGCGGCGATGACGACATTCGCACCCGCCTCCGCGAACGCGACCGCTATAGCCGCGCCCAGGCCACGTCCTGCGCCGGTGACTATCGCGACCTGATCATCGATTCGGAACCGTTCCAGAATCATTCACGCTCCTAAGCGGCGACTGACGAATATTCGACAGCATGTGATCTAATATTCGTCATCGTAAGTCGCTCACCGAGCCGGGACAAGGGATTGCCATCATGCCGGACCGATCTGCGTCGCCGCCCACGCGGCGCGTCGTCGACATCGTGTCGCTACTGGCGACCTCCGGGGAGCCGATCAGCGTCGCGGGCATCGCCGAACGGCTGGGCATCGCGCGCGCGACCGCGACCGCGATCCTGGTCGAGTTGGACGCGGCCGGTTGGGTCGTGCGCGACCCGGCTCGTGGTTACGGCATCGGCCCGGCGCTGGTGGGATTGCACGGCGCCGCGCTTCCACAGGACGTGGGCGAGCTCCTCGCCGGTCTCGCTGCCCGGACCGGCTATGGCGCCACGTTCAGCCGCATCGAGCCGGACCGGCTCACGGTGCTCGACGTCCGGCACGGCGTCGACCGGGTGGTGCCGGGAATCCCGGTGGGACATCGCATTCCGCTCCAATTCCCGGCCGGCGCGAGTGTGATGCCGTGGCGTCCGGCAAAGGAGCAGAATACGTGGCTGAACACCGCCGACGAGGCGGATCAACGCATCGTCGGCGCGCTGCTGGCACTGGTGCGTGAACGCGGGGTCGCGGTGTTCCGACCGCGCGCCGACGATGCGGGCCTGGTCGACCTGCTCGCCGATCTACTCGGCGCGGTCGGATCCGAATTGCTGCGACCGCATCTGCGTACTCGCGCGCTACGCCAGCTCGCCGCGCTCACGTCCCGGCCTTTCACGCGGGCGGAGCTGGATTCGGATGAGATATTGCCGCTGAGTTATCTCGCGGCCCCGGTTTTCGATGCGAGCGGCACCGCGGCCTACGAAGTTCAGCTGGGGCCATTGCAGGTGGCGACGACGCGCGTGGAACGCGATGAATTCGTCGATGCGACCCGCAGCGCGGCAGCCGAATTGACGAACGCGCTCACCACCGGTCGGCATGGAAAGTAATTCTGTGCATAAATGACGAAAGGCCCTCGACGGTGTCGAGGGCCTTTCGTGAAAGGATGTTCCGGCGGTGTCCTACTCTCCCACACCCTGTCGAGTGCAGTACCATCGGCGCTGGCAGGCTTAGCTTCCGGGTTCGGAATG
>NZ_JBEXME010000062.1:0-9658 GCF_040610355.1 Nocardia sp. NPDC004168 | reverse complement strand
ACCATCGCCGCCTCCCGCACGAACCACCCCGCCTCGACGATAAGCCACCCGCAGCAGCCGCAACAGGAAAAACGATCAGTTCATACACAGGCACTTAGGCACCTGCCATGCCTATACCCGCCGGCACACCACAAGAAGGGCACCAAACCGAGACGGCCAGGTTAGAGACCAAGCTAAGCCCCAGCGCCGCATACGCCAAGTCGTCGCAGAGCTTCGTGCAGGCCGCTGCCCATCGCCGTAACCATCAAGGTAGCCGGTACCCCGCCATGCCCGGTGACATGACATTTGATGGTGGCGGGGTCGGGGCGAGGCAGCAGCGCACGTGGCCGTTGCTCACCCTCCAGCCGAATCTATCCGCCCCCGGCAGAACCGGGTCACGGCGCAAACCTCATCGCGCGGGTCTCCTGTCTGCGGTCGCCGGTTCGTCAGCGGCGCTTCTGATCACACCGATCAGCGGCGACTGTTCCGTTTCCGGACTTTCGGGTTCCTCCCAGCGGTCGGCGTCGCCATACTCGATGACTCCGAAGACCGGTGGCCGCTCGGTCACCGGGACATCCTGCGGTTCACCTGGCACAAACACCGCCGAGTTCTCGCGATCTTCGTCCCGCCTGCGTCGCCGCATCTGCACATTCGGCGCGCTCGCTCCGCGAGGTGCGGTCTGACGGGAGACTGGTCCTCCGACCGGCGGGTTGGACGGGGCACCGAACGCGGTACCGCGGCCGGGTGACCAGTTGGACGGCATCCGGAAACCGGTCGCAGCACCGGACATGACACTCGGCCCACCGCGAGTCATGCTGAGCGCTACCAAGCTGCCTACTCCGCCGTACATCCCAGCCAGCGTCGTCGAATCCTGTGATACACCAAGCAAACCTTGCTGGTCCATCGAACCGGCATCGGAACCGGCCCCCGACGAGCTGACGGGCGAATCGGATAAGGACGAGGGGTTGTCCATGTCCGGCAGCATATTCGTGGGTTGCGCGGTGTCGAGTGGCTGCGAGGGGTGAGTGGGATCGGGGTTGGATCCGCCTGAATCACCGGTCTGGCTGCTTCCCACGTCGGATTGGCTCGTGTGCACGCCATTGTCGCCTATCGTGGGACTCCTTATCCCGGGAGATGCCGAACCGATCGAGGCTCCTTCGGGGATCGAACCACCGCTGACGATCGGCAGGGGAATCTCCGGCCTCGGCAGCCCTGCCAGCACGGCCGAGGCCGCCGAATCGTAGCCAACCATCACCGCCGCCGCTGCAGCCGCGATCGCCAGATACTCCAGTTCACTCGCCGCCATCGCTGCCAGCGTGAGCGGGGCCAGTTGCGTTGTGCTGGCGGCGGCGAGAGCGGCCTGTTTCGCATGCCATTCGGCCAGCCACACCGCCACATCCGTCATAGCTTCCTGCGCCGCGATGAAAATCGAGCCCAGCTCGGCCGCGGACGTCGCGGCATCCAGGGCAACTGCGGACTGCCTGTGCGACCAGCCCGCGTGTCGACGAAATGCCGCTTGGGCGACATCGGATGACGGGCCTTGCCACACCACACCCATCACGGCGGTTAAGCCGTCGGTCCCGCTGGCAGCGACGGACAACCCCGCGGCCAAGTCCGCATAGGCCGCTGCGGTAGTTCCCAGCGCAGCCGCGCCGGGGCCGGACAGCAACCGGGCGGTGTTCACTTCCGGCGGCAACGCGAGATAATCGAACTCCACAACATCCGCCTTCGCTCCAAGCGGCGTCGACAACTCGCCGAACGCCGCGCCCCTGATAGAGCGCCAACGGTCCCACCTCGGGACGCATAAGCGGTATGGGGCAAATGCCTACGACTGCAAGTACTCAGTCCACGACCGAGTTTCGTTTCGCGAACTCTTCGCTAGGTTCCGGCCTACAGCGTCTGGCATGGGTTGGTTCTGTCGCGTTGCTTGATTAGTAATCATGGACGGATGTGCGCTACCCACAACGAGGCCTGTCCTCCGGAGCCGACGATTGGGTCGATTTCGCCGAAGGCGATGATCGTGGCCTGTGCGGCTGCTGGGGTCATGATTGCTTCGTATTCGATTGGGTCAATCGGCCGAGTCGGGTCTGTCGGCGGCGCCGGTGGTAGGTGCGTTCGATCCAGGTCACGATCGCGATCCGGAGCTGTTCGCAGGTCTCCCATTTGCGGCGGTCGAGGACATTGCGTTGCAGGAGGCTGAAGAAGCTCCATCGCGGCGTTGTCGCCTGCCGCGCCGACCCGACCCATCGAGCCAATCATCCGAAACCGTGAGCGCGTGCACGAATCGCCTGGAACGGAATTGGCCGTATTCAATCGGTCGTCACAACACCGGTTTGTTGGAGTGATCGTAGCTGCTCGGTGAAGGCTTCTGCGGGCGTCTTCCAGCCGAGGCTTTGCGGGGTCGGGAGTTGAGCGTGTGCGCGATGGCAGCGCCCCAGCGAGAGAGGTCGGTGCCTTTCGAAAATATTGGCGTAGAAGGCCATTGGTATTCTCGTTGGTGCCGCGTTGCCATGGGCTCTTCGGATCGGCGAACTAGACCTCGACGCCGGTGCGGGCGGTGAACCGTGCGTGGTCGGACAGTTCCTTGCCCCGGTCCCAGGTCAGCGATCGACGCAGCGGCGGCGGCAGCGGGCGCAGCGTTCGGGTGAGCGCGTCGTTTATGGTCACCGCGCCGTAGCCAGCGAGAGCGGGTCCGTTCTTGGTGCGGGCGATGACACCGTATCCGTCCTCGCGAGGCAGGTGGATCAGCATCGTGAACCGGGTCGTCCGCTCGACCAGGGTTCGATCGCCGAACGCTGCAACCCGATGATCAGATCGCCTTCCGTAAGACTGAACGGCGACCCGTGAGGGCCGGGTGTGGCTGAGGTCGCCTTGCGATTCGGTCGCTTACTGGGAATGTCCGCCCGGTCCTCTTGGACGCCCTGGCTGCTGATTGAGATGCGCGTTTGTCGCTGGTTACGGATGTGTCGGCGGGGTGTTCCACCGGGTCAGACAGTAGCGACGAACCAGCGCGAAACGGGAGTCAGTGTGGGACGTGAAATGGTCTGGGCCGGAGTCGATATCGACAAGACCCACCATTGGGTATGTGTTGTGGACAGCGACGGCACCAAACTGTGGTCGGCGAAGCTGGTCAACGATGAAGCCGAACTCGTCGCGGCGATCACCACGGTGACCGCGCTCGCTAGCAGATCGTGTGGACTGTCGACATCATCGCCGCGCCCGCGGCGTTGCTGCTGGCACTGCTGGCCCGCGCGGGTCACCCAGTTCGATACGCGCCCGCCGAATGGTTGCGGCGATGAGCGCCGCGTATGCCGGTGAAGGAAAAACCGATGCGAAAGACGCTTTCCTCATCGCCGAGACCGCGCGGATCCGTTGGGATCTCACCGTCATCGACCAGACCGCTGACCTGACACGCAGCCTCGGCCTGCTGATCGGCCATCGCAGTGACCTGATCGCTGACCGGGTTCGTATGATCAACCGTCTCCGTGACGCGATGACCAGCGTATTTCCCTCTCTGGAGCGAGAATTCGACTATTCGTCCTGCAAGGGCGCGTTGGTGCTGCTCACCGGTTACGTCACCCCGGAGCATATCCGTCGCGTCGGACAGGCTCGATTGACCGGCTGGCTGCAACGGCGTCGGGTCCGCAACTTCGCCCAGCTCGCCGCCCGAGCGGTCACCGCCGCCAGATCCCAGCACGTTGCCTTGCCCGGCCAGGACATCGCCGCCGGGATCATCACCGAGCTGGCCACGGCCGTGCTGGCCCTCGATGAACGGATACCGCCCTCGATACACAGATCACTGACCTGTTCCGCGGCCATCGTGATGCCGCAAGCATCGAGTCGATGCCCGGTTTCGGGCCGATCCTCGGGTCGATGCTGCTGGCCGCCGCCGGTGACCTGCGCGCATTCCCCAGCGCCGGCCATCTTGCCGCCGCGGCCGGTCTGGTCCCGGTGCCGAATGATTCGGGCCGCCGGACCGGCAACCTGCACCGTCCTCGCCGCTACAGCCGACCGCTGCGACACGCGTTCTTTCTGGCCGCACAAACCAGCAGCATGCTCCCCGGACGCAATCGTGACTACTACCTGCACAAACGTGCACACGGACGAACCCACACCCAAGCACTCATCGCCTTGGCTCGCCGCCGAGTCGACGTGCTCTGGGCGCTGGTGCGCGATCAGCGTTGTTATACCGACGAACCCCATCTATCAAAACCGCTGC
The DNA here is from genome assembly GCF_040610355.1 of Nocardia sp. NPDC004168. Classification (NCBI taxonomy): domain Bacteria; kingdom Bacillati; phylum Actinomycetota; class Actinomycetes; order Mycobacteriales; family Nocardiaceae; genus Nocardia; species Nocardia sp. NPDC004168. Next base: position 5,460 of record NZ_JBEXME010000062.1, on the reverse strand, counting down.
TTGACAACACCATTGAGATTCCCAATGCCCGGCGACCACCCGCTCGCCGATCTCCGCGGGCCGGTTACCGATCAGCGTCTCGGCGGTCACATGTGTCCACGCTTTCTGCTTGGCGCGTGCGCGCGGGACCGCAACGCCCGGCCTCGGCGCAGGCAGCCGACGAGTTCGCGTTCGAGCCCGTCCCGGGAATCGACATACAGTGCCTGGTAGATCGCCTCATGACTGATTCGCATCGACTCGTCGTCGGGGAACTCGAGTTTCAGCCGGTTCGAGATCTGCTCCGGGCTCCACGCGTTCACCCACGCCCGATCACCACGATGCGGCTTGTTGCGCCCTTTCCACTCCGGACCGACCGGGCCGGCCACGGCACGTCCGTTGGCAGTTCGCACGACCCCGGAGAGCTTGTCTTGCACATATTCGCGCAGCCGGTCGTTGGCGACCAGTTTGGCGATCTTGGGGCGCCTGGCCCGACGTTCGGCATGCCATTGCGCCGTCGAGGCCTTGTAGTCCAGCCAGTACGAACGGGTCGAGGCGTTGCGACGCAACTCCCGCGAGATCGTCGACGGACTCCGACCGAGCCGACGAGCGATCTCCCGCACTCCGTCGCCCCGAGCCCGCCGCAACGCGATGTCCTCCAGCTCCCCCGAAGATAAATACCGGCCCGAAACACACTGAGGCAAACGCGGATTCACGCCGCCAGTATGCCGGAACCATCGGAACCCGACCGGCGAGGACACCCCCGCTTCCACCGCCGCGTCCTCGGCCATCACCCCGCGCGCGATCGCCGCCCAGAACCGCACCCGATCCTCACGCCAGGCCACCGTCGGCCGACCCGGCGACGGAATCTGGCCCCGGTACGCACGAACCCGCTTCTGCTGCGGACCAATTCCCACCTCGACACCTCCACGATCGAGGTGTTGCAACGATCAGTTGAATATGGCTTGGCTGCCCCGGTCGGTGTGGACGATGCAGCCGGCTACGTCACCACGACGACCGACGGCGTTGTGCAACGCGGGTCACCGCCAGCCGTGACTTCATCCGCGAGTCGATCGAATACCCGACGATCCGACCCGAGAACACGCCCTTGGCCGCGCAGAAATAGAGCTTTCCATCCCTCATCGAATGTTCGGAGATATCGCTGAGCCACAACCGGTTCGGCCGATCCGCAATGAAGTCGCGACGGACGACATCATCATGGACCGGCGGCCCGATCCGGCCGGTCTTGCCTCGTCGGGGCTCGCCGAACACACTCCACCACCCGTTCGCCGAGCAGATCCGCCACGCGGTCCGCCCGGTCATCGGCTCACCCGCCGCGGCGGCCTCGTCGGCGAGAACCGGTACCCGAACTCCAGATTGACGCGATGAGCGTCGAACAGGGCATTGCCCAGTTGCGCCTCGGCGACCTCACTCGCGGTGACCGGCATGGCCAGCCACCGGTAGAACGGTTGGCGAGCAAGCTTCAACACCCGGCACGTCACCACGACGGGAATCCCGTCGGCGGCGAGCTCCTTCACGAGCGGGCGAGCCTTTCCCGGCAGATGAGCTTTCGACAGATACGCCGCCGCCCGGCGCAGGACCTCGTTCTCCTGCTCGAGCAGTCGGTTGCGGCGCCGCACTTCCCGCAGCTCAGCAGACTCGCTACTGGTCGTTCCGGGCTTGTTGCCCTCGTCGATGTCGGCTTGACGCATCCATTTCGACAAACGTCATCGGGTGGATCCCGAAATCGGCCGCGATCTGGTCCAAGGTCACCCCGTCCTCACGCTGACGGGCGACCAGAACCACGTCGTCGCGGAACTCCTGGGGTAGGGCTTGGGCACGATGAACATCCTTCAGGCTGGCCTCTCGGCAAGCCAGATCGATGTCACCTATCCGCGCAGCAACCGCTATGCATCGCGCGGTCTTTGATGAGCTGGGTAGCCAGGGCGTGATCGACTGGTCGCGAGCGGTGCGCAAGGTAGACAACACAAAGCGTCGGCCGAAGCAGCCCTGACAAGGCTTATCGCTGCGCATACAGCAAACGAATCACAACCACGTAACACACTGTCTATGCGAAGCGAGTGGCATGGTAGCTATCGGGTAGCGGAGTGATGTGAACGACCGCACCGGAATACGGCGCGGATACACATCTGCCGTTTCCGATGTACATCATCACATGTTTAGGCCAGCCACCATTGAATTGCTTGGCCGGGAAGATCAGGTCGCCAGGCCGAATATCTGAAGGGCGGACTTTGGGAAGCTGTCGGTACTGGGCCGCGGCGACGCGTGGGATCTTGATGCCAGCCTTTGCGGCTGCGTATTGCATGAGACCCGAGCAATCGAAAGCGTTCGGGCCTTCAGCTCCATATATATAAGGGTCACCAAGTTGCGCAGTCGCTACCCGCACAGCCTTATGTGCCGCCGAGCTCGCCCCACCGGGACCACCGCTGGCTGCGCTCCGTCCGTAAATATTGTAAAGGTACTGGTCGCTGAGGCGGTCAATGACAGCAGCAGTGTTGACGGTATTCGCTTGCGTGGCGGCAACGATGCGCTGTCCTTTCTGCAGCGCAACTGTGAGGATATCGCGGACCTTCTGCTGTCCGGCCTTGGTATATGCCTGCCACTTGAGTTCAGCCAGTTTGACGTTTACCTCACGCAACAGAGCTCTGATCGCCTTCTTATCGACATTATTCCTGCCAGCCATATCCTTGAGGTAACCGGCGATCCCGTTATCCACATTGTTGAAAGCACCGGCAGCATTGACCAGGTACAACTGCTTCGCCTTCACAGCAATCGCGGTATCACCGGAAAGCGTTGCCGCGCCGACATTTCCCGGCAACGCCCTCGCTTCGGGATTCTCGGTGGGCCCATCGCCGTATGCCGCCGCCAATGAATTCAGTATGTGCAGTGCCTTTTGCGACTCGGGTGACAAGCCTCCGCCAGCGCCACCGGTATCCGCTTCACCGTCGTGCACACCGCCGCCAGCTAGGCCAGCCAACGCCGATGCGATCATAGGCAACGCCATTAACGCCATCGGCGCCAGCTGTCCAATCAAATCCGGATCCACCGGTGGCGCCGGTTCTCCCTGAGATCGAGGCTGAGCCGCGACCCCTGTTGGGGTTACTGGTCCCGATGCGACATGATCATTCCGAGTTTGCGCCTCAAACAGCGTGACAGCGCCGGCAGGATGCTGCTGAACGGTCGCCGAAGAGGCGGGCGTCGTGGACATAACGGTACCGCTATTCTGCCCCAAAGTGCTAACGCCAAGACTCGACGACGCGTCCTGCCCCTGCGTCCGGGCCTCTCCCGCGATCGGATGCCCATTCGAAGGCGGCATGTCGAGTGGTGTCGCTTTTCCCCTCGCACGCCGTCGACCACCCCCAACCGACGACCACGGCGTCAACGGTATAGCCGACTCTTCATTCCCGCCAGGGCTGTCAGCCGGTCCTACCGCTTCAGCGGGGGGCAGTGACCCGGCTTCGATATCGGTCACGACTCACCGCTTACGACTTGCGGTACGAGGTAGAAAGAAGACGACACGGCGCAGTTGGTCAGCAGCCGGGAACGGGTGAATCCCGCCACTTCGCCGACATCTGGCACCCACCCCATAGGCAGGATTGCCGCCTCGGTCGAGACAGTGAACGCTGTAACTGCCGGGCTTGACCGAACATGTCTGCCGCACTGCATATAGCAGACTCCTACCTTTCGAAGAACAGCGTGTTGAAAAGATGCTCCCAGGCCTTCGACCTACGCGATATGGGGGAAACTCCTACAAACCTCGTGTCCATCGGGTTCGGTGGCTGGTCGCACGGTGTCTGCCCCAGGGACTGTGGATCTAGCTAAGACATGTGCAGGGTCGCGGTATCGATGCATGCCGGTGAAGTCTCCGCCCACGAAGTCACGCGCATGGTCTCCCGCGACGGCAACCCCACCAGTCTCGGCCAAGCCATCGCCCATTACGGCCGGATCCACAAGACCCTGCACATCCTGCGTCTGGCTGACGACGAGCCTTACCGGCGGGAGGGCAAGGCTTAGTACTGCAACGACACTCAGGTGAGTGGGTGGCCGCGTCGTCGATAGTGGGATAGGCGGGCTTGGTGTTGTCGGCGGCGTCGCCATCTCGACCATGCCCAGATGTGGTCGGCGCGGTGGTGGCGGGTGAGTACGAAGGCGATGAGCAGGCGGCGGATCTCCGGTAGCGTGAGAGCGATCATGTCTTCGCCTGTGTCGGCGAGTCCCCCTTTGCAGCAAGGGTTTTCGATGCGGCCAGCCAGGCCAGGGCGAGCATGGACAAGGTGATGTGGGCGTACCAGGCGCGCCAGGTGCGGACCTGGTAATGATCGAGCCCGGCCTCGTTCTTGGCCTGCTGGAATGCTTCTTCGATGTGCCAGCGGGATCCGGCGGTCCAGGCCAGGTCGATCAGCCGGGCCGAGTGCGGTCCGTAGCACAGGTAGTAGGCGATCTGGTGAGGGTCGCTGATGCTGCGGCGAGCCAGCAGCCAGTGCCCGCGACCTCGGGCCCAGGTGCCATCGATCGGCCGGCGTGCCCAGTCGTATTCGCGTGGACCGTGCGCACCGGCGCCGACCGAGAGTCGCTGCCACGACGGTGCGGGTAGTTCGGCGATCAGCTCATCGACGCGGATGACACGATCCGCGCGGGTGCTCACCTGCTGATCACAGCGGGTGGCCATCACGTAGAACACATCGCGTTCTTCCAGCCACTCACGCAGATAACCGGCTTGGCCATAGGCTTCGTCGGCGGTGAACCACGCAAACGGCACCTGCGCGGCCAGCACCCGCTCGAGCATGGCGATCACCTGCCGAGGTTTGGTGGCGAACCCCACCTCGTCGGGGATCCCCGCGGCCCGGCAGCGAGCCCGGTCATCGGTCCACGACTCGGGAACGTAGAGTTCCCGGTCGATCAGCGCGTGCCCGTGCCGGGATGCGTACGCCAGAAACACACCGATCTGGCAGTTCTCCGTCCGTCCGGCGGTACCCGAATACTGGCGTTGCACCCCAGCCGACTTCACGCCCTTCTTCAGGAAACCGGTCTCATCGGCGGCCACCACCGCCCCGGGGTCACCGAGGTGTTCAATCACGTAGGCGCGCACGTCATCGCGGACCCCGTCGACATCCCAGTCCGCCTTACGCAGCAGCCGCTGCATCCCCTCCGGACCCGCCTCACCAGCACGCTCGGCCAGTGTCCACCCGTTCTTACGTTCCAAACCCGCCAACAGCCCCGATACATATTCACGCACCCGAGCACGCGGCTCCGACCGCGCGAACCGGCCCCCGATCCGCGACATCAACGAATCCAACTCGGCCACAACCCGATCCAACACCACACGTCAGATCTACCAGCACCGACTCATGCAAGTGTCGTTGCAGTATTAGTGCTGCGTTCCTCAAAGGTGGTAGATAAAACGGCGGCGTAGGGTCCTTGGTTTCGGGGCTGGTCGGCCCCAGACCCATGGTCGTGCGCGGG
>NZ_JBEXME010000061.1:2886-10425 GCF_040610355.1 Nocardia sp. NPDC004168 | reverse complement strand
GGTGGCCAGGGCCGGGATCGAACCGGCGACCTTCCGCTTTTCAGTCAGGTGCAAAATCGCAGGTCAGAGGGGTGAAATCCTGCACCGTGCGTTCCGCGTGCGTTCCGTCGGTCAGTGCTTCACGATGATCGAGCGAGGCAGCTCGACCGCATTCCCTCGCGCAGCGAGCTTGCTCAGTTCCACGGCGACCTCCTTGTCACGCCCGTCGATCGCGTGCAGATACCGGCTGGCGGCAGCGTTGGACGAGTGCCCAAGGCGCTTCTTCAGGTCCGCCAGGTTCGCACCGGTCAACGCAGCGAGGCTCTGCCCGGTGTGCCTCAAGTCATGGAACGTCACGGTGACGCCAACCCGGTTCCGAGCGCGGACGAACGCCTGGTAGATCGCGTTACCCCGCATCCGCTCACCGTCCCGGCCGACGAACATCCAGGTTTTGCCTGCCCACTTGTCCAGGTGCTCACGGATATAGGGACGCAGGTGCGGAGGGATCGATACCGGCCGCTTACCGGCGTCGGTCTTCGGGTCCTTATCGAACGCTTCGGCCGACTCCAGCAGCTCTACCCGGTTGCGCCGCACCCAGACCTCATTCGCCTCCAGATCTACGTCCTCCACCGCCAGGCCGATGATCTCGCCGCGGCGCAGACCACACCACGCCGCCAACAGCACCGCAGCCCGGTAGCGCGGAGTAATGCTCTCCACCAGCGCACCGACCTCCACGACGGTAGCCACGCTGCGTTCCTTCGCCCGGTCCGAGCCAGCGCCCTTGATCGTGCACGGGTTGACCGTGATCGCGCCGTCCCGCTTGGCCTGGTTCATCACCGCCCGCAGGAATCGGTACGACTGCTGAATAGAGGTCTTGCCGCCCGGACCTGCTACAGCTTTCGCGTGCCAACTACGCACAACCGGACCCGTAATTGCGATCAACGGCTTGTCGAGCAGTTCCACCATGTGCAGCCGCATATTGCGCAGGCAAGTTTCTTCCCACCGCCGACCGACATCCGGATTCTCACGCAAATACGCCTTGGCGTACTCCCCGAACGTTTGCCGACCCAGCTTTTCGTCCAACCATGCGCCACGGCTGATGTCCGCTTCAACGTTGACCAACCAGCGATCTGCGTCGGTCTTCGTCCGGAAGGTATTCGGCGCCGTCTGCCGCCTGCCGTTCGGCCCGATGAACGAGGCTTGGAACCGGCCCGAGGGCAGCTTGCGCACAGTGCCGAAACGTCTACGCCCCATCAGGCAACCACCCTGCCGCCACTCCAGCGAACCTCGATCGGCTCGACCTTGCCCGCTTCGGCGTAAGCGTCCAGATCAGCGAGCTTGAACCGCACATGCGCGCCCACCTTGTAGAACACCACCCGCCGCTCGGCGACCAGCCGACGAATGAACCGCTCCCCTGTGCCCAGGTACTCAGCCGCGCCCTGCACATCCACGTAGCCGGGTCTGATATCCATCGCGCCCCTCCTATGCTGCTTGCCGAATTGCCGAAGTTTCTTGTGTCCCTGGTGGACTGGCTGCGAGTAGTGCTCTGGTGTACTCGGCGCGCCAGGTGATGCGCTGGGAGACCGCTGCCATGATCAGGTGATCGCGAGGCGGGACGTTCTTGTCGCCCGGTTCCACCGGGGTGATGATCAGATGCGAGCGGTCCGGTTTGACGATCCCGACCGCGGCGAGGGTTTGCCGAACGAACTCCGCGCGGTCGTGCTTGTGATCCGGGAGGGTTTTGTTCGACCAGCGGCGCGATACCAGCACCCGCCGCCCCGGCAGGCCCAACGTGTCGCGGCGATGCGCTTTGCCCTTGCAGCGGCCCGGCTGCGTTTTGGCGGTGGCGCCCTTGGGGACGATGCCGTAGCGCAGCCACACCGCGCACCGCGGCGAGCACGGGGTGTGGGTGAGTTCGGCGTGGAGCCGGTCGTAGTGTTCGGCCGCACGCCGGGACTGGGGTTCGAGGATTTCCGCGACCGACTTGGTGAGGTACTTGGTCAGGTAGCGGACCTTCTCGTCGGCTTGCGGTGTGCCGCCGAGGATGCCCTTGGAATCGACCTGGACACCGAAGCGGATCACGTGCGCCGGTTCCAGATCATCGGTGGAGTCGATGATGTCCAGCGCGTCGTCCCATCCGGTCAACGGCTGCCCGGTGGCGGGGTCGGTGAAAGTGCCGGCCGCGTGATCCCACACCGGCATGGTGTCACCGGAGTACACCTCGTTGTCGGCGTCGAACCGGGGCCACCACACCTGGTGATAGGTCGCCGCGGTCACCGCCCGGAACACCGCGTGCGGGATCGATCCCCGGATCGCCAAATGCAGGTGCGGGGCGCCCCGACGCTGAGGTTCCACGGTGGCGAAGTACTGCACGTCCCAGCCGACTGCACGCCGCAGGTTCTGAATCCAGCGATCCACCAGGGCCGCGAAATGCACGATGTCTCGGGCGGCACGGGTGTAGTCGTAGGAGTCCGGGTCCCGCGGGGAACCGTCCCCGCATACCTCGCCCTTGGAGTTGATCGCGCCGTCTTTGTGCACCAGCCCGTAGGACGGCAGGGTCAGCGTCACGAAGGTGGAGGGCCGGTACTTGCCTGCGTACTCGCGGCCGATGGTGGTCTTGGCGACCTTGTGCCGGGGCAGGTCCGGTACGTCCTGGCGTCGCCGGGTGGAACGCTGGCGGCGATCCTTGGGTGTGGCGTCCAGGTCCGGCAACCGGCCGCGGAAACCTGATTCGCGGAGTTGTTTGTCGATACCGGCCACGTCTTCGGCGGCGTCGTCCATCCGCTGCCGGTCGCCTTCTTCCTTCGCGGCCTGGTAGGCGGCGAACAGATCCGAACGTGTCGCGATCAGGTCTTTCTGCTGCTGGGTGGGTGCGCGCTTGTCGATCTCGGGTTCGGCGGTCATGTGCCAGCCCTCGTGGCATTGCGTCATCCGCAGATACCGGGCCTTGGCCGCGCACGCCGGGCACACGGATTCGATGGTGGACTTGCACGGGGTGCCGACGTAATCCACCCGCAGCGTTCTCGGGTCTTCAGCGCGCATCGGCACCGGGCGACGGCAGACATGCTGTTCATCAGCCAGCGCGTGGGCGACATCCCGGAAATCCGGCAGGCTACGGCGCTGTGCCGCGGTCTGCCGGATCGGGACCACCGAGTCAGTGTCAGTGGTAGTCGGTTCCATCTACGCCGCCTTCGGCCTGATCCAGTGATCCACCCGCGGCAGGATCACCGTCTCCGCGAGCGCATCCGAGCGACGGAACGCCAGTTCCACCGTGCCGGGGCCGGTGATCGTGGCCCGGCAGTCCAAGGCGCCGAAGGCGTGCGCCAGGTGTGAGACCCGGTTTTCGAAGTCGGCCGGGCAGTGGCCGTCGAGCATCCGCACCCGAACCCGATCCGTCGCCGGGCCGATCTGGACCCCGAGCAGGCGCGGGATGAATGTGCGGTCACCGCGGTCGATACTCAGGTGGCAGGCCCGCATCAGCTTGACCCAGCGACGGCGGTAGCGGTGCCAAGTCAGGAACCGGGAACGAGCGCGGCGGGTGACCCAGCGGTCGAACATCTCAGGGCGGGCACGCTGCCACAGCAACAGTCCGGCGACGGACAACACAGCAGCCGCCAGACCCACCGGCCACCCCAACCACACCCACGCCGCGACAACCAGCGCGAGGGGGATGGAGATCATCGGGAACAGCACCATCCACCACAGGCCGATCAGCGCTGCCCACAGCAGGTTCAGCAGCGCCAGCGCGAACCGGTCGGACGCGTCCAGGTGGGTGTCCTTGCGGATGTGAACGGTTTTGGTGGTCATCGGTTCGCCTCCGAGTTCGAGGGATCGAAGAGGGTCATCTGGTCCCGGCACTCCCAGCGCGGCACGTCTTTGGCCTTGCTGCTGGCGCGGCGCCGCTTGGACTTGGCGACCTGCTCAGCCGCCGCGGTGACGATCGGGTTCGACGGCCCTCCGCTGGTCCCGGACACGTCGCTACTCATGCCGCCCAGTCCCCGCCGTCGAAGTCGTGGTCGTCGCTGTTGTCCCACAGCGGGACAACCCCGGTCTCCACCAGCAGGTGCGCGGCGATCGCGGCCGAGTCCAACCCGGAACGCTCCAGGCGGCAGCGGCGACGCGCTTGCAGGTCGATGACGTTGTCGTCGTAGCGGTGGTTGCTCATGGCTGGGCCTCGATTTCAGGGACGCCGCACACTTCGCAGGTGCGGGAACGGGTGGAATTGCCCAGCGGCCACACCGTGGTGCGCCAGGACTCGGGGAAGGTGTGGCCGTGCTCGACGCAGCGGGCGGTGGCCTGGCAGCCGTCGCAGACGACCTTGTCGCCGTCGTAGACCCAGCCCACACCGCCCGCGGAATGGACGGTCAGATAGGCGATGGCCTGGGTGATGGAGTCGAAGCAGATCGTTTCGTTCTCACCCTCGGTGTAGTGGTCGCCGCAGGTATCGCAGTAGACGACCACGTGCTGTTCGATGACCAAACCGCGTTTCATGCCGCCATCGGCCCGTCGTCGGACTCGTCACCGAGGTCGTCGGGGTCGAAGTCGCTGTAGTCGGCTTGGGGTGCGAAGTCGATGCCGTGACCGCGCGGGGCGTAGTGCTCGCACAGTTCGGCGATGTCCTCACGCGAGACGAAGTACGAGCGCGCCCGCACGATGTTCGGCGTACCGTCTTCACGGACGTAGGCGACACCGGGTGTGGTGTAGGGGATTTCGTCGCAGCGTGCACCACGCTCACGCGCGGAGTCGCCGTGCACCATGCCGATCTGGGTCTTCTCATCCAGTCGCAGTGCGATGCGGATCGGGATCAACTGCCGTTGCGGCAGAGTGTCTTTCGACGGGTCCTGCACACAGGTGATCACGCAGATCCCCGGCGCCCGGCCCTGGGTGAGCAGCTTGCCGTAATGACGGTCGAACTTCTTGGTCGTGTCGGGTTCGGCGTAGGCGGTCATCGCCGCCGCCTCGTCCACGATGATCACGATCAGCGGCTCATCCACCGTCGGGACGTGCTTCTCGATACCGGCTTCCATGCACCGCGCCGCCCGCTCGAGCATCAGCGCTTCAGCGTCGGCCATCATCGCGACGATGCCCTCATCGGTGTACTCGAAGCGGGTCAACAGCGCTTTGCCGCGCCCGAACTCCATACCGCCCTTCGGGTCGGCCACCCACAGCTCCACCAGCCCGGACGCGATGGCCGGGGCGAGTCCGGCGATGATCGCCCACACCAAACCGCCTTTACCGGCGTTGGTGCCGCCCGCGATCAACAGATGCCGGTACAGCAGCGCCAGGTACCAGGTGCCGCCGTCTTCGAGTACGCCGACGGGGATCGCCTCCAAGTCCACGCCGTTGTGGACCCCCGACACCTTTGTCGGGTCCGCGAGTGTGTCGAACACCCGCAGTTGGAGACGAACCACCCCCGGATCGGGGAAGACCACGGTCACCTTCGGCACCGCCAGCACTTGCGCGAACGCGTCGAGGGCGTCCTCACCTGCCCAGTCCTTGCGGGTCTGTCCGGCCATCATCAGGAAGTCGATCTGAAGGCCGTAGTCGGTGTAAACCCAGTCCTCCAGCGTCGGGAACCCGCTGTCGAGCGAGCCGAGCCCCAGCGCGGCGAACATGTACGGCCGCTGCCGAGGATCAGCCACCACCAGCACCGCCGTCCGCAGCTCGACCGGAGCCGCCGCGGCGACCTCACGAGCATCACCAGCCGGTTGCACACCCGTACCGAACGCAGCCAGCGACCGCAGCCACCAGAACGCCGACGCGCCCGTGCACATACCGCCAGCGAGCATCACCGTTCCCGCGACACTCATCAGAACCCCCCACCTTCCCGGCCACGCTCCAACTCGCAGAACAACCGGCACCCCTCCGGCGCCGGAGAGGCCGGAGCCATCTCGAACTCAGACCGACCCGGCCCGGAGTCCTCGCAGAACATCACGCACCCACGCGAAGCCGGAGCCGGACTCGTCGTGGTAGCCACCACCGAGGAGGACGCAGCGGCCGGGACAACCGGAGCCGGAGCATCCGGCGTCTGGTCCACCAGCACCCCGACCCCGGCCAACACGGTCACCAGCGCGGAAACACCCGTCGCCACAGCAGGAACAAAAGCAGTCATCTCAACCCCCAACAGGAACAGCGATCGGCAGCATCGTTTGCTGCGGTCGCGAAGAACGAACAGGACGAACCGACGCGACAGGCGCCGGACGAAGCTCAGCCACCCGCACCGGCTCAGGCACCGGCAACGGCTCAGGCACCGGCACCACAGGCACGGGCTCGGGCTCGGGCTCGGGGACCGACACCGGTCCCGGCTCAGGCTCGGGTTCGGCCGGGGCCTGCTCCGCGGCAAGCTCGACCACCGGAACGGGAACCGGCTCCGGTGCCGAATCACGTTGTGCCGCACGGATCAACAGCGCCAGCCCGTGCGTATCGGCCAGCAAGGAAATCGGGGCGATCGCAGCCACCAGCGCTGAGGCCCACCACGGCAGTTCTCGACCGGCCGCGACCGCGTGCAGCGAGTTGCCCGCCACCGACACCACCGAGCCGATGACCAGGACGGTGACGAAGAACCGGCGCTCCGGAGCGTTGGCCAGGACCAGCACGCCGAAGGTGGCCAGCAGGATCGTGCCGTCCACGATCAGCGGGAACAGCCACGCATCCGACGCCGGGATGTGCGCCAGGACCGCGAGATCCTTCAGCGTGGCGAAGCTGAGCCGGAACGCCGCGGCCCCGACCGCGATGATGATGACCACGGCGGACCAGCGCGCAAGACGCATCCCCGCCGACTGATCCGCCGTATTCATCGTCAGGCCGCCTTGTCCGACGATGCCACCGCAGCCTCGACCGCATCGTGCTCGGCCAACACCACGGGCAGCTGAGCCAGCAGAGACTGGGCATCCTCGATGTCCAGGACCAGCCAGCTATCCGACCGGTTCAACGACACCGACACCCGCGCCGGAAGCCCGCCGTAAGCGTCCTGCGTCTGCGGCCGGTAACGGACAGTGATCCCCTCATACCCGTGCACCGAGGTGCTGAAGAACGACATGATCACGCCGCCTTACCGGTCGAGTTCGGGCGGGCCGCGCCCGGATCAGCCGGAGCCTGCTTCGCACCGGAGTTGTCGCCCTTGATGCCAGTCGCGCGGATGTAGAAGCCGATCGACTTGAACTGGCCGTTACCGACAATGCGAGGCTTGAGCAGCAGCCCCTCCAGCTCGATCGGACGCAAGCCCTCCATGACCTCCGGCTCCGACGGAACCGGCATGTGGTCAGCAACAAACGTGATGTCGAAACTGGCCTGGTTCGCCTTGCCTCCCGCCCGGTCCATGATCGTCGCCTTCCACAGGCGCTTACCCGAGCCGTTGCCCTCCCGGTCGTAGTCGACCGCCTGACGCTTCGGCGCGTTGCGGTCCTCGCTGAACTCGGTCTGCGACTCGATGTCACCGAGCAGCAGCACACCCTTCGGGAACACGGAACGGAAGTCGGTCGGGATCCACATGTCTTTCAATGCCATTGCCTTCTCCTTGTCAGGGCCGTATGGATACTCGAAGTGGATGTTCTATGGTAC
>NZ_JBEXME010000061.1:0-2790 GCF_040610355.1 Nocardia sp. NPDC004168 | reverse complement strand
GTACCATACTGCGCCCCGAGAGGTCAAGACCTAAAGAGGACATAAGATGGTCACGTATCCCACGATGAGAGGTAGCGCCGTGCCAGCGAAGTACGAGCTAATCGCGGACGACATCCGGCGGCAGATCGACACCGGGGAGCTAATTCCCGGCCACCGCATCCCCGGCGAATCCGCGCTAGTCGAGCGATACAAGGTCAGCCCGCCCACCCTCCGGCAGGCCCTACTGGTCTTGCGATCCGAAGGATTGCTGGAGGCACGACACGGCATCGGCACATTTGTCCGTGCACCCCGGCAGAAGGTTCGTCGTGACGCTGCTCGATACCAGTGGGAGAAGGACCGCGTTCACGAACCTGAGTCAGAGCGCCGGGCAACCGGCGCAACTGAAAAGGACACCGGCGTCACAGTCAACGACCTTCGGTTCTCCGCACACTATGAAGTGATCGACGCCGACGAGCGCATTGCCTCCATACTCGGCATATCCGCGGGCGATAGGGTCCTTCGACGCGACTACCGAACGATGCTCGACCACGAGGGCGTACCGCTCAACCTGAGTACGTCCTACATCCCCTATGACCTCGCTGCGACCAACCCGAGCTTGCTCGATGACGGCAATGAGCCGTGGCCGGGCGGCACACAGCACCAGCTATTCACCATCGGCATCGAGGTTGACCGGGTGGATGAAACGATCAGCACCCGACCCCCAACCAGCGACGAGACCACAGAACTCGACCTCACGACCGGGGTGTCGGTATTCGTCGTACAGAAACGGACCGTCGATACTACCGGCCGCGTCGTGGAATTCTCCGACGTCATCCTTCCCGGCGACCGAACAGAACTGGTCTTTTCAACCAAACTCGCCCGCTGGGAAGCACGATGAACCACACCATTTCCATCATTACGGCGACCTATCGGCCGATCGCCGAATACTTGGATGCCGCGTACAAATCGATTGTGGCGCAAGAACTTCCAGAAGGCTGGGAATGGGAATGGATCGTCCAGGAGGACGGAACGACAGGCGCAGCGATTCCCATGCTTCCCGACGATCCGCGCATCCGGCCGGGAACGGGACGGCACGGCGGGCCGGGGGTGTGTCGTTCCTTGGCCCTCGCCCGATCAGTCGGCACGTACGTCAAAGTGCTCGACTCCGACGACCAACTCACACCTGGAACCCTCGCACGAGATATCGAAGCGCTCGGGCAACCCGGAGTCGGATGGACCACCTCGCGAGTACTTGACCTGTTGCCAGACGGATCGACAGTTGGGTTCGACCAGGACCCCAGCAACGGACGGCTCCCTAGCGGAGCCGTCCTGGAACACTGGCGTCAGAACGACTTCCGCGCACCCGTCCATCCAGCTTCACTATGTATCCGCCGAGACCTACTTCTCGCCGCAGGCGGATGGATGGCACTGCCAGCCTCCGAGGACATCGGGCTCCTACTCGCCGCCGACGCCCTCACCGATGGATGGTTCACAGCCGAACCGGGCTTGCTCTACCGGAAATGGGACGGACAGATGACCGCCCATCCGACCCATATCGACCCCACCGAACGCACAGCACGAATGCACCTCATCGAGGAACGGGCAGACTGCATGCACCGCACGACATCGTTCAACCTCACAGCCACGGTCGATCGACCAAGCCGAGCTTGACAGCCCACACGCACCTTTCGCGCTGTGCGAGTTGTTGCCGAATTTCGCCATACAGGATCAAGAGCGCCCGCGGCGGCGCGAAGCGCCGCCGCCGCGCGCGACGCGCAACGCGGCTGATAGGGCGTCGCTCGCGGCGCGTCGGCGCGTCGGCGGCACTCCTTCCGCCGCAGGCGCCCGGAGTTCCTGTCTGGTCACTTCTGCATCAGCCGAAGCAGTGCTGGGCACGCCGAGAGCCGTACCCGACTTACCTCCCGCAGCCGAGCACGAATCGGCCGGCACTCTGCCCGGTCCACCGGCTGTGGTCCCGCCGAGGTCCCCGGATACACGAACGAGGTCACCGCATCCAGCCGACAGGGCTCGCCGGTCACCAGTTCCTCTCCGGCCGTGGCGGTCTGACTGATCCGAGGGCTATCACGCCACCAGCGGGCATCAAGAGCGCCTACGGCGTCACTACGTGATGGCTGGCGCCACTCTTGACACCCGCCGGAGTCGTGATCGAGACGCCCTCAGCCAGACCACCCCAACCGGAGAGGAACCCGAACGATGATCACCAAGCCCGACACCTGCCAGCTTCGCGGATGCGACCAGCCCGCCGCGGTCCCGTTCCTCTACGAGTACCCGACCCACGGCGAGCAGCAGGAAATCCGGTGGCGCTGCCACCGCTGCGACGCCCAGTACCGCCGCAACCTCGAGACCATGGCCCGCTACCCGTACTGATCCCTGGAGGGGGCTTCGGCCCCCTTCTCACGGTTGCCGAACTACTGAGCGCCCTTCGGCCGCTTGGCCCTGCTGTGTGGTGGCCTGCATTGTGCTCACGCGCCCCTCCAGCGTCAAGAGCGCCTACGGCGTCCCTACGGGATGGCTATCGCCACTCTTGACCCCGGAGCCTCTACGCGCGAAAGGCAGGCCGATAAGGGGCAGGCGCAGCCAGCCCGCCTTTGTGTGCAACCCACCACCCAGCAGGGCCAGCGCCGTGCACTCTGCGTGCATCACGGCCCGGTTGTCGGCGGTCAACCACGGTCAACGCAGACCAGGTACACCGGATGGGTATAGACGCGAAAAATCCCCCCGACTAGGTGATATGTCGGAGGGATTTGGTGGCCAGGGCCGGGATCGAACCGGCGACCTTCCGCTTTTCAG
>NZ_JBEXME010000060.1:0-10654 GCF_040610355.1 Nocardia sp. NPDC004168 | reverse complement strand
AAACTCCGGCTCTCCGACGCTCGATTCGATTACACCCATTCGTGTGTGGCCTACCCGATCACCGATGTGGAGCTGGGCCTGTGACCTACCGAACCTATGTCGCGCTCGGCGACAGTCAGACCGAGGGCGTCGGCGACGGCGACGACCGGACCGGATTGCGCGGCCTGGCCGACCGGCTCGCCGAACGCCTCGCGCAGGCCGATCCCGGCCTGCTCTACGCCAATCTCGCGGTTCGGGGCAAGCTCGCCCGGCAGATCCGCGCCGAGCAACTCGATGCCGCCCTGTCGCTGCGGCCGGACCTCGCGACCGTGGTCGCCGGAGTCAACGACCTGCTGCGGCCGAATTTCGACGCCGACGAGGTCGCCGGACACTTGGACGCGATGTTCGCCGCCCTCACCGTCAACGGCGCGGTCGTGGCGACGTTGACCTTCCCCGACCTCGCGCGCATCACCCCGCTCGCGCGCCCGCTCGGCGGTCGCGTCACCGCGCTCAACCAGCGCATCCGCGCCTCGGCGGCACGGCACGGCGTCGTCCTCGCCGAAACCGCCCACCACGCCGCCGTCACCGATCCCCGCCTGTGGAGCACCGACCGGCTACACGCCAACTCGCTCGGACATCAGCGCATCGCCGACGCTCTCGCCCACGCCTTGGGTCTACCCGGCGCCGACGAAAGCTGGGCCGCGCCCTTGACGCCGCCGCTGCCCGCCGACACCCGAATGGCGACGGTGAGGAGCGAAATACGTTGGGCCGCAACCTTCCTAGGTCCTTGGCTCGGTAGGCGGCTCACCGGACGCTCCTCCGGCGACGGACGTACCGCCAAACGCCCGCACCTCCTCCCGGTGCACGGCCGCACGGCGACCGCCGCGCCCACGGACCGGTTCCAGCCGTGACCACGGTGTCGGGGCGCTCTGTGCGGGCTCGTATTGCCGCTCGTCGGTTCCCCAGCACTCTCCCGCGAGACGAGCGCCGCTTACCCGGCAGGTAATCGACTGTGGTCGATCGCCATGCCACGATCACGCTATGACCGCTTACGCCATAGCTCACCTGCAGGACGCCGCCGCGCACCCGGAGATCGCGGACTACATGGAACGTCTTTCGTCGACCCTCGAGCCGTATGGCGGCCACTACCTCGTGCACGCGACACCGCACGAGGTGAAAGAAGGCAGCTGGCCCGGCGCCGTGGTGATGCTGGGCTTCCCCGGGATCGCCGAGGCGCGAGCGTGGTGGGACTCGCCCGCGTACCGTGAGATCGCACCGCTGCGCACGCGGCACATCGAGGGTGACCTCATCCTCGTCGAAGGTGTCCCCCCCGGCTACGCCCCGACCGCCGCCGTGAAAGCCATCCGGGAGGCCGTGTCCGCCGACTAGCCGCTTCCCGCACCGGGCAGACGCACGGTGAATGCGGTGTGGCCGGGTTCGCTGGCCACCGAGATGTCACCGCCGTGCGCCTTGACGACCGCCGCGACGATCGCCAGACCGAGGCCGGTGCTGCCCGCCCGCCGTGAGCGCGACGAGTCGCCGCGCGCGAAACGCTGGAACACCGTCGGCTGCAAGGTTTCCGGGATTCCGGGTCCGTCGTCGGTCACCCGCAGCACGGCTCCTCCGTCGCCGTGGAATTCCAGCGAGGTGAGCACCGTTGTGCCGGGGCCGGTGTGGACCCGCGCGTTGGTCAGCAGGTTCGCCAGCACCTGATGCAGCCGGGCCGCGTCACCGGTGGTCACCACCGGCTCGTCGGGCAACTCCAGATCCCAGTGATGTTCTGGTCCCGCGATGTGCGCGTCGCTCACCGCGTCCACCGTGAGCTGGGTCAGGTCCACCGGCTCGTGTTCGAGCCCGCGTCCGGAATCCAGCCGGGCCAGCAGCAGCATGTCCTCGACCAGACCCGTCATCCGCCGGGACTCGGACTCCACCCGGGCCATCGCATTGGCCACCTCGCCGGGCACCTCGGCTCGTTTGCGTTGTGCCAGTTCGGCATAGCCGCGAATGGCGGCCAGCGGGGTGCGCAGCTCGTGGCTGGCGTCGGCGAGGAATTGCCGGACCCGGGTCTCGCTGTCGTGGCGTGCCGACAACGCACCCGTGATGTGATCGAGCATCCGGTTGACCGCCGCGCCGAGCTGTCCGACCTCGGTGCGCGGATCGGCGTCCGCGACCGGAACCCGGACGGGCAGTACCACCTCGCCGCGCCGCAGTTCGAGTCCGGCCACCCGCGCGGCCGTCGCCGCGACCCGATCCAGCGGCGCGAGAGCGTGCCGGATGAGCCAGATGCCGACCAGTGTCGCGACGATCGAGACGACCGCCGTGACGATCGCCAAGATCAACAGAACACGCAACAGCGTCGCGTCGACGGCGGTCAACGGCAGGCCGGTGACGACGATGTCGCCCGACCAGGTGGTGTCCGCGACCACTCGATACCGGCCCTGGCCGCGGAGATCGACGTCGACCGGCTTCCCGGTGGCCGCCACCGCGGCGAGCTGCTCTTGCGCGGCCCGCGACAACGCTTCCTGCGTGCCGTCGGCCGCGTTGCGGCCCGCCTTGGTGACGCTGCCTTCGTGGACGATGGCGCCGATCATGTCGGGCTGGATACCGCGCCGGTTGAGGAAGTCGGGTCCCGGGCCGTTGTTCGGCGGCGGTGGCGGGGGTGGAGGCAGCGGCGGCGGCTGCTCACCGCTGGGGCGGGGGCCCAGGCTCGGGCCACCGCCGACCTCGCCGAGCGAACGCTTCTGCACATCGATCAGTTCGGTGTCCAGTTGGTGTACCAGGAACTGGCGCAGCGCGAATTCGGTCGCGGCGCCGATACCGACGACCACGATCACCAGTAACAGCACCTGCCCGACCAACAGTCGTGCCCGCAGCGACCAGCGCCGTGGCATCAGCACCCGGCGCGCCGCCTCAGCCTGCGGGCTTGAGGACATACCCGGCACCGCGCAGGGTGTGGATCATCGGCGCGCGTCCACTGTCGATCTTCTTCCGCAAGTAGGAGACATACAGCTCGACTATGTTGGACCGGCCGCCGAAGTCGTAACTCCACACCCGATCCAAAATCTGTGCCTTGCTCAGTACCCGTTTCGGGTTGCGCATGAAGAACCGGAGCAATTCGAACTCGGTGGAGGTCAAGACGATCACATCGCCCGCTCGGGTGACCTCGTGACTGTCTTCGTCCAGCACGAGATCACCGACCACCAGCTGCGCGTCACTGTTCTCGATGGCGACGCCGGTTCGGCGCAGGAGCGAGCGCAGCCGCAGCACCACCTCTTCGATGCTGAAAGGCTTGGTGACGTAGTCGTCGCCGCCCGCGGTCAGCCCGGCGATGCGGTCCTCGACCGAGTCCTTGGCGGTCAGCAAGAGCACCGGCAGGTCCGAATATTGTGCGCGTAGTTTGCCCAGCACCTCCAGCCCGGTCATGTCCGGCAGCATCACATCGAGCACCACCACATCGGGGCGGGCTTCGCGGGTCTTGCCGACGGCGGTCCGGCCGTCACCCGCGGTAGTGACCTCCCATCCCTCGTAGCGCAACGCCATCGACATCATCTCGGCCAGAACGGGCTCGTCGTCGACCACGAGCACGGTGATCGGGCTACCGTCGGCGCGGCGCATGACAATTCGTTCGGCCGGCCCGTTCCCGGTGGTCGTCGCGGACATCGTTTCACCATGGCGAGTAACGCTTGGGGTCCGCTGTGGTGCGGCTATGTGTTTGCTGTGAGGGTGCGACCAGCGGAAACGGGCTCGCGCGGCGGAGGTGCGGGTATGCGAAGCCGGTCGGTTCACAGCTGGCCCATAGCTTCCGCCAACGAGGGACAAATATTGAGACTCAACGATTCTCGCGTCGGCCGCAGAGCAGTGGCCGACGGTTTCGGACCTGATCCGACAACAGGAGGAACGCAGATGAGTTTCACATCGAAGCTGGCAATGAGCGCCGTGGCCGGTGCGCTCGCGCTCGGCGCCCTCGGCATCGGAGCCGGTGTGGCCGGCGCTGATGCGCCCCAGGGACCGGTGCCCGGACAGCAATGCCCCCCTCCCGGCGATCACCAGGGTCCTCCGCCCGGTGACCACCAGGGCCCGCCTCCCGGCGACCACCAGGGTCCCCCTCCCGGCGACCGTCAGGGCCCGCCGCCCGGTGACCGTCAGGGTCCTCCGCCCGGTGATCACCCGGACGGCCCGCCGCCGCAGTGCCAGCCCGGACAGTGATCCGCTGCACCTCACAACACATGAGCTGAACAACTGAACAGATCGAGCGCGGCGGCGGACCGAACGTCCACCGCCGCGCTCGGCGTATCCGCGGTGCACTGTGGTGGTCCGTGCAGGGTCGCGTACCCGGCCAACTGCGCGGCGTAGCGCGAATCCGGATTTGCATCGTGATGTCCTCGGTACTCGGGCCAGGCGTCCGCGAATCGCCTCCACCGTCGTCGTGGACCGACCCCGTCGGCTGTGCGGTGGATTGCGGCCTCCCCATAGGGTTGTGACCGACGGGCGGTCCGCCGAGAGGAGTTGCCGATGGACGCCGAACACTTCGTGCCGTTCCGTAAGAGCGCGGTGATATCGCTGTGTGCCGACGAACTCCCCGAAGCGGAGCGCGAGTCGTTCACAGAGTTCGCGCGTCTGCTGGCGGCGTTGGTGCACAACGAGTTCCATGTGCGCGGTGAGGCTTTGCTCGATGCCTATCGGGTGGTCGATCCAGCGGAGGATGAACGGGCGATCCGTGTTGCCGCCCCCGAGCACCAGGCCGCCGCGCGGGCGCGGGTGGAGAGCGAGCTGGTCGCGCTGGCCGAGTCGGCGGATTTCACGCGCATCGATGCCGCTGAGATCGATCGCGCGTTCGCCGAGCACTCGCTGGTGAAGGTGCGATTGGAAGTCGACGCGGACGACATCGAAACGGCGATGTTCTTCCGCCGCGGGGTCGCGCGGCGCACCGAGCAGGTGCGGTGGCTGTTCGGTCTACGGCGGCGCAGCATCGAATTCACCAGCTACGGCAAGGTTCTGGTGTACGTCGCGTTCACCGAGCGCGCGGAGGCGGTCGCGGATCGGCCCAACGGCGGTGTGCTGGTGAAGTTGTTCCAGAACGTCCCGAGAAACGACCTCGAGATGCTGTATCCGAGCGTCCGCGTGCGGATGCGGCCACTGGACAAACTGCTGATCGGTGTGCCCGCGGTGGTCTCGGGGATCGTCGTGGTCGCCACCAAACTGGTCGCTTCGCTGGGGCCGCTGCTCTTGCTGCTGGCGTTCTGGGTGGGGTTGCGCGAGGAATCCGTGCGGCTGGATCAAGCCACGCTGGTGACCCTCGGCGCCGGGTTGGCTGCCTTCGGCGGTTATCTGGTGCGTCAGTTCGCCAAGTTCAAGAACCGCAAGATCAAGTTGATGAAGACGCTGTCGGAGCATCTCTATTTCCGCAACCTCGACAATGATGCGGGAGTGTTCCACCATCTGCTCGGTGCCGCCGAGGATTCGGAGGTGAAGGAAGCCGTGCTGGCATACCACTTCCTGCGCACCGCCGACCGGCCGCTCACCGCCACCGAACTCGATCGGCGCGTGGAGGACTGGTTCCGGCGGCAATGGGGGACGACCTTCGATTTCCAGATCCGCGACGGACTGCGCAGACTCCGGAGGTGGGAACTTCTCGTCGAGGACGAGCACGGCACGCTGAGCGCCGTGCCGCCGACCGAGGCGAAACAGCGGCTCGACCATCACTAGGACAACCTTTTTTCCATGTCCGCCAACCGGCTGACGAAGGCGTGAGCCT
Source organism: Nocardia sp. NPDC004168 (assembly GCF_040610355.1). Lineage (NCBI taxonomy): Bacteria > Bacillati > Actinomycetota > Actinomycetes > Mycobacteriales > Nocardiaceae > Nocardia > Nocardia sp. NPDC004168. The sequence continues at coordinate 4,920 of NZ_JBEXME010000060.1, read as the reverse complement.
GTGCAACCAGGCCGCCGAGCCGACGGTGTCGGCGGCGAGTTCGGCGAGCTTGTTCGAATGCTCAGTGAACTGCGGCTGACGCGGACACAGGCCAATTCAGGAAACCGGCGGCCAACCGACCGGCACAGCTCAACCACTGTTCACGGGGTGGCACGGTTGTCTCGATAACGTCGAGCCCGTCGAACATAGGTTTCGTCGATGCGTTTACCGGCGAGCGCATTTCGGGATCATGCCGTTATGGACGTGCCCTCGAGCGCGTCTACACGATGCGCGGCGAGGACGACGGCACCCAGTCGAGCGGAGTCAGGGCCGTTTGATCACCGCCGCGGGCAAGGGCTTGACATTGCCCCAGGGGCAGGGTTCGAGCATGGTGGCATGAACGAGATGAACACGGAATTGGCCGAATTCGTCGCGGCGTCGGCCGGAACGTTGGGCGTACCGGGTGTCGCGGTCGGGGTGGCGGTCGGCGGTCGAGAAGACCTCGCTTGCCACGGGGTTACGAGTGTGGTCAATCCGCTTCCGGTCGACCGGGACACGATGTTCGTGGTCGGGTCGGTGAGCAAGACGTATACGGCGACCGCATTGCTGCGGTTGGTCGCCGAGGGACGGGTGGAGTTGGACGCGCCGGTGCGGCGGTACGTCCCGGAATTCGCCCCTGCCGATGCGGCCACGGACGAGATCACTGTGTTGCGGCTGCTCAACCATACGGCCGGGCTGGAATGGAAGCTCGGCGTCGACACGGGCGAAGGAGACGACGCTTTGGCACGGCACGCGGTGAAACTCGCCGAGGCGCGGCTGATCGCGGAACCGGGAGGGCGAGCGTCCTACAGTCAGGCGGGGTTCAATCTGGCAGGCCGGGTCGTCGAGAACGTCACCGGGTCGACCTTCGAACGGGCGGTCGCGTCGCTGTTGTTCGAACCGCTCGGGCTGACCCACAGCTGTTATTCCGTCGACGACGTCATGACCCGGCGGTTCGCGGTGGGTCACAACGTCGACGCCGACGGTGTGCTCGCCGTCGCCCGGCAATGGAAGGACAACCGCGCGAACAATCCCGGCGGTGGCGTGGCGACGTCTGTCCGCGATCTGCTGCGCTGGGCGCGTTTCCACCTCGGCGACGGCCGGACCGAGGCAGGCGAGCGCATCCTGCCCGCCGAACTGCTGCACCGGATGCGGGAACGGACCGTGGAGCTGCGCGGGAGCACCCTGGGTGACGCGTTCGGGATCTGCTGGTTCCTGCGCGGGGTGAACGGTGTCGCGACCATCGGGCACGGCGGGTCGGGCAACGGTCAGTTCGCCGACTTGCTCATCGTGCCGGAGCGCGATTTCGCCGTCGCGGTGACGTCGAACGCGGGCCCGGACGCGGGGCTGGCGTTCAACCGGACCGTGGTGAAATGGGTGCTCGAACACTACCTCGGTGTGGTCGAACGCGATCCGGAGCCGCTGCCCTACGACGTGGCGCGGGCAGGGGAGATCGTCGGGCATTACGAGAACGAGATGATGCGGCTGACCCTCGACACCGACGGGGCAAGGTTGACGATCGAATGCGCCATCAAACCCGAGATCCGTGCCGCCGCGGTGACCGATCTGCCGCCCGACCTGCCACCGGCTACCCTCGGCCTGCTGGCCGGCGACGCGGACGAGTACATCGTCACCGAAGGCGGTCTGCAAGGACAACGCGGGTTCTTCACCCGTGACGATTCCGCCGCCGTGACCGGAATCGATCTCGCCGGTCGCTTGTTCGCCCGGGTGCGATGACGGCGGCGGGCACCGAAGGGAGACAGGCGTGATCACGATCGGGCAGCTCGCGCGGTATGCGGGCGTGACGATCAAGGCCGTGCGCGTCTACCACGAACGCGGCCTGCTGCCCGAGCCGCCGCGCGACTCCTCCGGCTATCGCCGCTACAGCGCCGAGGACGCCATCGATCTGGTCAAGATCAAAACATTGGCGCGATCCGGCGTGCCCCTGGCGCGGATCAAGGAATTGCTGACGGCGAATTCCGACGAGTTCGCGGCGGCGATCGCCGAGATCGACCGCATGCTCGCCGAACGCGCCGAGGAGATCCGCCGCACCCGCGAGCAGATCGCCGAACTGGGCTCAGGCGATCGTCTGTTCGTGTCCGCCGATGTCGCCGAATACCTCGCGCGCCTGCGCGAACTCGGGGTGAGCGACCGGGCGGTCCGGATAGAGCGCGACATCTGGATTCTGCTGCAATCGGTCGCTCCGGAACAGGCGTCGGACTGGGTCGCCGACAAGCTCGACGCCATCGACGATCCGCGATTCCGGGCCATCTACCTCGACTACGACGCGGCATTCGACTGGTCCCCCGACGACCCGCGGCTGGTGGACCTCGCCGACCGCACCCGCCGGTGGATCATCGGCAGACGCACCGGAGCCGGCCGGACCACCCCGGCGCTGGATCCGAAACTGGTCCGCCTGGTGAACGAATCCGTCGGAGTCACCTCGCCCGCCTGGGAACGGCTGACGAAGATCGCGCAGAAGGCGACCACCGAGTAGCAACCGCCCGGATCGGCTCGGCAATCGCATTGCGGTACAGCTGTTTCGAGAGTGCGTTACTGTCCTGCGGACCCGTGCGCCGGCGATCCGGCTGCTCGGGCGGTCATGTCGTACTCCGGAATCGAGGCAAGCGTATGAACCACAAGCTCTGGTTGCTCGGACGGTCCGTCACGGTCGGTGCTCACATCATCGGCGAGAAAGTGTTCCGGCCGAAGGCGCGCGACGTCGAGGACGTCCCGGTGTCGGGTGAGACGCTGACCCCACAGTGGCTGACGGCCGTGCTGTGCCGCGATGTCCCCGGGGCCGAGGTGCTCTCGTTCGAAACCGCGAACGGCAGCCGCGGAACATCGACCCGCGTCGCGATTCGCGTCGACTACAACGACGCGGGACGGCAGGCGGGCTTGACGACCGACCTCTTCGCGAAGACGACGACGGCCTTCTCGCAACGCATCCTGCTCGGTGGCGGGAAGATGATCGACGGCGAAACCCGTTTTTTCCGTGACTTCCGCCCCCAGGTCGACATCGAAGCGCCGATCGGCTACTGGGGTGCCGCCGATTCGGCGTCCTGGCGATCGATCGCCTTGATGGAAGACATCGCCTCGACCCGTGGTGCGCAGTTCGTCGAGCCGAACGCCCCGGTCGCCCGGGACCAGATCGAAGACCTGGTGCGCAATCTGGCCCGACTCCACCGGACCTTCTGGAATCACCCGTCGATCGCGGACCTCAAGACCACCACCGAGGCGCTGCGGGCATACCTCGCCGCCATCGACATGAAGAAGCGTTGCGAGGTCGGTCTGCGCCGCGCCGCGGCGGTGGTCCCGGAGGCCCTGCACGACCGAGCCGACCGGCTCTGGGCCGGTGTCGAGCGGGCGATCGACAACGCGACGAACGAGCTTCCGCAGACTCTGTTGCACGGTGACCCGCACATCGGGCAGACATATCGAACCGCCGCCGGGCGAATGGGATTCGTCGATTGGCAGGTGGTGATGCGGGGAGGCTGGGCACACGACTTCGCCTATACCGTGAATTCGGGATGCGAGCCCGAGGACCGGCGTGCTTGGGACCGTGAACTGCTGGCGGCCTACCTGGACGAACTCGGAGCCCTCGGCGGCCAGGCGCCGTCGTTCGAGGACGCGTGGCTGGCGTACCGGCAACAGTCCATGTTCGCGTACGCGGCGTGGGCGTTCACGATCGGCAGGGCGGCGTATCAACCCAAGATGCAGCCGGTGGAGACTTGCCTGACGCTGTTGAAGCGAATCACCACGGCCATCGACGACCACGACTCACTGGACGCTCTCGGCGTCTGACCCCGAGTTCGTCCACTGCCTCCGTGTTGTCGCGGCCGGGTCGATTCCGGCCGCGCAGCGGATCGGCAGGCATTCTGCGAAGCTTGTTCTCGTCCGCGGTGAGGGTCACGGTCCACGCGCGCTATACCATCGCTTGGTTCCGGCACAGTCGCCGTGAGTTCGCTCCAGTGCAGTGTCCAGGCAGGGAGCGGTAGTTCAGCAGTCACGTTGTGCAACACCAATGTTTGGAGTTCGCTCTTTGAGTACGCCGCAATCTCATGCTCCGGCTGGGTCGTGCCCGGTCCTCCACGGCTCGCCGATCGAATCCGACGAACAGCGAGTGCCCATGTACTCGCCTGAGTTCGCGGCCGATCCGCACCGTGTGTACCGCGAGATGCGCAGGCGCTATGGGTCTTTGGCGCCGGTGGAGTTGGCCCCCGGCGTCCCGGCGACCTTGGTGATCGGCTACGGCACCGCGGTGCGGATCCTCAACGATCCCGACCATTTCCCGGCCGACCCGCGCGCCTGGCAGAAGAACATCCCCGCGGATTGCCCCATTCTTCCCCTGCTGGAGTGGCGGCCCATGGCCAGTCGCAGCGCCGGGACCGACTTCACCCGCTACCGTGGGGCGATCACCGCCAGCATTGATGAGGTCGACCTGTATGCCCTCCATTCCGTCGTGGAAGGACTGGCCACCCCGCTGATCAACTCGTTCTGCGAAGACGGGTCCGCCGAGCTGATCCGCCAGTACGTGTTCCCGCTCGTCTTCCAAGCGGTGAACTATCTGCTCGGCTGCCCGCCGGAGATCGGGGCGCAGGTCGCCGCCGGTACGGCCGCCCTCCTCGAGGGCGTCGACGCCGAGAAGGGCAATCAGATGCTCGGCGAGGCGCTGATGAGCCTCGTGACACTCAAACGCGCCGAACCCCAGCGCGACATCACCTCGGTACTGCTGCGGCATCCCGCCCGGCTCGACGACGTCGAGGCGTCGCACCACGTGTCCCAGGTGTACGGCAGCGGCATCGAATTCCAGCTGAACCTGATCACCAACACCCTGCTGCTGATCCTCACCGACGAGCGCTTCGGCGACAGTATCCTCGGCGGAAACCTGTCGTCCCGCGA
>NZ_JBEXME010000059.1:0-12173 GCF_040610355.1 Nocardia sp. NPDC004168 | reverse complement strand
CGTTTGCGCGGCCGCCGCGTACGCGACGAAGGAGCAAGCGGCGGTCGCGCAAACGCGAGCCATTAGGGGCCGCGAACACGCCGCGACGAAGTCGCGGTTAAATACACTGCCAGCATGCGTCGCTATGTGGCCGCCATCGACCAGGGCACGACCTCGAGTCGGTGCATCGTCTTCGACCGGCAGGGGCGCGTCGTCGGCGTCGCCCAGCGGGAGCACGAGCAGATCTTCCCGCAGCCGGGTTGGGTCGAGCATGATCCCGAAACCATCTGGCGCAATACCGAATTCGTCCTCGGTGACGTTCTGGAGCGCAACGGCCTCGGCGCGGACGACATCGCCGCGGTCGGCGTCACCAATCAGCGTGAGACGACCGTGGTGTGGGACCGCGAGACCGGTCGTCCGGTGTACAACGCGATCGTCTGGCAGGACACCCGTACCGACCGGCTGTGCGCCGAATTGGGCGGCGACGCGGGACCGGGCCGCTACCAGGATCGCACCGGCCTGCCGCTGTCCACCTATTTCGCCGGGCCGAAGCTGCGCTGGATCCTGGACAACGTGCCTGGCGTGCGGGAGCGCGCGGAGGCGGGCGAGCTGTGCTTCGGCACCGTCGACAGCTGGGTGTTGTGGAAGCTCACCGGCGAGCACATCACCGACGTGACCAATGCCTCCCGCACCATGCTGCTGGATCTGCGCTCGTTGCAATGGGATTCGGTGATCTGCCGGGAGTTCGGCGTGCCGGAGTCGATGCTGCCGCAGGTGCGCAGTTCCTCGGAGGTCTACGCGCCGATCGGTTCCGGGCCACTGGCCGGGGTGCCGGTGGCGGGCATCCTCGGCGACCAGCAGGCCGCCACCTTCGGCCAGGCGTGCCTGTCACCCGGCGAGGCCAAGAACACGTACGGCACCGGCAATTTCATGTTGCTGAACACCGGAACCACGCCGGTGTTCAGCAAACACGGCCTGCTCACCACGGTGTGTTATCGCCTGGGTGCCGCGGACGCGGTGTACGCCCTGGAGGGCTCCATCGCGGTCACCGGTTCGCTGGTGCAGTGGTTCCGCGACAATCTCGGCATCATCTCCTCCGCCGACGAGATCGAGCCGCTGGCCCGTAGCGTCGACGACAACGGCGGCGCCTACATCGTGCCCGCCTTTTCCGGGCTGTTCGCCCCCCGCTGGCGTCCGGACGCGCGCGGCGTGATCGCCGGGCTCACGCGTTTCGTCACCAAAGCGCACCTGGCGCGGGCGGTGCTGGAATCCACCGCGTTCCAGACCCGCGAGGTGGTCGACGCGATGCGCGCGGACGCCGAGTCCCAGCGGCTCGGCCTGGAGCTGACCACGCTGAAGGTGGACGGCGGCATGGTCGCCAACGACCTGCTCATGCAGTTCCAGTCCGACGTCCTCGACGTGCCCGTGGTGCGCCCGGTGGTCAACGAGACCACCGCGCTGGGGGCGGCGTACGCGGCCGGGCTCGCCGTCGGCTACTGGTCGGGCACCGACGACATCCGCGACAACTGGACCGCCGACAAAACTTGGAGCCCGACCATGCCGGAGGCGGAACGGGACGAGCGCTTCGCCGCGTGGAACAAGGCGGTCGAGCGCACGTACGGCTGGGTGGACTGACGGGCGGACCGGGCACGCTCCTCGACCTCGCGACGCGTCGCGGCACGGGTCGTCACAGTAGACCTGCCACCGACGAACACCTACCCCGGCAGGGGCAAGGCAAGCGACGCCCCGCGCGAGCGAGACGACGACTACGCTCGCACGTCCGCGACATAATCGCGCGAACCATCCGGCGGCAATCGAAAGTGGTTGTCCCTAGATCTATTCACCTATCGCGCGCGCCAAGCGCTCGATCGCCTCACGCAGCGTCGCCGCGTCGGAGGTGGTGAAGCACAGGCGCATCGAATTCCGGTGGCCGCCGAACACCGCGAATGCCTCGCCGGGGACGTAGGCGACGCCGAGATCGATGGCGCGGGGCAACAAGTCCACGGCGTCGGTCCCATCGGTGAAGTCGACCCACACGAACATGCCGCCCGCCGCATCGGTGCTCACCAGACGGTCACCGAAGCGGGTGCGCAGCTCGTCGACCAGGACACGCGCCCGCGCACCGTAGACCCGCCGGATCTCCTCGACCTGCCCGGTCAGCCAGTCCGCATCGGCGAGCAGATCGGCGGCGATCTGTTGGGTCAGGGCCGACCCGCACAGGTCCGCGCCCTGCTTCAGCAGTTCCACACCCCTGCACACCGCGTTCGGCGCGGTCATCCAGCCCACCCGCAAGGTCGGCGCCAGAATCTTCGACACGCTCGACAGCCGGATCACGTTGGGTGAATACGTCGCGATCGGTTCCGGCGACGGCCGGTCGAACCACAGTTCGCCGTAGGGATCGTCCTCGATCACCCAGAATCCGAACCGGTCGGCGAGCTCGGCGAGTTCCTGCCGGCGTCGCGGGCTCATGGTGACACCGCGCGGATTGTGGAAATTGCTCACCGTGTGCACCACCGCGGGCCGCTCGCCACGGCCGAGCAGTTCGGCCAACGCGTCGACCCGCATCCCTTCGGCGTCGAGCGGGACCGTCACGATGCGCGATCCGGCGGCCCGGAACACCTGCAACGCGCCGACGTATGCCGGATCCTCGACCACGACGAGCGCGCCCGGATCCAGCAAAACCTCGGCGAGCAGCGACAACGCCTGCTGCGAACCGTGCGTGACGAACACCTCCTCGAGCGGCACCGGCCGCCCCAGCCGCCGCGTCTCACGTGCGGCGAGCACGTCACGCAGCGGCCCCCACCCGGCCGATTCGGTGTACTGCAGTCGCGCGCGGTCCGCCAGCGCCGACTCCGCCGCCTGCGCGATCCGGTCTCGCGGCATCAATTGCTCGTCGGGCAGGCCACCGGCCAGGCTGATGACGTCGTCGCGCGCGGCTACCTTCAGCAGATCACGAATCGCCGAACTCGTCAGGCCCTCGAGACGCCGGGCCAGGGGTGGAGTGATCGCCGTCATGAAACCTCCAGAAAAGGACGCCACGGTACGCGTTGTCCTCACTGTTTCACATCGACTACCAAGATATGAAATTCTATTCTCATTATGTGAGATAACTTCGAGGTGCGGAACGGGCCGTCGGACGCAACAAGACTGGACCGACCGACTCACGTGCCCGACATGCACCCGCCGCAGCCGCCCCGACGCACAGCGACCTCTGGAGTGATCCGCATCACTCAATGGAACGGTATTCGCGCCGCCGCCGTCCAGATCCACGTAAGGATCATCTGACCGAAGGAACGAAAAGCCATGAAACACATCGCATCCGCGCTTGCTATCGGCGCATTGACCACCGGCGTACTGGCCTTTGTGGCGCCGTCGGCGAACGCCGCCCAGCCTGGTCAGAAGTGCACGGTTCCAGGAGCGACGGCGCAGGACTATGTGGACGTGGGCAACGGAGTCCAGCGCAAAGCGGTTCTCGGCTGCGTGCGCTCCGGCGGTGGGTATGTGTGGCAGGTCACGAACTACCTGCAGCCGGGCGTCAACGACGGCTGATCCGTCGTCCGCGGCCGCGGCGTGCGCGGTTTGCGCACACCGGCGGCCGCGGCGCACCCGTTCCACCACGCACTACGTTCATCGCTGGAGCGAACCCCGGTAGCCCGACCTACCGCGAGGCAGACTCAATCGATCAGATAGATGAGGGTCCGCCCGTCCAGGGTCACCGTCGTGATCACCGGGAAGTACTGTGCCTCGGTGCCATCGGGATGGCGCTCGGTGATCTCGACGTTGAAGCGATCGGGAGTGATCTCCGCGATCCGCAGGCAATAGGCCGTGCCATGCGGAATGTGCTGGTCGATGGTTTTCTGCAGGTCCGCGGGTGGCTCGACGTTCGCGCCCGGCGCCACGAACGTGTGCGCGCGGGCAGCGCTGCGCTCGGAATAGTAGGCATGCTCGAAGCCGAGAATCGCCCGGATCCCGCTGCTCGTGTCACCCGAACCATTGCCGAAGGTGACCTTGCCCTCGGTGCGGGTCGGGCAGTCCACCGCCGCGGTGCTCGGGCCGCTCGAAGCCGCCGTGCCGTCCTGGTCCTCATCGCTGCCGCTGGTCACCACGATGGTCACGGTCAGCGCGATCAGCGCCACGACCGCCGCGACCGCACCGAGCACGATCCACCGCGTCGAGGAGCCCTTGCGCCGGGCGGGCGCCGGTGTCGTGGGGACGCGCAGCGCCAGCCGCATGGCGATCGGGTCCTCGGCCCAGGACAGACCCGATTCGGACGGCGCGGGAGGTTTCGGCACGCCCCCCTCGGCGGTCGGCTGGTTCCACCAGGATTCCTGCGGCTCGCCGTCCTCGGGCTGCGAGCGCTCGACGCCGGAAGAAGGCTGCTCGGGCGTGGCGGAGGCAGGTCCGGCGTAAACCGTGGAATCCGGCGCGCGGAACTGCGACGGCAGTGCGGGTGTCGTTTCCGGCTCGCCCGCGGGCCGCCAAGTCAGTTCCGGGTGATCGGTCGGCTGCTGCGGCACCTGCCAGCGCGGGCCGGTGTCGGCCCCCATCGGCGGACCGAATTCCGAAACAGGCGGACCGAATTCCGAGACGGACGGTCCGAATTCGGACACCGGCGGCCCGAATTCCCCCAACGGCGGACCGAACTCCGAACCGGACTGGTCGGATTCGTTCTCCCTCGCGTCACCCTCGGAGGTCACACCCAATCCTTTCCCGGACACACAAGCGGGGCGGCCGCGAACGACCGCCCCACCCGTCGAAACAGCACGTGTCAGTACTGGAGTGAACCACCCCACTGGGTGGTGACACCACCCACGTCGGCGGTCTGCGGAGCGAAATCGCCCGGCTGAAGCGGAAGCTTAACCTGTGCGGCGGCATCCAGGGCGGCCGATCCGCCCGGCTGCTCCCGGATCCAGTCCTCCACCGCGGCCTTGGCCTGGTTCAGCTGGGTGGTGTCGAACACCGTGGTGGTGTTGTTCGCGGCCAGGCCCTCGCCACCGGTGTAGGTGGTCAGCTTGACCGTGTTCTTGTCGACGAACTCCACCGAGACGCCCGCTTCACCCGAGCCGGTCGGCGTGCGGTAGCCGATGGTGCCGACGTAACCGGCCTCGTTGCTGAAGTGGTGGGTGTTGGCCACGTGACCCGGCAGGACGGTGCCGCCGTCGATGTTGGCGCCGATCTCCGCGTGCGGGCCGGTCATCTCCACGACCGGAGCCGCCGGGGCCGCCTCCATACGCGGGGCCTGCCAGCGCGGCTGCGCCTGCGGCTGCACCAGCGTGGAGCTCTCCGGCTGCCGCGCCTGGGCGTTGTCGTTGTCGCTCTGCGTACCCAGCTGCGGAGTGGCCTGCTGACCGGGCTGCGGCGCGGCCTGCTGCTGGCCCGGCTGCGGCGCGGCCTGATCCGGCACGACCGCGGGCAGCGGCTCGCTCGGCTTCTGCTGACCGGGAACCGGCAGCGGCGCGACACGCGGCGGGGTCACGCCCGGCTGGGTCGGCTTGGCCAGCTTCGGGTCTTTCTGGTCCGGCGCGGCATGATCCGACTCCGGGGTGGTGACGCCTGGCTGGCTCGGCGTGGGCTTGCTCTCCGGCTTCTGCGGATCCTGCTTGGATTCCGGCTTGCCCGGCTCCGGCGCAGTGGTTTCCGGGGTGCTCGGCGACTCGTTCACGCCCGGCTGCGTCGGAGCAGGCGTCGGCGGAGTGGTCGGATCGTTGGGAGCCGCCCCCGCCGGCGCAGCGAAGAGAGTGGCCACGGCAGCCGCTGTGGCCAGTGGCAACGAGGTGCTCGCCATCGCTCGCTGCGCCCGACTCGGCTTACGATGTTTCACTTTTCGCAATTCCCTTCCCGGGTGCGGCCCGGCAGGCCGCATTCAGTTGTCCCTGGGTGAGACGCCTGACCGTCGAACGACCCGGGCCGTTCGGTCGTGCCGATTTGGAAAGGACCCATCCCCCCACACCGAACTCCGCGACCGTCCTTCGATCGCATCTCTGCCGAGAGTGAACCACATGTGCGCATATTGGGCAACGCAGCGAATAGCCAAGGGTGGCAAGAGCGCCCGCGTCCCGTGCCCGCACCGAGTCCACCGGGCCTGATGTCCGGGATCGGACACGGCACCGGATGCGCCGAACCGAGCTCAGTCCAGGTCGTCGTGTCGCATCAGCAAACGCGCCGCCTCGGTCACCGAACCGGTGAGCGACGGGTACACCGAGAAGGTCTGGGCCAGGTCGTTGACCGTCAGGTTGTTCTGCACCGCAAGGGCGATCGGCAGGATCAGTTCCGAGGCGATCGGCGCGACGACGACACCGCCGATCACCACGCCGGTCGCGGGGCGGCAGAAGATCTTGACGAAACCGCGGCGCAGCCCGGACATCTTGGCGCGCGGATTCGTGTTCAGCGGCAGCATCACCGTGCGCGCGGGCACCTCACCGTTGTCGATCGCGGTCTGGCTGACGCCGACGGTCGCGATCTCCGGCCGGGTGAACACCGCGGAGGCAACGGTCTTCAGACGGACCGGGCTGACGCCTTCCCCGAGCGCGTGGTACATCGCGATGCGTCCCTGCATCGCGGCAACCGAGGCCAGCGGCAGCAGGCCGGTGCAGTCCCCCGCGGCGTAGACGCCCGGCACCGACGTGCGCGACACGCGGTCCACCCGCAGATAGCCGCCGCGGTCGAGTTCGATGCCGACTTTCTCCAGCCCGAGGCCCGTGGTGTTCGGTGTCGAGCCGACGGTCATCAGCGCGTGCGAGCCGGACACGGTGCGCCCGTCGGAAAGCTTGACCACGATGCCGTCGGCGGTGCGCTCGACGGCGTCGGCGCGCGCGTGCTTGACCAGTTCGACGCCGCGCTCGGCGAGCGCGTCCTCCAGCACGAGCGCCGCGTCGGCGTCCTCGCCGGGCAGCACGCGGTCGCGGCTGGAGACCAGCTTCACCCGCACGCCCATCTCGGTGTAGGCGGAGACGAACTCCGCACCCGTCACGCCGGAACCGACGACCACCAGGGTCTCCGGCAGCTCTTCGAGGTCGTAGAGCTGCCGCCAGTTGAGGATCCGCTCGCCGTCCGGTTCCGCGCCCGGCAGCACCCGCGGGCTCGCGCCGGTCGCGATCAGCACGACCTCGGCCTCGATGATCTGCTGCGCGCCGTCGGCCAGCTTGGCCAGCACGCGGTGCGCGGCCACGCCGCTGCCCGGATCGATCAGCTCGCCGTATCCGGCCAGCACGGTCACCCCGACGGTCTGCAGTTTCGAGCGGATGTCGGAGGACTGCGCCAGCGCCAGCGCCTTGACGCGCGCGTTCACCTCGGACAGCTGCACGTGCGCCTGGGCCGGGTCGAGGGTGATGCCCAGATCGCGAGCGCGGCGCAGGTCGGTGCGCACGCCGGTCGAGGCGATGAAAGTCTTGGAGGGAACGCAGTCCCACAGCACGCACGCTCCGCCGATGCCGTCGGAATCCACCAGCGTCACCGACGCTCCGTGCTGGGCGGCTACCAGGGCCGCCTCATAGCCGGCCGGTCCGCCACCGATGATCGCGATGCGGGTCATTGATACCTCCGCTCGTGCTTCGCGCCGGGATCTCCGGCACGGGGTAAACGTTATCCGGCAACCACCTCGCACGATCGACCGCGTTACCGGTGCGCAACAGTTCCCCGCCGGGCGGCGCGCCGCAGGTGCGGCAATCGAACGCGGTCTGCGAAGGTTATTGGCTACCCTTTGCTGGTGCCGATCTATGCCGCCTATGGGTCCAACATGGACTCGACGCAGATGCTCGAGCGCTGTCCGCACTCCCCCATGTCCGGGACGGGCTGGTTGGAGGGCTGGCGGCTCACCTTCGCCGGTGACGATATCGGCTGGGAAGGGCCTCTCGCGACGGTCGTCGAGGATCCCGGTTCCCGGGTGTTCGTCGTGCTCTACGACGTGTCCCCGGAGGACGAGCAGCGGCTGGACCGCTGGGAGGGCTCGGACTTCGGCATCCACAAGAAGATCCGCCTTCGCGTGACCCGCAACGGCGACGGTGGCGACCCCACGCTGGCCTGGCTGTACGTGCTGGATGCCTACGAGGGCGGCCTGCCGTCCGCCCGCTACCTGGGCGTGATCGCCGATGCCGCCGAAAAGGCCGGTGCGCCAGAGGATTACGTGCACGCTCTACGCACCCGCAACAGCCGCAACGTCGGCCCGGGCAACTTCGGCTGACCGCGCGTCACACCGCAACGCCTGCGGTGTGGCCGTACCCTCTCGGTCGGGCCGGACCACTGTCACGCTCACGGCCTCGTCGAGTGCGAGGCCATCGAGCACCGTTCGCGGCCCGGCTCGCGGCCGGGGGCGAAGCGCATGCGCCGCACGCGCGAGTCTCGCCCGCTCGAACGCGAGCCATAAGGGGCCGCGAACACCCAGCGCCGAAGGCGCTGGAGGTCAGACAGAGCTCGCGCCGAGCGCGAGGTTGCTCAGCACCCGGACGCCGACCGCGAGCGCCCGCTCGTCGATGTCGAAGGTCGGCTGGTGCAGATCCAGCTGCTCCCCCTCGCCGGACCAGACGCCCAGGCGCGCCATCGCGCCCGGCACCTCCTCCAGATACCAGGAGAAGTCCTCGCCGCCGCCGGACTGCGGAGTGTCGGCCAGCGCGTCGGGGCCGAGTGCGCGAATGGCGTCCTCGAAGATGCGGGTGGAGTGCTCGTCGTTGACTACGGGCGGCACGCCGCGCCGGTAGTTCAGCTGGTAGCGCACGCCGGTCGGGGCGAGCAGGCCGTCGACGATCTCCCGCACCATCGGCTCCAGCAACGACCAGGTCGCGTGGTCTCCGGTGCGGATGGTGCCGGTGAGCATGCCGGTCTGCGGAATGGCGTTCGGCGCCTTCCCCGCGCTCACCGCGCCCCACACCATCACGGTGCTGGTGCGCGGGTCGATACGGCGGCTGAGCAGGCCGGGCAGGCCCGTGATGACCGAGCCGATGGCGTAGACCAGGTCGCTGGTCAGGTGCGGGCGCGAGGTATGGCCGCCCGGCGAGTCGAGCACCAGCTCGATGGTGTCGGCGGCGGAGGTGATCGCGCCGACGCGGATGCCGATCCGGCCGACCTCCAGGCGCGGGTCGCAGTGCAACGCGAAGATTCGCTCCACCCCGGTCATCGCGCCGGCGGCGACCACGTCGATCGCGCCTCCCGGCATGACCTCCTCGGCGGGCTGGAAGACCAGCCGCACGCCGACCGGCAGCTCCGGCACCTCGGCCAGCGCCAGCGCCGTGCCGAGCAGGATGGTGGTGTGCGCGTCGTGGCCGCACGCGTGCGACACGCCGGGGACCGTCGACGCGAAGGGCAGTCCGGTGAACTCCTGCAGCGGCAGCGCGTCCATGTCGGCGCGCAGGCCGACCCGCGGTCCGTCCGGTCCGAGGTCACAGATCAGGCCGGTGCCGCCGGGCAGCACCTGCGGCGTCAATCCCGCCTTGGTCAGCCACGCCGAGACGAACTCGGTGGTGCCGAACTCGGTACGGGACAGTTCCGGGTTGGCGTGGATGTGCCTGCGCCACTGGACGAGGTCGACCGTGTGATCGGCCAGCCACGACTCCACCGCTTCCCGCCCTGATCCCCCGGTTTCCGACACTGCGGAGCTGCCGGGGCCCTCCGTGGCCACACGGATGCCCGCTGCCGGGCCCGTCGCCGGCGCCGCAGAACGGCCGGTTGTGCTCACCGAATGTCCTCCTGTCGTTGAACTAGCCGTTGCAACAACCTGTCTCTATGGATGTCATCGCGGGCGACGGTGATTGCGGTACGCGTGAGCGCGAGCGCACCGTCGAGGACCGCACGATCCGCCGAGGCGTTGACGCTGGCCGCGGCGAAGCCTGGCTGATGTGTCACCGCACCACCGGCATCAATGCCGATGACCGGGTGAATGCCCGGAATGACATTGGTGACGTTTCCCATATCGGTGCTGCCCAGCGGCCGCTGCGCCTCGAACTCCGGAGCGAGCGGCACGCGTCCCAATCCGGTGAGCTGCTCGCGATAGACGAGCAACAAGTCCGGATCCGGGGTCAGCTCGGTATACGTCGGCGCGAGCGTCCGGATTTCGTGGGTGCAGCCGGTCGCGAGGGCGCCCGCCTCGAAGCAAGCCGACGCTCGTCGCATCAGATCGTCGAGGGATGCGGAGTCGACTGCGCGTAGGTAATACAGCAGTTCCGCACGTCCGGGCACGATGTTGGGAGCTACGCCACCGTCGCCGACTATACCGTGCAGTTGCTGGCCGGGCAGGAGATGTTGCCGCAGCAACCCAAGGGCCACCTGCGCGACGGTGACCGCGTCGCCCGCGTTGCGGCCCTGCTCCGGCGCCGCGCTTGCGTGCGCCTCGCGCCCGTGGAAAACCACCGACACGTCGGCCAGAGCCAGCGAGCGGGCGCCGACGATGTCGAGCGGACCCGGATGCACCATCATCGCCATCGCGACGTCGTCGAACACGCCGCGTTCCAGCATGAGCACCTTGCCGCCGCCGCTCTCCTCGGCCGGTGTGCCGAACACCAGCACGGTGAGATCCAGTTCGTCCGCGACCTCGGCGAGACCGAGCGCCGCGCCCACCGCGGAGGCGGCGATGACGTTGTGTCCGCAGGCGTGGCCGATCTCGGGCAGCGCGTCGTATTCGGCGCAGATGCCGACGGTCAGCGCGCCGCTGCCGTAGCGCGCGCGGAAGGCCGTGGGCAGCTCGGCCACGCCCAGCTCGATCTCGAAACCGCGCTCGGCCAGCGGCGCGATCGTCTTGGCGACGCTGCGGGTCTCCTCGAACGCCAGCTCCGGTTCGCCGTGAATCGCGTGCGAGAGCGCGATCAGCTCGGCGGACGCGGCGCGGATCGCGGCGTCACCGCGAGCGGTGGCGTCGACCTCGCAGACTGCGTTGCCGTCGTGCTGCGCTTCCTGGCGCCCGCTGCGCGATGGTGGCATGCAACACAGTCTCGCACTGTGTTCGATTTGCCGCGCTTTCGCGCGGCGTGTTCGCGGCCCCCTTGTGGCGCGAGTGTGCGCGGACCTGGGCTGTCCGTGAAGGCGGGTCAGTTCGTGGCGAAGGCCAAATTTTCCGGAGTGGTCGGTACCGCGAGGCCGGCCAGTGCTTTTGCGTGTAGGGCGCGCTTGATCACCGGCAGGTTGGGCCTCCGGTTGCCGGCCAGCGACGCCGCCCGCTGGACGGCGGTCGCGAGCAGCTCGTCGGCTTCGGCCTTGCCGTCCACAATGCCCGCTGCGATCGCCTCGTCGGCCGGGTAGCGGTGGCCGGTGGTCATCGCCTGCACGCAGACCTGGTTGCTCAGCCGCTCGGTGAGCAGGGCGTTCATCCCGATGGTGAACGGCATGCCCAGGTGCACCTCGGGCAGGCAGTAGAAGCCGCGATCGGCGCGCATCACCCGGAAATCGTGTGAGGTGGCCAGCATGGCGCCCGCGCCGAAGGCATGGCCGTTGATCGCGGCGACGGTCGGCAGCGGGAATGCGAGCAGGCGGGTGTAGAGCGAGTGCACGCGGTCGAGGTAGCCGTGCATCTTGTCCAGGTTGCCGAACAGCCAATCGGTGTCCAGACCGTTGCTGAAGAACTTCCCGGTCGCCGTCGTCACCAGCGCGGCGGGCCCCACGGAACTCTCGACCTCGTCCAGCAGCCCGTGGAACGCGTCGATCCAATCCGGGTGGAAACGGTTCTCGTTGTCCGTCTCGCCCTCGGACCCGAGGTAGACGACGAACACTTCCCCTTGGCGTTCCAGATACGGCATGCGGTGCAGCGTAACGGGCCCCGCCCGATCCCCTACTCACGGGTAGCAGTCGACTGCCGACCGCGACGATCGACCCCTCGCAGGTATCCATCCGACCGACCTTCGGGCAAGCGAGCAGTCCGTCGGACAACCGTCCCACCCCACCACGTGGCCTCCACTCGCGCAGACCGAGGCAACCCCGAGCAGGCGCTCTTCGCGGCCCGGCTCGCGGAAACCATGCGCCGCAGTCATTGAAACAACCCAGCCCCGCTCACGTTTGCGGTAAGCGGGCCGAGCCGACAGCCGACCAGCCCACTGCAGAACGCATGCGGGGTAGCGAGCTTTGCAACCGACGCGCCCAGCACACCGCAACCACGTCTTTCGAGCGAAGCGAGACCGAGCCTGTCCGTTCGCGGCCCGGCTCGCGTTTGCGCGGCCGCCGCGTACGCGACGAAGGAGCAAGCGGCGGTCGCGCACACGCGAGCCATAAGAGGGCCG
>NZ_JBEXME010000058.1:0-13904 GCF_040610355.1 Nocardia sp. NPDC004168 | reverse complement strand
TCCGCCGCGAAGCCCTCGCAGGTCAGACCTTCGCCGACCACACCGAGATCGACCAGGCCACCCGCCAAGCCACCGCCGCCCTCAACGCCCGCGCACGACCATGGGTCTGGGGCCGACCAGCCCCGAAACCAAGGACCCTACGCCGCCGTTTTATCTACCACCTTTGAGGAACGCAGCACTAACACGACAGTTGGAGTTCGTTACTTTGTAGTCGATTTCGTTGGTAGCGGGTTTGTTGGGCACGGTTTTGGTGGTGTCGGCGCCAGCGGGATGCGGCGAGGGCGTGGGTGAGGGTGCGGGCGGGGTGGAGCACTATCGCCAGGAGACGGCGGATTTCGGCGACTGTGATTCGGCCCAGCCCGCGTGGGCTTTTGGGTCGGTGGCGGCGGTGACGGCGAGGAAGGCGTGCGCGAGCATGGCAAGGGTGATGTGCCGGTACCAGGCGTCGTATTTGCGGACCTGGTAGTGGTCGAGGCCGCATTGGCCTTTGGCGGCTTGGAAGCATTCCTCGATCGCCCACCTCGCGCCGGCGACGGCCACGATCTGGCCGCGGTCGATGGTGTCGGGGTGGAAGCACACGTAGTAGGCGATATCCGCGGGATCGTCGAGAGATCGCCGGGCCAGCAGGGTGCGCACGAAACCGGCCGGGATGTCATCGAAGGCCGGCAGGGTGGCCCAGGCGAAGTCGTATTCGCGTTCACCCCTGACTCCCGGACCGGCCGAGACCTGGTGCCATGCTTCGGCTGGGGCGCGGCTGATCAGGGTATCGACTCTGCGGCGGCCATCGACGTCGGTGATGGTGTGCCTGACCGGCACCTCCACCACATACGGCATCCGATGCGACTCCAAGAACGCCCTGAATCTGCCGTCACGTCCATAGGCCGAATCGGCGGTCACCCACCCGGCGGTCACACCCGCGGCCAGCGCCCGGCCGATCATCGCTTCAGCCAACCGTGGCTTGGTCAAAACTCCTCGGGTCCAGCGGTCTTCGGGCACACCGGCACCCGCGCAGCGGTCGCGATCCGCAATCCATGACTCCGGCAGATACAGCTCACGGTCGATCAACGCCCGGCCATGGCGACCAGCATAGGCAAGGAAAACACCCAGCGGGCAGTTCTCGATCCGGCCCGCGGTGCCCGAGTACTGCCGCTGGACCCCGGCCAAGCGCACTCCCTTCTTCACAAACCCCGTCTCATCGACCACCAGCACTCCATCGGGGGAAGCCAGCACCTCGACTACGTACGAGCGGATCTGATCGCGCACTTCATCGGCACTCCACCGCGTCCGGTTCAGCAGATGCTGACACCCATCCGGACTTACCGCTCCCGCCGCCTCGGCCAGCTGCCAGGAGTTCTTCCGCTCCACCGGCGCCAGCAACCCTGTCACATACGCCCTCGCCCACCCTCGCGGCTCCGCCCGCCCGAACGCCCCCGCAACGCGGGCGAACACGTCATTCAGACCCGCCCGCCACACCGTAATATCCTGCGGCACAACATCTTCCAGCACGCCAACAATCTACAGGTAACGAACTACAACTGTCGTGCTAACTCCTCTAGGGCCTGATAGGTGGGGTGCTTCGGGCCGCCGCGGGTGAACCGTCGCAGGATCGACTCGCTTTCGGCGGTGCCCAGGCGCAGCGCGGTCGCGTATTTGACCATCTGGTCGTACTGCTGAGCGATCAACTCCCACCGCATCGGGCGGGTCAGCACCGGACCCAGCTCCCCGTACACCGCTGTGTCGTCAGGCTGGTACAGGCGGATCGAACCGATGTTCTTCAACCAGGGCAGAAGCTTGAACCCCAACAGTTCGGTGAAGGCGAATCTGACGACCGACGCGCCGTGCGTGTCGACATAGTTGGCTTCGATCTCGGTGTCGGTGCAGTGACGCAGCAACCCTTCGATCATTGCCGCCACCTCCGAGCTCAAGCACGATTTGAGTTGAAAGTAGATGCACACGTTGCGGCGTTCGACGTGCCAGTAGATCATCACCCCGTACCCGCCGTATCGCTGGTGGTATTGGGTCATCAGGTTCGATTCCCAGGACCCGAACTTCTTCGAATCACTGGCACAGGCGGTGCCGGCGCCCCACCAGTTCCGATCCCGGGCGGCGAAGGTGGCGTTCACCAGCCTCCTGGTCGCGCGCCGCAGGTTGTCGCGGGTGATGGAGCGCCGACGCACATGCCGCAACGCCGCCTCGGACTCAGAATGCTCGCCGGTGTTCACGATCGCCCGGATCCCCATGTTCGTTCCCAGGGCAAACAAGTCGAGCAGGAGCCGTCTTCGCAGCGCGTCTCGATCGATCACCTCCCGTGACGCCACGGAGGTGAACTCTGCGGTAAAGTCGGTGAGGAAATCGGCGTTCTTGAGCACATCAGGCAGGTCCAAGGTGCCCCAACGCCTTGCGACCTCGGCCTTGATCTTCTCCAGATTCTCCGGCTCCGGTTGCTTGTCCAGCTTCGGCACACCGATCCACTGCTCACCACGCCGACGCGTCACCGGACACCACCCGTGCCGCGCTCGGCAAGACCGACATCCAGGCGAGTCAGGGCCCCGCTCATGCGCCGCTTCAACCCGGCGATGAACTCGGTCGGATCCAGCGGCTGGCGGATCGCGGCGTAGTGCACCTCACGGGCGGTATCGAAATCACCGGGCAGATCGTCTTCGGGGTTGCGCCACCGGTTGCCGCCGTCGACGTAGATCTCGCGGCGACGGATCGCATCCCGCAGCGCGACCAGCACACACAACTCGTACGGGATGCGCTCGACACGGTCCTTCTCGTCGATGACCGCCTCGCGCCACGCCTGGGCACCATCCCGTCGAGCGGGACCAGGGCGTGGGTGTCGTAGAAGCGGACCTTGCCATCGATGCTCGCGAATCGCGCCAACAGCTCCATCGCGACCATGATCGGCCGGTAGACGGTGTTGTTGCACCGGAAATCCAGCGCCGCCAACAGCGCCGGCAGCATCCGCCGATAGTGGTTGGAGTACGAACTGCGCAGCACGGTGCGAACCCGCGCCTGGAATGCCTGATCGTTGGCCTTCACCAGCTCTCGCAGCGTCTTCTCCCCGACCACCGGGTACAGGCCTCGCGCACGATGTCATCGGGACGGTCCACGGCCGCCTCAGCGAGCCGGAACAAGATGTTCTCCTTGCCACGCACCCGGTGCAGATCCTCGGTCAGCTCCTTCTCCACCCGCCGATCCGCCCGCGCGCCGATCTTGTGCACCAGCTCGAGCAGCAGATCCACCAGCGCGTCGGTGATCTCTCCCGACCGCACCCAGCACAACGCCGCCAGCAGCGTCAGCATGGTCGGGGCCGGCATATCCCGCAGATCCGACGGAAACATGCGTGCCGCCCGCGCCCGCCAGGCATCGACCAGCTTGTCACTGGCGTCGGCGAACAAGTCCGCGGGCAGATCGAGGGCCCGCACCGCGGCCAGCTTGTCCACTTCCCGCAACAGCGTCTCGAGACCGACCTTGCCCGGGTCAGATTTCAACTCCGCTAACAGATTCCGGCCCGACGCCAGCGGTGCAGCAGCGATAGCGACCAAGTTGTTCAACCGATCGACCGACAGCTCACTCAGCCGTGAAACCGTCCGTTCGCAGAACTGCTTCTCGAAACTCGCCCGCGCCGACCGGACCAGCCGGTCGATCCGGCCCGACGTCGTCGGTTCGATATGCTCGGCCCGGCAGTGCACCAACAGCGCCTCACGCAGCTTCTCGTCGCGCAGCTCAACCGGGCACACCTCTGCCGCCAGCCAACCGGTGAGCTTGTCCTCGTCGCCGACGCTGAACTCACGAAAATTGTACAGCGCACGAATCTGCTCGCGGTGATACTTCGCCGAGCGACCCGACCACGGATACGCGGCGAACTCTGCGGGATCGATCCTCAACTGGCATGCACTCACCGCGGAGCAGGTGGCTGATCTCGGGCGCATCGCGACTCAGAACGGCAACGACGTCGAACTCGATGCGTTGATCTTGCGACTGCACATCGAGACAGCGTGCCGCCGCGATGCCGTACTGAGGCTGCGCATAGACGAATTGAGCACTGATGACTGCACGGCCTTGCTTCACCACAAAGGCGGCGTGGACGCGTGGCACCCGGTCAGTCCGACGCTGATGCGCCGACTCATCGAACGTTTCGAGCGCCGCGGAGGGAGCGACGCTGCGGCCGGGTATCGAGTGCTGCGGAGCCGCAACGGCAACCCGATCACTGATCGCCGTTACGACAACCTCCACGACCGTTTCCGCCGGCACCTTCCCTGGGCGGAGGCGAAAGGTATGACTGTGCATTGGCTCCGGCACACAACGCTCACCTTCGTCGAGCGTCAGTTCGGTGAGGCAGTCGCGCGCCGATACGCGGCTCACCGTGACCCTGGCGCCACTGCGACGCCGATCTACACGAAGGCGTCGATCGTCGAGTGCGCGGAGGCGTTGGTCGCAGTGACCGGGCAACCACATCTGCTTGCACGAAGTGTGCAGCACCCCTTGGCTTTCCGGGGCGAAGACGCGAAAGGATACGACTAAGGGTATGGGGACGGCATGTACACGAAAAGTGCACATATTTGCCGCAGTTTCGGTGTCCGGCTCCCCCACCGGTTACGTCACCTTAAAGCAGATCCGTCGCCTGGGACAGGCTCGATTGGCCAGCTGGCTGCAACGGCATCGGGTTCGTAACTTTGCTCAGCTCGCTGCCCGCGCGGTGACCGCCGCCAGATCCCGGCACGTTGTGCTGCCCGGCCAGGACATCGCCGCTGGGATCATCACCGAGCTGGCCACTGCCGTGCTCGCCCTTGAGAACGGATCACCGCTCTGGACACCCAGATCCCCAAGCTGTTCCGCGGCCGTTGTGCTGCCGCGAGAATCGAGTCGATGCTTGCACAAAAACAGCATGTGCGCCGGACACAACCGTGATTACTACCTGCATAAACGTGCACACCGACCAACGTACACACGCACTCATCGCCCTCGCCCGCCGCCGAGTCCACGTGGTCTGGGCGCTGCGGCAGACGGCGGAGTTGTGGTGCTTGCCGGACTCTGTCATGAGCCGGCGGCATTTCGCTGCCAGTGACGGGTCGCTTCGCGGGCCTGCTCGGCGGCCATGAACAATGCTTCACGCAGGCAGGCGTCCCCGGACTTCGTTCATCCACCATGGTTTCCACTCGGAAAATATATCTCCACCGCGTGCTTCGAAGTAACCGAGAGCTGACCTCGGCAGTAAGGAGTGGGCCGGATCGAAGTACACGCCTCCTCGTGGACGGACGCAGCAGGAGGCAACATCTATCCAAAAACTGGGCCGAGCAGGATGGAATTGGTTAATGATATCGAGAAGCAATGTATGGCGCACAGTACGGGGCTGACTTGAGAGTTCACAGATCGGTGTTGCCGCCGGTTACGATAGAAAGCACTTCTTGTCCGCGAATATCATGCAGGGCGCCGCTCGCCCCGTGGAGTAAACCGCCCGATCCAAGTACCGCCATTGGCCCGAGCGTTCCAGCAGCTTCAACCGGGTAGCCAATCGCGTTGCTGAGCAACGTCACCCCCTGTTCTATCTGTTGTTCCGGCACCACGACGACGTCGTCGGCATATGCTCGAATCTCCGGCAGTAAGTGCGCATCTACAGTCGCGACGTTGGTAGCGTCGGCAACTGTATGCGGGGTAATGGTTACAACCTGCCCAGCTTTGAACGATTCGTAAATGGTTGGCGCACCCTCAGGGCAGGCAATCAATATTTTGTAGGGGCGGCCTGGCCGCCAGATCGCTTGAAAGTCACGAGCCACGCGCGCTGCGGAAGCCACCGTGCCGCCGCCAGCAGGTAATACAACGACGTCAACGGAAGGTCGCAGACTGAGCATGTCATGCACCGCTGTACCCAGGGCAGCTACTGAGTCGGGTGCGGAAAGATCCATGAAGACCCCGCCTTGATCTTGTGTGATTTGTTTGGCATATGAATAAGCTTCGTCGTAGTTGGCCCCATGCCGGACAACAATAGCTCCGCGTTCCTCAAGTTTAGCAACCTTCATCGCGGTAGTATTCTCGGGAACTACAGCAGTCATCGGAATACGGCGGCGCCGACAAGCTTCGGCATAGGCGATTGCATGATTTCCCGACGAGGCAATTCGGATCGGGACCCCGGGCGCAAGATCGGACATATTACCTACGACAACTCCGGCTGCACGTTCCTTAATCGAGCGTGAGCCCGGGTGAAGATTTTCAAGAGAAATATGCAAAGTAACATTACCCATTTCGTCCAGAAGGGGCGAGTTGAAGATAGACGGTGTTGACACTCCCGCCTCGGCGACTGCCGCCAATGCGCGCCAACGTTCCAGGCTACTCGGGTGCCGCAACTCAGGTATCGCGGCCTTAACCTGCGCCGCCTCCCTTATGTCTGCAGAATCGAACGCACTAGCGGTAATACGTAGATTATTTTCGGAAACTGCGCGCAACCATGCCGCAAATTCTGACGCCGCCGAATCGACGGTGTGCGACAATCGCCTAGCGGTTTCCATCGCGGCTTTTAGGACATCGTTGTTCAATTACCCGCCAAACTATAATCCGAGCGAACCTTGGCGCCTGTCGCAATTTTGATAAATTCAAATGAGACAATACTCGATTTCCGAGCGAGATGTCGCTTCCTCGACAGTCAACATTGGGAATAGGCGCGACGACTCCGACCGCTCGCGCCGCACGAAACAACGTTGGGTAGGTAGTCCTGGCAGTGCCGAGTCTTACGCCCACTGGCGCAATCAGTGCGCCGAACGATCCGCACTGTCGCATCCAATCCATCAAACCGACTGGTTCCGGGCCGTTGGTCGCCGCCGACTCGCGGGACTGCACTGCAGAAAAGCGGGCAATGCGAACTCTATTCCGACGCCGCTACACAAGCCGGAGCCGGTGACTGCCGACTGGGATGGCTGCGTGTGCGGCAGTTCTGTCGGCGGGCTGCTGCGAGGAGGAGACGTATACCACTCGGTGTGGGGTGCGCAGGGTCCGCAGCCCAGGCAGGGCGACTTCACAAATTATGGCAGTGCCGATCAAGATGCAGGCGATGCCAGCCAGCCTGTGCTGACACGGCGCTCGTGCTCATCAGCGCGGGGAGTTGAGGCGGAAGTACCCATCGGTGAATTTTCTCCATTCTGATTTACTACACCTCGGAAATCACACATTAGCTTGTCTCAAATATGGACGGTGATGCACTGAAGCTCGATTCTTGACTGGAACAGCATGTTTCAACGTCCGGCACTCCTGGTGCGAACCCCCTTCATGGGCGCTTACTCGCAGCGGCGATCTCCTGAAGGCTCGGCCTCTGACAGGATATAGAAAGAATCAGTCCGATTTTTTGGGCCACGCCTGGTTCATGATGCATGATATCGACTATTTGCATAGAAAAACTTTGGCAAAATGATTGATGCGATAGAGAGGATGGAGAAGAAGGCATGCCCGAAACTCCGGCCGAGTCGCCGAGGCCGGAACGTCGCGTGAGCCGACAGGTCGGGGCCTCGGTTGGCCCAATTCAATAACAGGCACAAATCGAACGCCATTGCTGCACTGCTCGGACGACGGTGGTGGTGGTGGGCCACGTCGTGAGAGTGGTAGGGGTTTCCCGAACCCGGACCGGGGATCGAATCGGCGAGGATCCCTGGAAATCGTTCGTCGACGACATCGCCGGAGAGGTGGAAGGATCGTCGCAACCGACCAATGGGCTGGTCGTGGCCCCGGCAGATGTTGTCGAACAACTTCCCGCGCCATCGCCGACGGCGCTACCGAGATCAACGAACTGTGCGTTGATAGTGTGTCCGCGCACCACACGAGGAGAGCATGCGGCCGAGAGCAGGCGAACGACGGCCGGTAGCCCCGCCGTGGGGCTACATCGCACTGATTATCGCCAAACCTGACTAAGCAGTACCTCATCGGAAGCAAGGTGCCCGACGTCGTGAACGCCGTGATTACGGTCGTGATGATCGGCACGTTGATCTTCGTCATCACGGCGGCCTACCGGTCGATGTCTGCCTCCCAGCGCGAGTGAACCTCGACCGGGTGCGGTGGCCCCGAAGCGGCGCAGCCGCACCACTCGGTTTTGCAGTGGAGTTTTCTCGCCGACAAAGATCTCACAGCAGCCGCGCCCAGGCGATGCCACCGGGCACCAAGTAGAAGATCGTGTCCAGCACCAGCCGGTGCCGCCATTTCTCCGGACGGCTGCCGCGACCTGTGGTATTGCCCGGCCGCAGCAGCAGCGGCTCTAGGATCGCCCATTCGAGGTCACTCAACGATGAGGACGGTTAGAACGGGCACTCCGGCGGCTCGCCGTGGCCCGAGCGCGACGAACACGAGTAGGTAAGCGACACTGGCACAGGAACTCTCGGTGACGACATATTGTGTGGAAACCTCAGTCGTACTGGGAGTCCTCCCGGCATCACGCCCCGACCAGCGACCTGGTGCTGATCCGGATGCGCTCACGAACGATGCCGAACGTCACCTACACTGCGGTAGTGGCTGGCGAGGCGAAGGATTTCGATGTGACACCGGCTCCGAGCCAGTGGGCACGCTCTGCGCTGGCGGTCTTGTCCAACACTCGCTCGGCCGACGAGCCCACACCGCTCTACCCGTGCCCGCTTCCCGGGGACTCAAGGGTAACACTGTTCGTCAAGGACGAGTCGCAGCGGCCTACGGGCAGCCTGAAATATGGTCTCGCGCGCAGTCTGCTCGCCGACGCTCTGCGGCGCGGGCGGATCAGTGAAGGGATGATGCTGGTAGATGCGACCAGTGGGAATCTGGCTGTGGCCGAAGCCCATTTCGCGCGGCTGCTCGAACTACCGTTCACTGCGGTGGTGCCGCGCCGCACCGCAGCGGCGAAGCTGGACCGGATACTGGAACAAGGCGGGCGCTGGCATCCGGTCGAACCCCCGCTGGCTGTGTACGACAAAGCCGCCGAGCTGGCGAAGGAGACTGGCGGCTACTACATCGACCATTTGAACACCCTCGGCGACGCGGTAGACCACGACGAGCAGGCCCTTGCTGCGGAGATCCTGAGCGATTGCCACCGGATCGGGCACTCCGCCCCCGCGTGGATCGTGACCGGTGTCGGCACCGGAGCCACTTCCCGCGCCATCGGCCGCTACCTGCGTGCACACGGGTATGCCACACAGCTGGCGGTCGTGGACCCACAGAATTCGGCATATTTCCCCGGCTGGGCCAGCGACTGCCCCGACTACGCCACCGGAATGCCCTCGATGATCGAGGGCATCGGTCGCCCCCGAATCGAACCCGCATTCGACTACGACGTGATCGATTTGGTCATTCCCGTCGCCGACGCAGCCAGCGTCGCGGCCATGAGGCACCTACAGGCAACCACCGGCCGCGCCGCCGGGCCGTCCACCGGTGCTTGTCTTTTCGGAGCGCTACATCTGATCGACCGTATGCGCGAGCAAGAACGAACCGGGACTGTCGTTATCGTGCAAGGCGATTCGGGCCAGCCTTACACCGATACCTTCTACAACGATAATTGGATCGACGCCAAAGGCTGGGACTTAACGAAACCGGCCGCAGCCCTGGCACGCTTCACTACCACGGGTGCATGGGACCCCCCACCTTCAACCTGAGTTCTCAGACGCCCTCTAAAGGAAAATCCCTAGTCCAGGGCACTGAAACTGACAAGTGTGACCGGCGGGTTCCCCCGCGGGACGGGCTGGGACCGCAATACGCCGGAAACCTACTGCGGTCTTATGTGGCTGCTGGTCAGGTACGATATTGGAGAAAAGCGATGCTTGCGTGAACCTGCTCGACGACCTTCTGGTAGCGGTGGCGTTTGGCAAGCCAGTGTGAAAATATTCGCACATAAATGCAGTAGTGGCGCAGGAGGTGCCGTGGTACTTGAGGATGCGTTGGCACCGAGGTTCTGGTTCCGTTGGTCGAGGTGCCTGTGGACATGAACAGACAAGGGGCTGTGGACGATTCGATCGAGGTTAGATTGCGTGGAGCCCTTGTTGGGTCACCGTTCCGTACGATCGGCCGAGCGTGTGATCTGGCCTGGCTTGGGTTCGGCGACAACCGGTGCGTAACCACCTGGCGGGGGGAAGTTCGGGAGGTCTATGAGCATGCGCTGCATCTGCAGTGCCCGTTTCGGCTCGATGATGCGAGCGGCACGATTCTCGGTGCCCATGACATGTACTCCCCGGCCACCGATCCATTGGCCGGAGACGCCGAGTTCGATTGGGATCGCCAGGGCGTCAATCTCTTCGACGCGCAGGCGCAGATGATTTGCGCTCGGCTGAATTCGGATGTGAAAACACTCGTGGAGGAGGTGCACGTCGATCGGTACGGCGGGCTGCAGGTGCTGATGTCGGGTGGGCTCACGCTGAGTGCTTTCCCGGCGACTTCGTTCAGGCAGGAATACTGGCGATATTTCCGGCCGTATCGGAACGACGAAGCGCATCTGGTGGTATTCGACGAGGAAGAGGACCAGCGCCCGGACTCACGAGACGGTGCGAACGGCTGATTTGCCAGCATGCCTTGGCCCAGTCATACCGGCGCCGATACAGAGAACTTGCGACACCCGCAATATGCTGCGCCCTCAGCCGTGTCGTAGTCATTGGTTGGTGGCAGCGGTGTGCAGGACCGGCTTGGTAGCGAACAGCGAGTTTATCGAACCGAGTCTCCACGGCCCGGTTTTCCTTCACCTAGCCGATCCCGCACTCGACCGGGTGACGCTGTTTGTATCGCTAAATCTCGCAAGTCCGTAGTCGTCCGCTGGCAGAACCCTTCTTACGCCGATTGGCGATTAGACCCGCTTTGATCGGGATCGTCGCGATGATTGCTAATCGGCGCAGAAAGGAGCGGCTGGCGCGCGAGCTGTTTGCCTTGTCCGCGAGCGCGTCGTCCGGACGGGACCGCGGGCGACCGGTGCCTTGGCGGGCACCGAGATCACCGCGGGCCCCGTGGTGAACTGCGGGCAGTCCGCCCGGTGACCTGCGGTCAACGGTAGCGACAGCACCTTGCCTCCCCTGCTCGCGCGCCAGATAGATCTTGGTGGTCCATCCCGCCCGGAACCGCCAAGCACGTGATCGCGCCGCTTGGCATCGATCCCGGCGTGAGGCTCAACCTGTAGATAGCCGTCGTAAGGCGTCTCTGCGACGTGCCGATGTGCCCGCACGATGGTGGCGTCAACAGTCATCCGCCAGCTAATCATTCCGGCCGCGCCGGGATGCGAGTAGCAGTAGCGCGGAATCCGGGGGTGGCGCGAATCGATCTAGCTTTTGCAGTCAGCCTGGCGTTCAAGGTCCCGATCAGGCGTCGCCGCAGTTGAATGCGTTGGCGCGGTGAGTAACCGGGAAGACGCCGACGGTGTCAATCACCGGGTAGGGCCTGGACGTGGGCAACGAGTGGGTCGCCGCCGATTTGGACGGGTAATGCCGTGATCCCGAGTCTCCACAAGGACTCGTATATGCGCCAGTTGCTGTGGTACCTCACGGACTCAGGGCGCGGGAACGAACATCGCGATCAACAGTTCCTGGCCGGTGAGTGGCGATGATGGCTGTCCACGCCGGGCGGATCCCTGGCGCAGACTGCGGAGCTTGCGCGGCTTGCATTGTGAGGCGCAGCAGCCGCTCGGCCATCGGCACCATGGTCGACCGGCACAGTCGCCTCGTCCGCCTAATGGGAGCTATCGGGTCAGCCTGTAGGGCAGGCTTGGTGCCGGTAGCCCCGACAGGTGAGCACTCCCGCCGCCTGAACTGTCAAGTTCTGGTGTCAGACCGTGCCCCTGCCGGTGGCCGGGAGCGGAACAACTTATAGGATGTTCTGCCCGTCAACAGGTTTGGCGTGAGTACTGGTCCATTAGGGCGCTGAGTCTCCCGTCGGCTGCTGACAACCGAACACGGCAGATTCAGGAGCGTAAGGGCTATTCGTCGGAGACGACTGGGCTGAAGACCACCACGACGTGGAGATACAGGATGAACAAGGCCGCATGCTGAAGGCGGCCAGACTGCCCGAGGGCATCGAGGGCATGGCCCGCTTGCATGAACTGATCGCCAGGTTCCTGCCGGAGGATTCCGATCCCGAGCAAGTGCTGGTATGCATCGAGACCGACCGCGGTCCCTGGGTGCGAGCGCTGGTCGCGGCCGGCTACCAGGTCTACGGGGTCAACCCGAAACAGACTGCGGACACAGGGAACTGATGTCACTGTCGGGAGCCAAGGACGACAAGGCCGACGCGCGGACCCTGGCCGACATGCTGCGCACCCGCCGCCACCAGCTGCGCCAAGTCGCGGCCGACTCCGACGAGGCCGAAGCGGTGAAGGTCGCCGCCCGCGCCCATCAGACGCTGATCTGGGAACGCACCCGTCACATGCTGCGGCTGCGCACAGCATTGCGCGAATACTTCCCTGCCGCGCTCGAGGCATACAAACCGCTCGGGCTCGCCGGTGCCGACACCCTCGAACTGCTGGCCAAGGCCCCCGACCCCGCCACAGCGGCCGGGCTGACGATAAGGCAGATCACTGCCGCACTCCAACGGGCACAACGCCACCACGTGCCCGCGAAGGCCGCGTCGATCCAAGCGGCGCTGCGCGCCGAGTACCTGGGTCAGGCCGACCTTGTGGCCGGCGCCTACGCGGCGTCGGTCCGCGCCGCCGTCTCGGTCCTGGCCACCCTCAACGAGCAGATCAAGATCCTCGAAAGCGAGGTCGATGCGTGTTTTGGCCGGCACCCGGACGCTTCAGCCAACCCGGTATGGGCGTGATCACCGGCGCCCGGGTGCTCGCAGAATTCGGCGACGCCGAGGGCCGCTACGCCGACGCCAAATCTCGCAAGAACTACGCCGGCACCGCCCCGATCACCCGCCAGTCCGGCAAGACCAAGACCGTCCACGCTCGGTTCATCCATAACGACCGGCTCGTCGATGCCCTGCACATGCAAGCCGGCGCGGCGATCCTGCACAACAAGGGGGCCCGGCCCTACTACAACGAGCAACGAGCCCGCGAGATCAGCCACAACGCCGCTCCTACACCAGCTCGGCAACCGCCTCGTCGGAATCCTGCACGGCTGCCTGAAAACCAAAACCCTTACAACCAATCAGCAGCCTGGTCACACCGCTACCAACACCTCGCAGCCTGACTCCCCTGGACATCCAAGCTCCTGGGATGTCTGACACATCCGCCGAACGGCCACAGTGCCGCAGCGTTCGCCGAAGCAGCTACCTGCGCGATCAGCGCGATTCCCGAGCGGGTATTTTGACGCTGGCGTTGGACCAGAGATCGGAAATGGCTCGTCACGACCTACTTGCCGAGCTGGTCGCCCACAAATACTTCGGCCCCACCGGCGTCTCTGTGGATGCCGGGGAACCAACGAGAACATGAACGGACGACTGCGCCAGCAGTTCCCGAAGGGCGCCGATCTGTCCGGCTACGCAACCGAGGAACTCCGTGCGCTTGAGGGTCACTGAACACCCGACCCAGCAAGATCCTCGGCTGGCGTACCCCGAGCGAAGTATTCGAAAGCGCTGTGGCGATGTAAAACTCGCTCAATGTTGGACGATCGCTCGAATTCACGGTAAACCCGCCTGCCACGCAGTGAACAATTTCACGTTCCGCCGACAGTCTGCACAGTGAGCGAGAGGTTGGCCGCAGCTCAGCCGGGTAAGTGGCCCAAGAGAACGACCGCTTGCAGCGACGCGACCACCGAAGGGAAGCGTACCGTGAAGGTGAAGCCGAAAATTCGCACGCCGATTCGGGTCACGCTAGATCTGAAGGTGCCCTCGCATCAGGATCTTGAGCAGGGGGAGCCGTGCAGCGATCGATACCGGGCTGCCGGAGATATATTTTTGTGTGTTTGTCGCGGGGTCTGGTTCTGCTGGGGTGGGGTTGGTACTCGCCTGTTCACATGCGCGTGGCGAAGGTGGGCGTGGGTTGG
>NZ_JBEXME010000057.1:0-14062 GCF_040610355.1 Nocardia sp. NPDC004168 | reverse complement strand
ACCGGCACCACCTCCACCGGCAGCATCACCGGCAACAGGTCCACGATCAACCCGACACCCGGTTACCGAGGCAACCTACTTGGACGAGGCACTAGACCTCCGATGGTTTTAAATGTCAAGCTGCGGCGGGTTGCGGGGCGTGTGTACCGGACTGTCCGAAGACTTTGAGCGGGTCGAATTCCCGCCGGTTCTGGAGGCAGTAGTAGAGCTGGCCGAGCATCTTGTTCACGAGGTGGCGCAGGGCGGCGGAGTGGCGGTCTCCGTGGGCGCGGCGGTTGAGGTAGTGGTCTCGGGCTGGGCCGGGGTTGCTGCCGACGGCGAATCCCCAGACCCAGCCGACGGCAGCCAGCCGGTCGTTCTTGATCCGGCGGAAGGTGATCGAAATGCTGCGCCCGGACGCGCGGGTAACGGGTGCGGTTCCGGCGTAGGCCTTCAACGCGCGGGCGTCGGCGAATCTGTTGCGGTCGTCGCCGACTTCGGCGAGGACGCGGGCGCCGGTGAGGTCGGCCAGGCCGGGGAAACTGGTGATTATTGCGTGATCGGGGTGTGTGCGAAACTTCTCGGCGACGGCTTGCTCGAGGTCGTCGGCGCCGGTGCAGGCGGCGTCGAGTGTGGCGAGTAGGGCGAGGACCTGGCGGCCCATGGCCTGTTCGACCAGGTCTGGTTGGCGCAGGCCGGGACGGCGCAGCTTGGCCACGATCTCGTCGGCCAAGGCGTCGATGCCGCGTTGGCGTCCGGCCCGGCGCAGCGCGGCCGCGACGCGGACCCGGATCAGTTTCGCCGCCGCGGCAGGGGTCGGCGCGATGGCCAGGATGGCGCGGACCTCGGGTTTAGCGAGGTTGGTGGCGGACTTGTCAGCGAAGGTGGCCAGAAACATCGGGTGGTACTCGCGCAGCAGCGAGCGCAGTTCGTTGCTGGCCTTGGTGCGCCGCCACACGGCGTCCTGCTGAGCGCGGGCCAGGACCGCGATGGCCTGGGCAAGTTCGCTGTCCGCGGGGATCGGGCGGTGCATGTGCGCATCGACGCGCAGAATATTGGCCAAGGTCATCGCGTCAGCATGATCGGACTTGGCGCGTGCCATCGTGTGGCGTTCGCGGTAACGGGCTACGGCCATCGGGTTGATCGCATAGACCGCTCGGCCAGTGGCGCGGATCGCGGCGACCATCAACCCGCGTGGGGTTTCGATCGCGACGGGGATCGGGTCCTCGGCGGTATCGCCGGCATCGGTGAGCAGCTGGGTGAGGGCGGTGAAGCCGGCCGGATCATCGGTGATCCGTCTTTTCGACACCAGGGTGCCGTTCTGGTCGACGATGGCGATGTCGTGATGGCCTTCGGCCCAATCGATCCCGCAGTAGCGGCTCATCCGTCCTCCAGTTCTTCGGTTGTTTCCGCAGGTCACAAGACCCAGCAGGAACGCGCGACGCCCTACTTACGAGCCTCGATGGGCTGGCCTCCGATGAGTTGTTCGCGCTCCCAGCGCACCCGCACGACACCGATCTCCTTGAGAGCTCGCAGCTCGCAGTCTTCGAGGTGTTCGTTCGTGCGGACGGGCTCGGACCACGATCAATGAAACGCCCGAAAATGGCTGGACAACAGTGGAATCAGCTGCCCAGCCACTTCCGGATTTGCCGCCGACGCTCGCGGTCTTGCACGAGGCCTCACCGGACCGGAGGTGTGGCAGGAGTCGCCGGACAAACAAGTCGGGAGTGGCGGTCCGGCCGCGACGACGCGCTACGTCTTGTCAAAGGGGTCTGGCCCCAGGCGTATTCCATGCGTCGTTCGCCGCGGCCGAACTGCCGAACGATCACTCCCGGACACCGCTCCCGCACGGCCTCACAGGCCAGGATTGACGCAGGCGTCGAACGCTACCGAAAGCTGGTCGTTACCAGCTAAGTAGGCGTACTCCTCGGCCGCCAACCGCGCCTTGTTGCGGCGCAAACGTATCCGCACCGGCATTCCCGAACGATCCGACCATATCGCCAACCGCAAACGCAGAGGTCGCCGCGGTGGGCGGCCTGATTTCGATCGGGAGACCTACAAGCGGCGCAACGTCATCGAACGTGCCTTCAACAAGGCCAAGCACTGGCGTGCGGTGGCCACCCGCTATGACAAGTTGGCCATCACCTACCGCGCCGGAGTCGTCCTGGCCCTGATCATCGAAGACACAACCTAGTGTTCCGCGCCTGAAATCCGTTCGTTGATCGTAGGATTCGGCGGTGGCAAGGACGGGGCGGCCGAGGTCAGGGCCGGATTTGGTGGTGACCGAGGCGCAGCGGCGGGAGCTGGTTCGGGGTGCGCGGGCGGCGACGTCGACGCAGGCGTATGCGTTGCGGTGCCGGATCGTGCTGGCGTGCGCGGAGCCGGGTGCGGCGAACGCGCATGTCGCGGCTGCGGTAGGTGTCACGCCGATGACTGTGGCGAAGTGGCGGCGCCGGTTCATCGAGCACGGTCTAGCCGGTCTGGCCGATGAGCCACGTCCAGGTCGGCCAACGTCGATACTGCTGGATCGGGTGGAGCAGGTGGTGGCGTGGACGTTGGAGCGCACCCGCGGGATGCCACGCATTGGCCGCGGGCGTCGATGGCCGAGCGGACCGGGTTGTCGAAATCGACGATCGGGCGGATCTGGCGGCGGTTCGATCTGAAACCGCACCTGGTCGATGGATTCAAACTGTCGGCCGACCCGCTGTTCGTGGAGAAAGTAGTGGATGTGGTCGGCCCGTACCACAATCCGCCGGAGCGAGCCGTTGTCCTGTGCGTGGACGAGAAATCGCAGGTGCAGGCCTTGGATCGTTCACAACCGGTGTTGCCGATGATGCCGGGCATGCCCGAGCGTCGCACCCACGACTACGCTCGCCACGGCACCACGAGCCTGTTCGCGGCGTTCAACATCGCCGATGGCACCGTGATCGGGGAATTGCACCGCCGCCATCGTGCCGCGGAGTTCAGAAAGTTCCTGGTCTCGATCGACAAGGCGGTACCCGCCGAATTGGCCGTTCATCTGGTCTGCGACAACCTAGCGACCCACAAGACCCCGATCGTCAACGAATGGCTCGCACGTTACCCTCGGTTCCACGTGCACTTCACGCCGACCGGATCGTCATGGCTCAACCAGGTCGAACGCTGGTTCGGCTACCTCACCGATCAGGTCACCCGACGTGGTGTTCACAAAAGTGTTGCGGCACTGGAGAAAGACGTCATGGACTGGATCGCACACTGGAACGCCAACCCCCGTCCGTTCGTCTGGAAGAAGACGGCCGAAGAGATCCTGGACTCCCTCGCCAGATATATCGAACGGATTTCAGGCGCGGAACACTAGTACGGGAGGTGGGCTGTTCGGGTGACCCCTCGTCACCCGAACAGCATGCCTGGCACCAAACGAGCATGCGCGCATAGGTGTGTTCGCCGCATCAGTAGCCGAGAGATTGCGAATGATCCTTACGAGTATGTGGACGGCCACACGGGTTGCGCGCCGTCAACCGTCTCAATGCTCGTGGAGGTATGAAGTTTTTTGACCTATCCTCTCTGGACGTAGTGCCATATACGTGGCTACGCTTCAGTCCCAATACACAAATAATTTACTATGTGAGGGGCTGGCATGCACACTGTTGAGACGCTGGATCCAGTGACACGCGAACTGTCACTGGGGGACCGGCTTGCTCCCATCGACCTAGTGGCGTTCAAGCCTCGGCCGATGGAGGTTCATACCGCAGCTGCCATCAACGCAGTTGGTCGAGCCTTCGGAGCCGTGGTCAGTGACAATCAGCCGTATTGGTGCGACCTTCGGTACATCGACGAGGCGCGCAGGACGGACGACCCTACGGTCGTGATTCGCCCATCGTTGATCGACTGGGCGCTGGCGAGCCGCGTGGAGCTCCCGCTCGGACACGTCGTAGCGCAGCCCGGCTCGCAACTTCGGCATGTGGTGCTCGTACCATGAGCGACTATGACGTCATTGTCATCGGTGCGGGAAACGCGGGACTGACGGCTGCGGCCACTCTGCAACGAGCGGGCACCCGAACGCTTCTGCTGGAGAGACATAACGTTCCTGGCGGCTGCGGAACATCCTTCCGCCGAGGTCGATTCGAGTTCGAAGTAGCTTTGCACCAACTGTCTGGTGTGGGTGTGCAGGGCCAGCCGGCGTCTCTGAGGGAAGGGCTATTCACCGAACTCGGCATCGTCGACCGGGTTGAATTTGTACAGGAACAGGAGTTGTACCGGGCGATTATTCCGGGGCGGCTGGATGTGACCTTGCCTGCCGACTGGGGCGCTGCCGTCGAAGTGCTCGAAGCCCGTTTTCCTGGCAACCGCACTCGACTGCAGCAGTTCTTCGAACTGGTAAAGAAGGTGACATTCTGGCAGCTCGCCGCTATGCGTGGCATGCATGCTGAAAAGATCGAACCAGTGCTGTTCGCCTATGGCTTGCGGCCGTTGAAAGATGTTCTAGATGAGTACTTCGTAGACGAACTCCTAAAATTCGCGCTTGGAATTTATTGGGGCTATCTTGGGCAGCCGCCATCGAAGCTGTGTTTCCAAGATTTCGCTATAATGCTTTTCGCCTACTTCGAATTTAAACCATGGCACATACGAGGCGGATCTCAGGCAATGTCTACCGCCATATTAGACGTATTTATACAGGCTGGCGGCACGGTCTTATTCAATACTGAAGTGACAGCTATCCTCGCCAGCGAAAAAGGTGTGCATGGTGT
This sequence comes from Nocardia sp. NPDC004168, assembly GCF_040610355.1. Lineage (NCBI taxonomy): Bacteria > Bacillati > Actinomycetota > Actinomycetes > Mycobacteriales > Nocardiaceae > Nocardia > Nocardia sp. NPDC004168. Next base: position 9,356 of record NZ_JBEXME010000057.1, on the reverse strand, counting down.
ACGACTAGAAGACGGCAACGAAGTGACTGCCTCGGATGTCATTTCGAATGCTTCGCTACCGACAACTTATGGGATGGTAGAGAACTACGACATGCCCACGGCGGTTCGAGATGATTTATCGACCCGACTGGTGGGCGTCTCGGCTTTTGTATTGCATATGGGTCTGGATACCACACCTGCGGAACTTGGATTTACTACGAGTACTAACTTTGTGAACTTGGACACCGATGATGATCGCACTTTCGCCGCAGCCCGATCGTTTAAGCCGGCCCGTGGCGTGGCTGTGTCTTCCTATGATGTAGCGCCGATCGGGTTTTCCCCTGCTGGTGCCACTCACATTAGCTTGATGTCTCTCCATTATGCCGACGCGTGGAATAAGGTGCGACCTGACGAATATTCCAGAGTAAAATTCGCCTATGCAGAGACGCTGCTGAACATGTGCGAATACATCACGCCCGGAATACGAGATTCTATAGAAGAGATAGACGTCGCTACTCCACTCACTGTGATGAGGTATCTGGGTCATCCAGGTGGCAGCATCTATGGTTACGAGCAGGACAGAACTGATGGTTGGCTGTTTCGGGACAATGAACGAGAAAGTCATATTCCCGGACTGCATCTGGTCGGTGCCTGGACAGGGATCGGCGGATTCCAACCTACGCTCGCCGCTGGTGCGCGTGTCGCCCAAAATTTGCTGTGTATGAAGAGCGCGTGAAAGGAAAAAAATGGTACACCCTATCGCACACCGATTTGCTGGTGCACGTGAAATTCTCGACGAAATAGACGCACGCACGCGCGACACCCGAGATCACGGTGCGGAAACGCGGACCATAATCAATACTTATCACCCGAAGCGGCTCCGGCTATCCGTTTCTGAGGTCATCAATGAGACGCTGACCGCAAAGACGTTCCGGCTCGTCATGTCGGACGAGATGGGTGTTCCGCCGTTTCTAGCGGGTCAATATATCAACGTGTTCGCCGACGGTACAAGTCGACCCTATGCGATATCCTCAAGCCCAGCGCAGCAGAATTACTATGACTTGACACTTCGTCGCGTGCCGAGTGGGCGGATCAGTAACTGGTTGCTCGATAACGTCAGAGTCGGACAATCGCTCGACACGACTGGGCCGATGGGAACCTTTCATTACAATCCGCTTTTTCATGGTGCGGATGTCGTGTTCTTGGCGGGTGGCTCTGGTGTCGCTCCGGCGATGAGCATGATCCGCGAGATCGTCGATCGCAATCTTGACAGAAGCTTCCACCTTATTTATGGTTCCCGCCGCGCTGCTGACGTCATCTTCCGCGCCGAGTTGGATGAGGTCGCCGCTAAAGATGCACGTATTACCGTCGATCACGTGATCGCTGAACCCGAGGCTGGTTGGACCGGTACCTCCGGGTTCATGACTGCCGAAACAATCGAATCTCTCGTGGGTGACCTCGATAAACGCATGGTCTACGTGTGTGGACCGCAAGCCATGTATCCCTACGTTCTAGAGCAACTGAAGCTTCTCGCTCATCCGCGTAAGCGAATTCGTTTCGAGGCCAACGGCGCACCTGGGGACCCCACTGTTCAACCGAACTGGCCTTCAGCTGTCGACCCGACCGAGACGGTCACTGTGACTGTCGCCGGGACTTCATTCCAGACTCTGCGCAATCGACCGCTGCTGGACGCTCTGGAGGACAATCAAATTCGGCCAGAAGCAGCTTGCCGCTCCGGCGAGTGCAGCCTCTGCCGTATCCGGATTGTCAAGGGTGAAGTTTTCACTGCGGACGAGGCTAAATTGCGCTTGTCCGACACCAGATTCGGCTACACGCACTCCTGCGTCGCTTACCCGATCACGGATGTGGAAATCGGCATCTGATTTGCATCGGGGGTTATTGAACTAACGTCGATCATCTGATAGTTATGTCAGTGGCACAGGCTGTTGAGAAATGAAGCAAAATGGTTATCAAGACGAGGATGACGGCAACTGAGCGCGGCGAGCAGGTTCTGCGCGCGGCGGTTACTGCATTCGCTGAATCCGGCTATGCCGCTACTGGGACCGATGAGATCGCTCGGCGCGCGGGAGTCTCGCAGCCGTACGTGATCCGCCTGTTCGGTACCAAACAGAACCTTTTTCGTGCGGCTTTGCATCGTGCCTTCGACCGAATCGAAGGTATATTCAACTGCGCTCGCGCCGCCGCCGCCCCTGATGCCAATATTCATGAAGCCCTCGCCGCCCTTGCCGACGGTTACTCGGTGTTCCTCGCTGAGCGAGAACTGCCGCAGTTGCTGCTCCATGGATTCGCTGCGAGCGCGAATACAGAGATTGGGGAACAGGCGAGAGTTAGATTCGGCGGGATTTATCAGTTGACGTTGGAGTTGACTGGGGCGTCGAAATCAGAAGCAAATCGGTTCCTCGCCACCGGAATGTTACTTGCAGTCATGAGTGCGATGAGCGTTGCTGGGCCGGATGCTGTGCCGGTGTCTTGGGCAAGAGAGATCCTCGATGATCTTCGCATGTTTCATGAATGACATACATTGCGGCTGCTTACGCGTGCTTGAGTTCCTTTAGCGGATGCTGGGGCGCGGTGTCTGTGTAAGGAAAATCGGCGATGGCAATCGCCCAACTGGCCCCGTTTGCTCTAATGAAAAGCGGCCACCACCCGTTGTTGGCTTTGATCCGGGTAAATATCGATCCGACTATTTAAGAGTATAACTGTTCAGATTCAGGATTTCCGCTGTCTAGCGAAAACGCTTTTTGGAGTGTCGGCATCTGCATCGTCATATGTGGTTCCATGACAGAATGGGACACTAGTATGCACTGGGTATCTTGGTAAACAATGCATCCATCGGTTTGAAGTATCGAGCTCCACGCCGCTTATGTAACTACATTATCTCGTAAACATGATCGCGGTTAAGAGGGTGTGGCGCAAATTTTCTGATGCAGCGACCGTTGAACGACCGTAGCCGAAACTAAGCTTGAGGAGCCCCGATGCGGATTGGCGAACTCAGCCGCGCCGGCGGTGTTCCGCCCACTACGATCAAGTACTACGTGCGTGAGGGCTTACTCCCTCCCGGCGTGCGGACTTATCGCAACCAAACGGAATACACTGACGCCCACGTTGGCAGGCTGCGACTTATCCGGGTGCTGGTCGACGTCGGTAATGTCTCCATCGAGGCAGCCAAGGAACTGCTCATGGTGCTCGGCGACGGCCGGCCCGCCTGGGACGCACTCGTTCGTGTGCATCAGGCCCTGGGAGTGCGGCGGTCACTTGTCGGCGGACCTCAGCGTGCAGCGGCCATTGCGGATGTCGCGGCGCTGCTGGACCGGCGCGGCTGGCGGATCGAGAAGAACAGCGCGGGCCGCAGCATCCTTATGGACGTCTGCGCAGTGCTACGCGTGCTCGGACACTGCAACGTAGTCGCTGCGATGGACGACTACGCATGTGCGGAGGAAGCGATTGCCGCCACCGACATCGCTTTAGTCCGTGCGGTGCCCGGCCTCGATCGGATGACCGAGACCGCCATTGTCGGAACAATTCTGGGCGAGACGATGATCTCTGCGCTGCGCCGACTGGCCCAGGAGCATCTGGTTGGTATGGAGTTGCCGGGCGAGTCTTGATCCTCTCTGGTGGAAGCGGTTTCATGGTCGGGGCCAGTTGGCCCCCGTAGGGCCGCCGGAGATCGGGCGGGCTGACTCGTAAACCGTCTGTCGCCCTATGCGGTTGACTTGCACGTGATGTGTCCACCTGCCCGGCCTCGGTTCACAGTCTGACTCGACGGCGTTGTAACGACAAACAGAAGGTTGCCCCGGTCTTCCGGACACTAGTGGTGAGGAGAGATACTCGCCTCCGAATGGAGTCTGGATGTCATCAGCGCACCTGAGCGCGGCTGCTCCCGCGCAAGAGCAGTGAGGTGAATGTTGACACCGAGCGTGGAGGAGAACGGCTGATCGAGGAACGCCGTCCCGGCCTTGGAATTGGTTTTCGGTGAACTCCAGGCTGCAGCCGTGCGCTGCCCAGCAGTCGGGAGTGCGGGTTGGTGACAGTGTCCTGGGTGAGCGATTCGACGATCGGGAACTGTGCCCGGTGGAAAGTGATTGGTGCATACGCCGTTAGAATCGAGTCCTCTTGGGGAGGATATGCCATGAGACCAGCCATTGCGCCAGGCGGATCGAGTCCGTCTCGGAGCTAGCGGAGCCCGGGGTCTGCAGAAGCAGCTCCTGGCCGCGCAGCCAGGGCCGCACTGTCGACCGTAGGAGCGCCCGAGCGGATTGATCACCTTTGGAGTGAATCGCGGGGCAACCACTGGCACCTAATCTTCGGATGGGGATCACGGCCGGATCGATCTCCTGGTCGAGTCGATTGGCGAGATCGTTGCAGCCGTGATCGGTGACCCGGGTGTCTGAACGCCGATATCAACCCTCTGGCTTACACCGATAGCACGATCTCGCACCACCCCGGTCAATCGGCGCTGGTGTTTGTGGACGATTTGGGGTTCGAAGCTGCCATCACGGGCGCGGTTCAGCTCGATCGGCACCGGCCCGGTCGTCTCGGTCGAATGTCTTCGACCGTGTCCCTGTTGCGCACGTTCGCCGAATCCCGCCCGGTCAGGGACAGCCGTGCTCCTTAGCGCGACAGTTGTAGTTCGCTACCTGTTGATTGTTGTGGTGCTGGAAGATGTTGTGCCGCAAATTATTTGAAGTGTGGCTGTCGAGTCTGATTGATGTGTTCGCTCGCGTTGCTGGGGCGTTCGGGCGGGCGAGCCGAGAGGGTGGGCGAGGGCGTATGTGACTGACAGGGTTGCTGGCGCCGGTGGAGCGGAAGAACTCCTGGGTAGGTCGGCCAGTCAGACCAAGGTCAAATCCGCCGTTGTTCCGGCTCTGGCTCACTTCCGGTGGTGCGACGTGAAGGCCTGACGGCGCGATGCCTCGGTGGGTGTGGTGAATGTTGTTGTCGGGCTCGTCTTATCGGGTCTGTCGGCGCTGGTGACCGATGCTGTTGGCGATGAGGGTTCGCGGATCGTTGTGAGCCAGGACAGCGCCGGGCCCGGCGGTGTGCTCGCGTTGCGGCGCGGCGTCAGCGAAGATCCACAGCTACCACCACCGGACAGTTGCGGATCTGCCGATCGACGGCCGTCCGGTGGTCGGGCGGGTGCGGTTCGGCGGCTGGTCTGCCCGACGCCGCTGTACCGCCGGACCTTTCGTGAACAGATTCCTGGCCTGCTCGACGCTACCAGCGCCGCACTGCCCGGTCAGGTGCGGGCGCTCGTGAGAGAACTCGCCAGCCAGGGCCGCGGTCCGTGTCCCGGCTGCGTTGCCGGTTCGGATGTCTCGTCATACCGCGGTGGGAGTGCTGCTGCGGATTCCGCTCCCGCGCCGACCGATTCCACCGGTCGTCAGCGTGGACGACTTCGCGCTGCCGCGCCGGAACCGACGGCACTGCGGTTATCGACGCGGTCACCCACGAACAGATTGATGTCCTGGCCGACCGCAAGTCCGAGACGCTCGAAGCGAAGCTGCGTGACAACCCCGGCGTAGAGGTCGTCGTCCGCGATGGATGAGCCACCTACGCCGAAGCGATCCGGCACGCACGGCCCGACGCGTTGCAGGTCAGTGACCGCTGGCATCTCTGGCACGGCCTGGCCCGATCGGTGAGGAAGTCGTTGCCGCGCATGGCCGATGCTGGGCCGCGGCCGGTCCGAAACGGCAAACCCTCACCTGCGAGACGACCACGCTGCAACGGTGGCATACGGTGCACGACCTTCTCGATCAAGGCGTCGGCGTGTTGGACTGCGCGCGCCGCCTCGGCCTGGCGTTGAACACCGTAAGACGCTACGCCCGAGCGTCCGAGCCGGACCAGTTGCGACGCCCACCGTATTACCGGGCCTGCTCGGTCGACCTCTACCGCGACCACTTGCGGCAGCGCTGCGCCGATCAACTTGGGGTTCCGGTCCTGCACCTGTTCCACCAGATCAAGGCGCTCGGTTACACGGGCAGCCTGAACCTGCTGCACAAATACCTCAACCAGGGCCGCGCCGAGAACGACCGGATCACTCCCTCGCCACGGCGGCTGACCTCGTGGATCATGAGCCGCCCCACCGATCTTCCCTCCGGGCGCCGTGCTCATCCGAACGAACTCGTCGTCTCCTGCCCCGAGATGACAGACCTGGCCCGGCTCGTCGGCGAGTTCGCGTCGATCCTGGGCGAGCGCCGCGGTAGCGACCTGGACGGGTGCATGAGGCAGGTCCGCGAGGCCGGGCTGACCGAACTCGAACCCTTCCTGCGCGGCCTCGACCAGGACCACGACGCTGCGGTCGCCGGCCTGACCGTGCCCTACAGCAACGGCCCGATAGAAGGCGTCAACACGAAAAACCAAGCTGATCAAACGACAAATGTACGGGCGGTCAGCTTCGAACTACTCCGACATCGGATCCTGCTCACATAGTTGGAGCGCCACCGGAACTGAGCCAGAGCCGTTGTTCCGACAGTCCCTACGCATCGAGGCTTGAGACATAGGAGGAGCTGTCGGATCCACAGTTCCGGTTGATTAGCCGCGCCGGGAATCCTCGCTCGAGGTCCCTATCTTAAGTTCCAGGGATCTGTCGACGGCTCTCGATGTGAAACCAGTCGCGGCTGGTTGGTGACGTCGTCGAGCAGCCGGGTGATGAGGGGTGCCGGTAAGGACTGTGTCATCAGCCGCAATGTGCCACGATCCTTGCCGGCACCCACGAGTGCGCCCGGCGCTGCCAGCGCACAGGTCTCTATCGCATGAAGCTGCCGATGCCAGAAGGCTTCTTGAAGACGACGGTCGTGCCGTAGGCGGCGCCCTTGGCACCTGGTGCCACCATGCCCGCAGCGGTGCCGGTGCAGTTGTCGGACTCATAGATATAGGCGGTTCGGTTGCGAGTGTGGTTCTCGACGGTGATGTGCATCGGACCGACCTTGATACACCGATCGAGGTCCCCGTGCCTGCCCTCGTACGCGATGCGGTTGATGATCGCGATCTCGTTAGACGCCGCGATGCCGGCAGGCGCCAGTGCCGTGAGGGATGCGGCAACGATGCCGGCTGCGATTGCAAGTGTCTTCACGTTCGATTCCTCCGGTAACCACTCGGTGCTTCATGCGCCGCCAGCCCTGGGCTTTCCGCGACAGGCAAGGCCAGGCCTCTTGTAGCGATCGGGTCGGGCCGCTGCCATTGTGCAGTCGGAGACTTGGGCTCGCCGCGGATTCTATTCGATCATGAATACTGTTTCGTCCCAGCCGTGGTGACAATGAGGTGAGTTCAACGCCGTTCGCGGTATAGGCTTAGCCCGCGAGCAGTGCTCATGCATTCAATCGATTGGTGAAATACTTCCCAGTTGTAAAATGCAACGGTATTTATGAAGAATCTACCCTGTCGAATATTCGAGTCCTGCGCGAGCAGGGGACGGTGAACTATCAGTTGCCATGCTCGCCGTCGTGCTGATGCCGCTGATGAAGGTAGGCGATGCGTTGCGTACCGGACCGGACCGGCCGTTGTACCGCGAGCGCCGCCGCTGATGGTGTTCGGACGACTACCGATGACCCGCAGCGAGCACCCATTCTCATCCACGAAGGCGACTACCGCCCGATGGACTATGTCCGGGTTTGGTCCAGGGTTGGTCCAGGATCTGATTTCCTTCGAGCGGCTCAGTGAGCTGCGGTGTTGCGTACAAGCCCGTCCATCTGCGTACCTGGTTCAAGGGTGGTCGGTAAGCCAGTTCGGCTGAAAAGGAATGGCAAGAATGGCACTGGCTCAGGGGAGGGTAGGCAACGAATGCCAGCGGTCGCCGGGACCGCCGATCTCCAAGAACTTCTGCAGCCTCAGCCGCTTCAACTACTCGTCCGCGAGGACCCTCGTCGCCGCTGACCTGATCCTGCAACACACCTACCGGCATCGTCAGCAGCAGCCAGGTCAAGCATCAAACAGTATGCGCGGCCTTGAGAACGGAACCACTGGCGGTGGCCGATATCCTGTAAATTTCTTTCAATGCTGTAGGCATAGAAAGCGTGCATAGTTCATTCCATGGTTGACACTCTTGCTGACGAGTCGCCGCCGCACTCAGTGCCCGATGACGTCTACGCTGTCGTTCGAGAAAGTCGCCGCGATGAGCTGTATCGCGTCGTAATGTGGGATGCGGAGGGTAACGCTCTCATCGTCAACCCTGGCGGCTGGCTCGACATCGCTTCCCATCGCCAGGGATTCGTGCGACTGGAAGGACGTCTATCTCACCGTGGCCACACGCCCACGTCCGTCAAAGTGGTGCGACACGAGGGAGTATTAGCATTGAGTACGGCCCTCGCTCGGGTCCGGCAAGAATTGGAACGCCTGACAAGAAAAGAATCGGAGGCTTGGCGAGACGCCAGCAAAGGAACGGTTCGTCGTTGGGGGAGCGGCGGTGAGGGTGCGGTTCAGCAGGTCCGTCGGAGTGCTCACTGTGAGGATCGGGTGGCCGCGCTGTTTGCGTCCGAGCAGGCCGAAGATGCCGCGCACGAACATGATCGAGGCCACAAGTTTGTGGTTGACGATCATCTCGCACCCGGCGAGTAGAGCGGCCTTTGATTCGGCGCTTGCGTATGGAACAATTTGCACGCGTCGCGGGCGAGGTTGAGTTCGGCTTCCAACGCGAAAATGTTCCTTTTCGCCGGGGCCAGCGCGTCGGCCACCGCGCTCGGATTACCCTCTCGGACGCCCGCATCGACAAGCGCCCTCCGCTATCTGGGCGACGGGCTCGCCAGCTCGAAACCGAGCACACACCTGCCGGCACATAGATAGCGGAAAGGATGTCGGCACCATGACCTTCTACGGGTCAGCATGCCTGGAACTCCCGAAACCCGGATCCAGCGGGAGCCAGATCAGATAGGTCGACCTCACGGGTCAGGTCGCAAGTTAGTTGAATTTTCGAATCCAACCGCAAACCTACACGTACCGGTAAACAATCACAGCAACCGTGCGACCGGACCGCCGGTGATGAGAGGGAGGTTGCGTGCTCGCCAGATTCAGAATCGGTTGCGGATGGCATTCCATGGATCAGTTCCGCTGCGCAGCGGAACCGGCGCTAATCTGGCGAATTCTGGCCGCACTTTGCTCGCTCACTGCTGAGCTCGTACGAAAGCGTTCTGGCGCGGAATCGGGGGCTTGTTGAGGGCGGAGGGACCCCGTGACGACATGGGGCATGTCGGTGGCAGATGCGGTCTAGCCGCCCGCGAAGGGTGGCAGGACGTCGACGCGCGGGCTCAGCGCGACCGCGGGATCTCAGGTGAGTTCGTCACCGACCAGGTAGGCGCACACCGACAACATCTTGTCCAGGTCCGGGCCGTAGGCCGCCGCCAGGGTCGCGCGCAGGTCGGCCA
>NZ_JBEXME010000056.1:0-15871 GCF_040610355.1 Nocardia sp. NPDC004168 | reverse complement strand
TTTCGTGGACACACATACCCAAGCATCCCGCCGCCACCCCCCTCACCGCCTCAAAGACCAACTCCGACAGTAATTTACGGACAAGCCCCCGGACGCGCCGGAATACTGACGCTGCACTGCCGAACAGACTCCCTTCTTCAGGAACCCCGTGTCATCGGCGATCAACACCGAATCCCGATCACCGAGCCGCTCGGCCACATAGCCGCCCACATCGTCACGAACCCTGTCGACGCCCCAGTCCGCCCGGTCGCAGCAACCGCTGCATCTCAGCTCCCCTCACCGGCCCACTCGGCCAGCGTCCACCCGTTCTTACGCTCCAACCCCGGACCAGCCCGGTCACATGCTCCCACACCCGCCCCGCGGCTCCGACCGGGTGAACCGGCCCCCGATCCGAGTACACAGCCGAACCAACTCCACTGCAAGAACATCCACGACCACGCCGGAACGATACTCGAACCGAGTGCCGTTGCAGTACTAGGGCGGCTTGAGCCGTTGGGTCGACTTGAACTCCGAAGGGGTACGAGAGACACCCCTGCTCTCCGGCCACTTCAACACTGGCCCGACGATGGAGAACAACCCGAAGTTCGATCTAGGACATGGGCCGTCAACCGGCTTGAATCTCAAGGGGGTGGACCGGGGCGGCTCCCGGTCCACCCGCCAAGTCGGCGCGAACCTCCCCAGGACGGCTGAACGCAGTAGTCAACGCCTATATCGAGCACGGCGAAGCCGCCGCGGCGGCGGAACCATACAACACCATCACCGAGTACCTGCACCTCGACGCCCATATCTCCTACAGCCGGTATCGGATAGTGGGTGGGGAACCCGGAACCGGCATTAGCGGGATGGATTGGAGAGTGTTGAGGCGCGTCGGCATGAGCGATTCGGGGTTGACTCGGCTGATCATCAGTATCTCTCGTACGCTGGCAGAGTCGTTCGAGAGGGCAGCACGTGAGGGCTATAAGAGAGCCACCGATGGCTCTGAGGGGAAGATTACCGAAACGGTTCAGCGGGTGATGGATGCAGATGCTCGAGGCCCGGGTCGATTCAACTTACCGATAGTCGGCACGCGTAACCCTGTCGACCCCGGCGGTGCCGGAATGTTGGACATGGCTCCGGGTGCTGCGGTAGCGGGTAAGCCGATCACGGACGGTACGCGCGAATTTTTGAAGATTTTTCCCGAACTGCGCGGGATCAATCCGGGTTTCAGCACTGGGGAGTGGGGGTTTCGGCACAACTGTGCATCTTGTGCTGTCGCAGTCGACCGGCGGCTGGCCGGTAAGTACGTCACGGCGATCAAGCGGCCGAAGTCGGCCGAGGATGATTGGCGGTGGCCGGATGACCTATTGAAGGCGGTCGGCACTCGTAACCGGTTTCAGCCGGTGGCGGGTTTTGCCGAGATCGAGAAAACAATGTTGTCCGCTGGCCCGGAGGCGCGCGGGATCATCTACGGGATTCGTCGGGATGTGGATGGCAAGCTTGTGGCGACCCATACGTTCAACGTGATCAACCGCAAGCGCCGGGTCTTCTACGTGGACGGCCAGCATGGTGGCTGGGCCAATATCGATGGTTACGCCGAACTGCGCCTGTTACGGACCAACTGAGAGAAGGTGGGCATGGAGGAGCCGACGGCTCGGGAACTCGCGGCGCGATACCTGGCATCGTTCTCAGGCTCTCGGCGAGCATTGACCCTGTATTCGACGGTCGAAGACCACGGCTGGTGCTACACGTTCGGGTGGAATACCCTGCGATACATCGAAACCGGAGACATCGAGGACGCGATGACACCTGGAACCGGCCCCATCGTGGTGGTGAAGTCCACCGGCGACGTGTGGATGCTTTCGAGCGCCCCGTCATTCGATCTCCAGCTCGCTGAGTACGCCAAGGAGCACGCGATCACCACATGAGTCCCCGCAGGTGGGGCGGGTGGCGGTTGGGCTGCTGAGGGAAACCGCTGGAAACATCTTCAGCGAGACAAGCTTGCGTCAGCGGGTGCAGAGCGCTTTGGTGTTGGTGGGCCAGGGGCGGGAGAGTTCATCGGTCCAGTAGGGCCAGGAGTGGGTGCCGGCGGGTCGCAGGTTAAGTGTCGCGGGGACCTGTAGTTGTGTGAGCCGGGTGGCGAAGGCTCGAGCGCATTCGTGGGCTCCGGTTTCGAGGGAGCCTCCGATGGTGATGGCGACGGGAAGCTCGACTTGGCCGGGTACGTCGCGCTCGCCAGGGATACCGCTGCCGCTGGATAGGTAGATTCTGGTGCCGCGCAGGGCTTGCGCGTGTGTGAGGACGTCGTGGGCGCGCCAGTCGAGGTCGGCGAGTGTGCCGAACATGTTGTCCGGGTCGCCGCCGTAGGTCTTCACAATCGCGCGGGCTTGGGCTTGACCGGCGCCGGATGCGACGGTGTAGCAGCCGCTGTGGGCGGCGACAACGGAGTAAAGGCCGGGTGTCAGGACAGGATCGCGGCGCTGCCAGTCGGTGTAGAGGTTGGTCGGACCTCCGGTAGTGAGCACGACGTTGAGGTCTTTGTCGGCGAAGAATTCCACCGCATGTCCGTGCTGCGTCCAACTACTGGCGTTCTCGGGGACGCCGCGCCCGTCGAGCATGTACAGAGTGCGGCGCGCGCGGCCACGGTCGGCGGGCAGCAGTATCTGCACCCACGGCCCTGGGCGGGGGCCTGGGTGTTCCGGGCGGTTGATGCGCATTCTGACCGGCTCGGGTGTCGGAGTGCAGTTGCGAAGCGATAGCTGATCTTTCTCGAGCTGGGATTGATAGGGGATTGAAATTAAAGTGAGTACTCACATCGAAACGCGGGGGCAGGGCAAGGCCGACAAATAAGTCGGCCACGCCGGGGCTGGACTGCGCAAACCCACCAGCCAGAAATCCTACCCAACACACACCGACCGGATAGGTAGCCCGACTTGGGCATATGCCGGTGCGAATGACCGATGTGGGTCCGATACCTATCCGATAAGGATGATTGTCGTGCAGCGAGCAGAACATCGGTGACAACACCGTAACCCCAACCGCCTAACCGCCCCCGACAACGGCGCCGGGTAGGCCGACAAGGGAGCCGGCCGCGCAGGCGGACTCCCAGCACCACCCAGAAAACCATTCTGATGGCCGCTAGGTGGCATCGGCTCCGCCTCGGGAACCGACCCTCACTCTCGGAGTCTGTTGCCGGTGGCGAACAAGCGGAAAGTGCAACACGTCCCGCCAACGAACTGGAGCTGTCCATGTCGATCTGCACAACCACTCCTACCGTAGCGGAACGGCGTGTCACGGTCTCGACCAGAGACGGTGTCGCTCTCGCGGTTCGCGAGTGCGGTCCGCGCGACGCCGACCTCACGGTCGTTCTCCTACACGGCCATTGCCTGCACACCGAGTCCTGGACCTACGTCCGCGACGCGCTGCTGCGCCGATACCCGGACGCCCGGGTGGTCCGCTACGACCACCGCGGACACGGTGATTCCGCCGCGGCATGCCGCAAGACCTACAACCTCGAGCAGCTCAGCCGCGACCTGCAAGACGTTCTCGACGCGATCGCCCCCACCGAGCCGGTCGTCCTCGTCGGCCACTCGATGGGCGGCATGACCGTGCTGACCTACGCCGCACGGCTCCCGCACGAGATCGGCAATCGTATCGTGGGCGTCGCACTCCTGGCGACCGCCGCAAGCGGGCTCGCCGACGCGGGCATCGGCCGGCTCCTGCGTAACCCAGCCGTTTCCGCGTTCCAGGCGGCCGTCCGCCGCGCTCCGGGCTTGATGCACCAGGCGAAACTCTTGGCGTGCAAACTCTTCGCCCCCGTCATCCGTACCGCCGAGTACGGCGATCGCAAGACCAGCCCGCGGGTACTGGCGCTTGCCAACGCGATGCGCAACGAGACGCCGATCGTCACAATGGCGAGTTTCCTGAGCGAATTCATGGTCTACGACCGGACCGACGCGCTCGCAATTCTCTCGCGAATCCCCACGCTCGTGCTGTGCGGCACCGGCGACCTGATGACGCCGCCCTCGCATTCGGTCGCGATGGCCGCGGCCGTCGAGTACTCCGACCTCGTGATGGTCGAGGGCGCCGGGCACTCGGTGATTCTCGAACAGCCCGACCATGTGGCCGACGCCATCGACCGCCTAATGACGCAAGCGGGCAATCCAGGCCACGTCGCGGCCGCTCACCTCGCCCTCCTCCGTCGCCTAGAGTCCGTCTCCAATGACCTGAGCCATTCCACGATCAGGGCCAGCCATCACCTGCCCAGCCGGGCGGGGTCACGACGGATGGCCTCGGCATAGGCGGCCGGACCAAGGTCCGCGGCGGGCAGGTCTGACAATGGCCGGGCCCGATCCTAGAAACGGCTCCCTCCACGTCGGTTGATGAGGGGCCGGGTCGCTGTCCTATCTATGGGTGCTACTCGGGTGCTTACTGCTGGTGAGTGCGTCCAGCCATGACGCTGGCCTAGTAGAAGTGCGCAGTGAGCTGGTGAGACCGCCTTTCAACGACGAGGGTCGGGAGTTGCGGCCGCTCATTCAAGAGACTCGCTACGTTGCGCTCGTCGACGAGCACCACCTCGCCAGCTGTGACTGGGTGGCGTTCGGCGAGCTCGCTGGTGAGCCATGGACAACTGGCTGACATACTGCTCCGCGTCGGCGGCGGATGCCGATCTTGGGTGTCGCAGAACCTTGGTATCGAGACGAACCCGGAGGCTGTCGGTGCCGGGCGGCGCAAATGCTCAAAGGCAATCGAGGGACGGCGGGGATGACGATAGCGGACGAGGATGCAGCGCGGGATGAGAAGAACCCTTGCGGTGAGGAGAGGTTCGCGGGCTATTTGTGGCCGCGGCCGGCGCATCAGTTTCTGCCGAAGCTGAATCCGCGCCGCGCTTAGCGGCAGTGGCGGGTGCGGCGAGTGGTGCGTTACGAGCCCTACGGACCCCTGATTACAGAGGGCTCCGCGACCAACTCCCGCTCGATCACGCTCTGACACTCTGGTCAGCAGGTGTGGCGGGTCGGGAAAGTCTGCCACCTGATCAGCCATCAGTGCCGCATCGGCCACATCGGCAATCTCGATGTTACAAAAGAGCCTATGGGGCAATGGCATCACCACGGGGGTATTAGCTCACCTCCGCCGCCAGCTGCCACGCGACACATGGCAGACCAGCCGCCATTACCTCGCGGCGAAGTCGTCCTGGCTGCTGATCGCCGAGCGTACCGGTGAGGGCTACACCAACGCACACGCCAGTGCAGCTGCAGCCACATGGCCCGGTTCCGGTCCAGTGGACCGACATCTCCGCGCCTAAGCTCAGCCGGGGCCAACCTGCTGTGCTCCGGCTGTCACGGCCTGAACTCGAAGTTCCCGATTTTGACCACGAAACCGAGAGCAGCGAGAGCAAAGCTGCCTCACCGCGGATGATCGCGGGATCCGGCCGGGCCTTCTGCCCGGCCTGGTCGCGTGTCCTCAGGCGGCAGGTGTCCGACCGGTGTCCATGAAGCGTGTGATCGCAGAGTCGAGCAGGGCGCCGAACTCCTCTGGGCTGGTGATCTGCGGGCATTCCGTGGCGACTTCGCCGTTGGCCAGGGCATCGAGATCTGCCCACCCACCGCGGAAGAGGACGATTTCCAGAACGTTCCATTCGTCAGTACCCTGGATGCGCACTCCGACCGAGTCCGGATGGGTGATGAGAGCCCGTTCGATCTCCAGCGGCTGAGGCCAGGGCGCGGTCGCGTCTCGCCAAGTGAGCGGACCGGGTAGGAGCCCGGACGCAGTCCAGGCAGGGAGACGCGAAGTGATCTCGGCAGCGGCCTGGTCCAGATCGACTACGTGGTCCATGGAGATATCTTCGCTTGGCTGCCCACCAGCCGCCAACACCACCTGTGTCGGCAGAGACTTTCGAATGCTCGCTCATGCCGAATATCGAGGTACCCGTCTTCCAGTGTCACTATCGTGGCCGGATGGCGCGCGATTCGACACAGGGTTTCTATGACGGCCTTGCCGCCACCCTATGACCGCATCGCGGTCTGTCCTGGGCTGCCCTCGGCGGGCGGGGTCGACGAGAGTGCCCTAGTGGTGCGCCAATTCGGCACAGGAGCGGTTGATCTTCGGGTCATACTGGTCCGGCCGCACGACCCCGGTCCGCAGATTGTCCTGCACCAGACGCTTCGGGACGCCACCGAAGAACGCGAACGCTTCCACATGCGCCTCGATCCACGCCCGTTGATCCATGGTCAGCACCGGGCGCACGAACATGAACCGCGAGGTCGCCAGCACCATCACGAACGCTCAGATCCGGCGGCGTTTCTCGCCCGCCGGATCGGTCCACGAACCCAGGTACCCGTAATCGATCTGGGCTTCCTCACCCGCGGGCGGGTCCTGCCGCAGCACCGTCACCTGGGCCCGCAAATACTCCTCGGGCAGATTGTCGTCCATATAGCGTCTGAGCGAGGACACCGACGCGATCAGCCCGTGTTCTCACGCAATCGCTGCCAGATCGTCTGCCGGGTCACCCCGGCCTTGGTCATCGCGACGATGAAGTCGCGATGCTGCTCGATCTCCGGCCAGGTGATCTGACGCACCTTCGTGTCCGCGATCTGCGGAAACCACTTCCGCATTAACTCGTTCCACTCCGCCGGCGACCGCTGCGGCCCACCCGGAGCGAGCCCGGCCGCGAGGGCCCGGGTCCACATATTTCTTCACTGTTTTGCGGTCCAGCCCAGAGCTTTCCGCGATCCGGCTCTCCGAACGACCCGCATGCCAGTGAACCAAGATCTCGACGATGTCGACCACGTCGAACGTTCTCCTCGCCAATACAGGCTCCCATCACCTTCATCGGATGGGAGCAGCCAACTCCTGCGAGGACCAACCAGTCGCGTTCGCCTTCCCGCTGGGGAATTACGTGAACGCGACGCTGTCCGATTACGTGAACGGAAACCGGCTTACCTGGGATTTTTGAACGCCGACAAGCAACCGAAACAGCTTATGTAGGCGCAAAATCGGCCGCATCCCTTGTGTGCAGTATCGGAGCATCCTTGCCGAAAGCGCTTGCATCTGCTGCTGAGCCGAAGCAACCCGTGTCGACCACCTATCGCAGATACGGCCCGGCTCAGGTGATCTCGCGCCATATCGCGACCAGAAGCTGGCTTCAACCATATCTGAAGTCACTGCCGCACGGATCTCATGTTCTCCTCGCCCATCAAATCCCGCGGTGTCGCAGGGCTACCTTCTTCGCCTCAACCCGTTCGCAACCGACGGTGCGTCAATCTTCCGGATCTCCGAGGCGATGAGCAATACGGTCAGTCGATGGGACCAAACATTATCGCACTACCGCCAACCACGACCGATTGAGCACGATCCAGCCATCTCCGCTCCCGAAGCCGTGTCCACTCCCGAAAGTTTGGTGTTCGAGATTATCGACCGGCCCATCAAGCTGGTAGGCATCGATATCTCCTCGCAGGGTCGCATACACAGAGACATCGGTGAGCACGTTATCTCGGCTCTCTATCCGCTGTTTGAGATCGCTTATATCTTTACTCAAGTCTTTCATGTCACCACCATTGTTGAGGCGTTCATTGATATGGCGATAGTCGAGCTTGTCCTGCTGAGCAAGTTTTTCTCTCAGCAGTTCCATTTCGGTCTGTAGATTTTGAAATGTTGAATGTCTCGCGCCGGGTAGCAAGACCATGTGTGCCAGTACGTCAGATTTTCCGGCCCAGCTGCGCGCACGCTCCTTGTTTGTTGTGGCGTGCATCCCCCAAGCCACGAGCCCGGTCCCACCCCTAGGGCCTTGCAAGTAGTCGGATCCCAGATTCAGGCCATGCAATTCCAGGCCACCCGCCTCGACGACTCTTCGTATGGAATTTGAACTCACCAGAGCGGGGGAACGATCAAAATTCTGAATGCTCATGGTGTGGCGGAGCACTCGTTGTATGTAACTTCTTGATCGGCAACCGCTGCTATCGTCTCCCTTTCCAATTTTGTCAAGCTTTCGAAAAAGCTCGTCAAGTTCCCGGAATTTGACAGGGTCGAGAATTTTTTCACCCGCATTGAGTATATCCCCGCCCACAATACCGGGGTCGATACGTTCCAGATCAATTACATCGTGAGTATAATTGTACTTATTCGCCTTCAGTGAAGAATTGATTATCGACTCCGCACCGGAGTGATCTGTTTCCATCAGCCCACCAGATGCCCGCCGCGCAAATGAGGCGGCGGACCTCGGCGGCTCAGAGAAGAGCACACGGCCCGCCAGCGGAATCTGATCGAGCAGATTTCTTCTTACGTCAAGCATAAGTTTTACCAAAGAAAATTTTTCTCCGCCGAACATGTTTACTCGCCTCTCAAGCCAAAGGGTGCATGGTGGAACTGTTCTTTCTGCCTATTTCTGAGCGCGATGATGCTTGGGCGCTTCACCCTACCTGTGATGGCCAGCCCACGACGACGCCGCGGATCCACGAACGCCTAGATCCGCTTGCGTCAACCTGAAGAACTTGATCGGCTCGTGTCTGGTGATCTCCGGAAACGCCCGCAGCTGCTCCAACTGTTCTTCCTGTTCTTCGGAGAACATCCATATCCTCACGGCTGCGCGCTTCCGGCTGGTGAAACCGAAGGCCTGCTCACCCTCACCAAGGAGGTTGTGGCAATCACCTCATCATCACCGTCAGCCTCAAAAACACCACAGGCCGCACCACAAACTTCAAGTCAGCCTCGGCCGGTGCTCCATAAGCCCGTCACCCGTAGACCCGGACCCGCTACTGTGTCATCGTGGGCGAAATACTCGCCTACTTCCATCGACGCGTCCTCGAAGTCGACGGACCCACCACCCCTGTCCTGGTCATGGGCGACTTCAACGACGAACCATTCAACACCCCACTCGACAACCCACGCCCCCTGTGGTCGTGGATATCCCACCGGCCTAGAAACCGAAACCACACTGTACTCCCTCCTCGCTCGTTCGTGCTCCGACATGACTAGCACTCTTTAGTACTGCGACAACCGTTTGCCGGAATCGCCGCCGGTCAACGACAGGTCGGCTGCGGGTCTACTCGCCGATGCGGGCGCCATTCCGGTCACTGCAGCTCCGCGCGAATCCGTTCCCACAGCGCCGATCCAGCGCTCGAGAGCGCTCCCGTGCCAGGCGGTGTCGGACGCAGGTTTCCACCGCAGCGCCCCCGGCCGCCGATCATCACCGCGACCTCCCGCACGTACTGACAGATGGCGAGGACGTTCACCGATCGGATCGCCCCCGCCAGAGTGCGTCTGTCCGGGCCAGCGAGGTGTCGCTGCGTTGCCGCAGAACCAGCGGCTTCACACCCTGCGTCGCACCGATTTCTACCCTTTCTCCTCTTGGCTGCCGACACGCGCTTGGCGAGAGTGGACGCGCCTGACACTAGGGTCTGTCCTGTAATTCGTTGTGGTGGTTGGTGTTAGCTGTCAGGTGTGGTTGGTCGTGGTGAATTGACCGATAAGGCATGGGCTCGGATCGAGCCCATGCTGCCGGTCTCGGGACGTGGACGGCGGTGGCGTGATCACCGGCAGGTGATCAACGCGATCCTGTGGAAACTACGCACCGGCGCACCATGGCGTGACCTGCCCGAACGCTACGGGCCCTGGAAAACCGCGCACGAGCGGCTACGGACCTGGACCGCTGATGGGACCTGGCAGAAGATCCTCGACGAAGTGATCGTCAAAGACGACTCGATCGGCGAGGTCGAATGGATCGTCTCGGTCGATTCGAGCGTGGTGCGGGCCCATCAGCATGCTGCCGGCGCCCGGAAAAAGGGGGCACCGTCGGCGTCGCCGGAGAAGCACTCGGGCGGTCCCGAGGTGGGCTGAGCACCAAATCCACCTCGCTGTCGATGGCCGTGGCCTGCCGATGCGGGTGCTGATCACCGGCGGTCAAGCCGGGGACAACCCGCAGATCCTGCCGCTGCTGGACGGGAGCAGCGTGGCCCGTGCCGGGCTCGGCCGGCCACGCATGCGGCTGGATGTGGTGATCGCGGACAAGGGCTACTCCCACCCCTCGACACGGGCCGCGCTGCGGCGACGGCGGGTGCGGTTCGTCAGTCCCGAACGCGATGATCAGATCGCTCGCCGCACCGCGCGGGGCTCGGCCGGTGGCCGGCCACCGACGTTCGACCCCGAGGTCTACAAGCAACGCAACGTGGTCGAACGCTGCTTCAACCGGCTCAAACAGTTCCGTGGCCTGGCCACCCGTTACGCCAAACGCGCCGCCTACTACCAGGCAGAACTCACCATCGCTGCGATCGTGCTCTGGTTGCGATGAATTACAGGACAGGCCCTAGCCAGTTCCATTGATCCGAGCCTGTGTAGGAGGGTTGTGGGATTGCGCGTGGACCGCAACCCGCAACTCCACAGGGCAGGCCACCCGACTCGCCGACGGCTCGGAGGACATTCGGTCGCGAACTCAAACGGTTGCGCGTGCAGCGCAACATGACGCAGAGCGAGCTGGGCAAATTCGTGCACCTGGACAAGTCGGTGATCAGCCGCATGGAGAACGGCCAGCGGTCATCAGCGCGGAATTCGTCGCCACGTGTGAGCAGGTACTCGACGCGGGCGGCAAGCTGTTCGCGCTGGCGCCGGTCCAGGAGCCCGCGGCGGTGATCAGCACCGTACCGCTTCGCGAACCGGGTCTGCCGCCTGTGCCCCGGCTCGTCGGCCGGGACACCGTGCTGTCGGCATTGGTGTCGAGATCGAGGCTCGCGTCGGACGGGGCTCGACCGGGCTCGGCACAGGTGTGCCTGGTCCGGGGCATGGTAGGCGTCGGGAAGACCGCGCTCGTGTTGTGCGCTGCCCACGAGTTGGTCTCCACTTTCACCGATGGCTGCGTCTACCTCGATCTCGATGGCGACACCCCCGGTCTGCAGTCGGTCCGACCGGAGGACCTGGTTGATTGGTTGTTGTCGCATTTACAAAGCGACGGCGAGGTAATGCCCGCGAGTCTGGCGGAGCGGACGGGGCTGTACCGGGGGCGAACCAGGGGAAACGCGTGTTGCTGGTGCTGGATAACGTCCGGGATGCCGATCAGGTGATGTCCATCCCCCTCGAATCCGGGTTGCGCAGTGATCGTCACCACCCGTCACCGACTGAGCTCGCTCGACACCGGTGATCAAGGCAAAACAAGCCCCATACCTTCCGCGCGGCAAAACGCGAGCGCAGGCCCGACCTGCTCAACGAAGACGACCACACCATCGTCAACGTCTACGGGGCGGAATGGCGGGGCATCGTCCAGTACTACCTGCTGGCCGGGAACGTGGCCCGCCTCTACCGGCTGTTGTGGGTAATGGAAACCTCGCTGCTGAAAACTCTGGCCAACAAGCACCGGTACACGGTGTCGAAGATGGCCCGCAAATACGCGGCCACCATCACCACGCCGTATGGACCGCGCAAGTGCTTCGAAGCCCAGATCGCGGCGGCCCTGCCGCACGGCCCTGTCGAACCGCATCTGCGTGCCGATCGGACCCCGGTCCGAACCCGCGAGCGTTATGCCCAGGTCCACCCCCTGCTGGCTCAGGGACACAGCCTGCGCAGCATCGGCCGCGAACTGGGCTTGGCCCGCGGCACGATCCGCCGCTTCGCCCGCGCCGCCTCACCGGAGGAACTGCTGGTCCACAACCGCACCGGCTACACCGACCAGAGTGTCCTCGACGAGTTCATGCCCTACCTGCACCAGCGATGGAACCAGGGCACCACCAACGCCGCCCGATTGTTCGCCGAGATCAAAGCCCGCGGCTACCGCGGACAAGCCAACCTCGTGCGCGCCTACCTGCAGCCGTTCCGCACCACCGCCCACATCCCGGCACCACCACCCCCACCACCATCGGTTCGTCGAGTCACCGCCTGGATCATGACCAAACCCTCCCGGATCGACCCCGCCGACCAGCGTCGGCTCGACGCGATCCTGGCCGCCAGCCCCGAACTCGATGCCCTCGCCGGACACGTCCGCGGGTTCGTCACCCCTCATGCGCGGGCTACGCGGCAATGACCTCGAAGGCTGGATGGCCGCTGTCACCGCCGACGACCAGCCCGCCCTGCACTCCTTCGTCCGCGGCCTGCGCCGCGACCAAGCCGCGGTCACCGCCGGTCTGACCCTGCTCTGGAACAGCGGCGCCGTCGAAGGCTACGTCAACCGCATCAAGATGCTCAAACGGCAAATGGTCGGCCGCGCGAACCCCGACCTAGTCCGCAAACGAATCCTGCTCAGCCACTGACCATCACGCGACCTCACGATCACCAAGTATGGGCCAGAAACAGTATTCAGCCGAACGCGACACGAGCGCCCGACATCACCTGAAGTAGCTGCTGACAGGCACGACTCCCGTTGCCTGTGAAGAGGAGAGGTGGCGCGCGGCAACAAAGGTGCGCTTCAATAGATGTCGGGAGAATCAGCAGACGGGTCACGAAAGAGGTGACTTCATGCTGCAAACTGTCCCCTGCAGTTATGCTGGCGTTCTTGTCCCAGCACTCACATCACCTTGCAAGATCCGCTGCACTGCTACAGCACCCTATGCGGTCCGACGCAACCTGGCGGCTCGGTATGCGTGACAACACCGATCACTCGCGCGAATGGACCGACGAGGAACTCGCCTACCTCGATGAGGTCCAGAAGCGACTCATCGGTCCCCTCTCCAAACGCCAACTCTCGGTACTTCGCTGATGGTGGCAAGGCGGCTATGCCGAAGACCAATGAGCAGATCGCGCCTCAAGTGCTAGATCACACTGAGGCGTACGAGTTTTTCGCACTCCGGCAAATCTGGATAGCTCAAGGCCTTGCCACGGCCGCGACAGCACGAAGACCCCCGCGGAGCCAGTGAGTGGGGCCCTACGCCACCCGAGCCCATCATGGAACCGATTGCGTCCATGGGATCACCCAAAGAAGCTATTGATCAAGAGATCAAGCGGTCGATGCGGATGGAGTCCACACTGGCCTTTACACCGAAACCCTTGTGGTTTCCGCGGGCAGACAAGATCGTAACGCCGACCAAGGCCCGGATGATGTCGCGCTTCGCCTTCAACGGCGTTAGCTCAGGATCATTCCATTTAGCACGAGCGTCAGGCCCAGCGGCTGCAGCGACATGAGGCATCGGCAACGCAGCTTGCGCACGCCCTTCGGCCGCCTCGATTATCGGCAGCTTCTTCGCCTTGTACATCGCGATCTCCGAAGGCGCCAAATCCGCATCGATGGCATCACTCAACCACTTTTGGTACGACTCTCTGAGCGTACGGGCCTCCGCCAGAGCGGCGAGCGCATCCTCATCAGTCCGTGTAAGTGCCTGAAGTAAGGTCGGATCCTCCAAGCGACACAACACCGCTTCTTGCACGACCGCCTCGACGAGCTCAGCATTACGCCGCACACAATGGTTCGGCTTACAGATGTAGCACCGCTTATGACCCTCTCGCGGTCCAACGCCCACGACTCTCCCGCCGCACTTCCAACAGCGCGGGATCCCCGACAACAACCACTTACACTCACTTCCGCGGCGATGAACCTGCCGCGGATCGTGGAGAATCGCCTTCAGTCGCTCGTGGTCTTCGACCGAGATCAGCCCTCCCACGTCCCTTCAACCGTCAGACGGTTCCCGTTTTCATCCACGCGGACGCGCAAACCTGCCAGAGCCTCGCGCAGCAGAAGGCGCTTGACCATGTCACCATCCCACTGCGTGCGCCATCTCTTCGGGCACGGGCAGGTCCGCCTGTCGACCTTCTTGATAACCGATGTCCGTCCTTGACCAAGCACCAAGGGCACGGGAACGATCGGTCGTGGCCCGGCACCGGAACCTCGTTGATAGTGAGCCATCGACCGATGGAATGCTGTGGCTGTGCAGCAAGTGCACGCCGGGCCATCTCACGAACGATGGGCCCGTACTCCGGGCACGGCACCCGATCGACAGCCTTGCCCCGCTTGTAGACGATGCGGAATCCGAAACTTTCGGCACCGTGCGGTTTGCCCTCGACGAAATTCTGGGCCAACGCGCGCATCGCGTCCAACCGATTCCGTTCCGGCGCATCCTCGTCCTCTACCGCATCTTGCGCGACCCTCTTACGATCATCCGGGTCATTCATGTCGTAGAGCACGCCGCCGTAGTACCAGTACACGCCGAATTCCGCACACAATTCCCGCAGTTCGGCCATGTCGCCCACCTTGCGATTGGCTCGCGACGAGGACCAGTTCACCAGAACACCACCCGAGGCCTGCCCGCGCTTCTTCCGATGAGCTACCTCCTCCAACTCACGGCGCAACTCTTCCCGTCCCGGTCGGTCCTTACGAGCGTGGCGCGTCGCACTCACTGTACCCTCGTCGATGACCTTGCGGGCAGTCCACCCGAATCGCGCGCACTCTGCGCGGCCCCACGCGATCCGTTCCTGCGGCGAACGTTCGGTCTTGTGCTACCCACCTTCGACACACGGGCCTGGATGATGGCGTTCAGACCAGGTGAATCTCTTGGGCTAAGTGGCATACTCCCAGGTTAGGCAATCGGTACCCCTTCCCGCGCTACTCCTCCCAACAGTCGAGGGGGGTCCGCGGCACTTCGGCGGTGGTGCAAAATCGCGGCATGCTCCCCTGGCTGCCTAACAGGACAGCCTATGATAAAAGAAGCCGACTTTTTCTCCGGAATCGATATTCAACACCATGAAGTGGCGTAAATCATGTAGGGCACAGTGGATTCCATTCCTACCTGCCCGACTGGTGGAAACGCTGCGACGTCGGCATGGACGCGGTCGGCGTTGATGGATGCAAGTTTCCAGGAGGTACTGAGGTTGCGGCGAGGACACTTGTTTGGTGGCAGACGACCACGCCGGTCTCGCCGAAATGCTCGCCCGTGATCAACTCCAGCACCCGGCCTCAACCGTGGCACCCACTTCTCCCGCACCTGCCAACCGGCAACAGTCAACGTCGCGGAGCCCTCCCTCGGCCCGAGTAGATCCAGCTGTGCGACCAGCCCCAGCAGTTCGAAGCCGACCGGGCATGCGATCGTTGTGGTCGTACTGCGGGGGGCGCCCGGAGCGATGTGGTTCGTCAGTGAAGGAGAGGTAGCCCCACGGTGAGGAGTCGCCCGCAGGTGCTCCGATAGGTTCTGCGCGTTTCGCGGACTGTGAGGATGAACGGGTCATGGCGGTATTGCGGGAGGGTGTCTGTCGCATCGTCAATGTCGGCCCCGCCGCGTGCTGGCGCTCGACAGTGCCGATCAGGTGACCGTGGTGGGCGACCCGGGGGTCGAAGGCGGCTGGCAACACTGGATGTTGTCGAGCGCGCTGGGATTCGGCGAAGAGATCCAGTACATCATCAGCGGACACACCGGCACTCGGTTCGGACTCGGCGACGGCCTGGCCGGCGAGTAAGTCCATGTCGAGGGAAGCCGGACACCGATGGGATGGCGGATCGGTGTCCCACGAAGCCCACCCCGGCCCCATCGCGGCCTGGTCCACCCCGCGAACTTGTCCTGGACACGTCCCGCCACAGAGCGGGTCACTGCAGGCAGCAGATCGGACCGGCACGGTATGCGCCCGACAGCCTCAGCCAGTTGCTGGCAGCTCCAACGCCCATGACCGAGCCCGACCCTGAAGGGCTCCCCGATCGGGCCTGACGCACACGGCGTGAGCTTCACAGCAGGGACAAGCTCGTAGGCTGACGACCAGACCTCGAGCGCTCATACCCTGTGGCGATTGCCGGTGCTCTGCCGCCAATCCGCCTGTGACGGCCATGGCACATGTCGGATGATTATGAGCTGCTCCGGACACGCAGGACGACACCTCACGAGGAACCAGCTATTCGCCATGAGCTAGTGCCGCGTCAGGCAACGTTCGGTAGGTAATCCGGGTATCGGATCTTGGATCCGACGGCGAAGTCGCGGACGGGTCCGGCGTGTTGGTTGCG
>NZ_JBEXME010000055.1:0-15934 GCF_040610355.1 Nocardia sp. NPDC004168 | reverse complement strand
TCCGGTGTGGTGGGGTTTTCTCGCGTTCTCCCTGGTCATAGCTCTAGTATAGTGTGCGGGCTGGAGTTTTGTCACGTTGTTTCCCGGACTTTCTTCCAACCCGCACAATTTATTCCTACGCGATCTTCTTGTTGGACTTGATTCGTCCGTCCAACCGCTTCCGCGTCTCGACCACTTCCTCCAGCACGTCGAAGAACTCGTCCATGAAGAACTTGTGCGCCTTGATCATCTGGTCGACCTTGTCCTCCGCGTAGCCCTTCGATGCGGCGTACTCTCGGACCAATTCTTCGTTGTCCGCGCGCAGGATCATGAGCACTGCGGCGTTCAATGCGATACCAACGTCGATCTTCCGCGAGCCGATTTCCATCTTCCACCGCGCGATCGCCTGATCGAGCAGCACCAGATCATACTCGCGCAGGCGAGTGGTCACCGTCTCGATGTTGTCGAGCTTGTCGACTGCGGCCATTGCCCGTTCCTCCCTCTCCTTGCGGGTTGCTATCTACAATAATAAGGTATTTTCCGCCTAATTTCCATTTCTTAGCCGGTTTCGTTACATTCTTTTCTTCCTTCCCTGGAGAAGAAGTATGCGCGTCCGCGGGCGCGGTCGGCAACTCGGCCGAGTGCACGGCGCGCCCTAGGCTCACAAGGTGGGGTATTCCGCCCGGCCCCGCGTGACGAACTCGGCGAATCCCAGAGACGCTGTCCACCGGTCTCGGTGCTGCTCGTCTCCGGCCTTGGCCCAGTGGACGCGGCCGGCGGTCAGGTCCACGATCGTGATCGGGTGGTCGTTGTCATGCAGCTGGGTGGAGACGCCGCCGCCGGCCTTGTCTCGCAGGTCGGAGAAGAGCTGGTCGATCAGGATGCGGGCGAGGTACTGCGGATCTTCCCAGCGAAGGCGTGCGGGACCGGTGATCAGCGCCTGGCGCAGGCGCTCCGGCCAGTCCTGGCCCTTGCGTTGCGTGTAGAGGTAGATGCCGACCACGGGCTCGATGTCCGTGTCTGCTGTGTCCACCAGGAAGATGTTGGCGCGGTTGCCCATTGGTGTTCGTCCCCCGTCTCGGAGAGGTTGGTGAGTTGTGGCGTGCCCCCTGTGCAGATGACTGCACAGGGGGGCACGGGGGCGTGGTTATCGGCCGAGGAAGAAATATCCGGCGTCCATGGCGCGCTGTGCGGCCTGAGCGGCGCGGATTGTGGTGATCAGGCCCTCAGCGCCCGCGTTGGACAACTGGTCTGCCGCCCGCTCGTTCGTCGACACTTCGATGTGCCACTCCTTGGTCTCGCGGTCGCGGCCGATGCTGACCGACCATTCCTCCCACTCGTCGAGCTCCCCGTCGACCATGTGCGGGAATTTTCCCACCCAGCAGGGATAGCCGCGCTCGTGCTCGGCGCCGATCAGGATCAGGCCCTTGTACCACTGGGCCGCGGCGGCAAGGGCGGGGTCGGTGGCCGCGAAATCCTCGAAGTCGATGAGGCCTGGTGCAGTCGTTTCGGTGTCCATTTAGGTTCTCTCCCTGTTGATTTCGATGTGTTCTGCCGGGTGGTCAGTCGCGGGGAGCCGCTTTGCGCAGGATCGTCTCGATGGCCTCGAGGGCGAGCTGGTGGTCGCTTTCGAACTTGTCGGCGTCGTCGGCGAAGCAGCGGCTGATGACCGCCAGGGCTTCGCGGATGGCGTGGGACTCCGGATTCTGTTCCATGCGTTGCTCCTTGCCCCGTCAGGCGATGCGGTTGAGTTCTTCGGCGATCTCGGCGATGCGCTCGGCAGCGCGGACCAGCTGCGCGTCACGCTCGTCGGCGGCCACACGGCGGGCGGTGCGAGCCAGGACGGTGCAGCGTTGCGCGTTGTGGACTACTGCGCTGGCCACCGGGTAGCCGTCGCGGCGGATCAGGTCCCAGTTCTCGCTCATGCCTCGGGTGTCGGATTCCTCGATGAGGGCGAACAGCTCCTTGCGGAGGGCTTCGTAGTCGGCGTTCGGGTTGCTGATCACGGTCTCGGTTCCCTCCGGTTGCTGGTTTCTTCTACTTCTATACTAACAGTTTAAACTGTTATACGTCTATAAGTCGGGAATTTTCGACTGTTAGATGTTCAGGTGGATGCTGGCCACGGGATCGGCTTAGTGTTTGGCCATGCCGACGTCGAAGAAGCGCGTCAAGAAGCAGCAGTCCCGCAGCAGGCAGTCCCGAAAGCACATCGAACGCTTTGCCGCAGAAGCGATTTCGGCGGCGAGCCGATCTCCTGCCCATGTGCCGGTGTGGATGTTCCGGCAACGGGCTGCCGAGCTGGCGGTTGAGCCGCCACCGCCCGGTGCTGAACCACTTCCGGCCAATTTATGGCTGCAGTTGCTTGCTGCGACACCGATTCGGATCCGAAGCAATGATGGCGCCGAGGTTGTGTCGTCTGTCGTGGCCATGGCCGATCGACGCGGCTTAACCGTCGATGAGGTCATCGATGATCTCTCACGAGGCCATCTCGCTGGCGAACTGTCCTGGAGTCCGGAGCACGAGGCCCACATCATCCCCGCCACCCTCGACGACATACGCCAGGCTTTCACTCCGCTGGATTGATCCGCTGTGATTGACGCCGACGCTGGGCACCCCCTCGAATCCGGCGGCGTGCCAGCACGGATCGCAGACCGCCGGCCGCGACGGCATCGACGTCCGGACGGTGCCGGGTGCTTCCGAGCACATCAGGCACGTCTGCCCCGCAGCGGCGTCGAGCTCCGCCGCGCGCCGGTCCTGCTCGGCCTCGGCCGCCGCAGCCACCACCTCGTCGACGACGGGCTGCTCCGGCTCCGGCGCGGCCGGATCCGATGGTGCGGGGAGATCCAGGGGTGGGCGGTCCAGGCCGGGGCAGAGGCAGCGAATCGGTGCGATCGGTTCGCCTGCACCGAATGCGACGATCCAGCCGGTGTCATGGCAGAGACCGCACTCGCCGCTGTATGCCTTGGCGGCGGCTTTCCGGGCCGCTTCCTGGCGTTCCTGGGCGGCGATGCGGGCCCGCTCAGCTTGGCGCTGCTGCTGCTCGAGCTCGTCCTGGCGCTGCAGCTCGCGGCGGCGTTCCCGCACGACGGCCGCGGGCATCGCCGGGATCTGCTCGGTCCAGTCCACGGCCGCCAGGAGCGCTCGCAGGAATCCGCCCGGGTTAGTGATCCGATTCGGCCAGCTGTAGCCCTGTTCGACCATGTAGCGGCTCAAACGGGCCGCCATGGCGCGACCGGTCCACCAGGTGCTGTCGATGCCGGCATCGGCGATCAGATCCGCGACCCAGCCGATGTGCGGGCCTGGAAGCCGCACGTAGGAACCCGATCCCGGCGTGCTGATCCACTGCTGGCGGTCGATGCCGGGGATGTGGTGGATGAGCTCGGCCGCCGTGCGCTGCAGATCCAGTGAACGCGGGCGGGGTTCTGTCCTCCTCCTGGATTTTTTCGAATTTTTTCCATCGCGCTCGCGCGCGCTTGGTGAGTAATTCGCTCCAGAACAAACCTCTCTACGAGAGAGGTTTGTAGTAGGTGGTCCCACGGGCCGATCCGGCGTCGACGGCGCGGTGTTGGCGGCCGCCGCTGCTGCTGCGTGTGCGGCGCGGCTGAGCCGTCCCAGCGACGCGGACTTGCGGCGCGGGGTGAGCGGGCGGGCGACGGCGGCGGCTTCGCGGGGGATCATCAGCGCCCACACCGACGCTGCCTTGGTTTGGGCGCCACCGTGGTGCAGCCAGGCCGCGGCCTGCTCCACAAGGTTCAGAGGCCGGCCGGTGGCCAGCGAGCGCGCCAGACCCAGATCCCGCAGTACGTAGCGCGCGCGGCGGATTGTCTTGACCTGGAAGCCGATTGCCTCGCAGAGGGTGGCGTCAGAGACGGTGACACCGCGGCCGGTGAGGCCATCGGCGTGCGCGGCGAGCTCGCTGGCGACGATGGCGACGGTGTCGGCGTTGGTGTGGTGCTTGGTGACCAGCTGCCGCCCGCGGTCGGTGCCCAGCAGGATGCGCACGGTCTCGATCCAGTGCTCAGGGCCGTGCCACACCGGCGTGGCGGCCTCGGCGCCGGCAGGGACCGGCAACGACCAGCTGTTGCCACGTTGGGTGGCGTTGAGCTCGGCGATCGTCTGCTCGAGGGCGGTCGCGTCATCGTCGATACCCGCGCGGTGGCGAACTTTCTCGACGATGAGCGTCGCGCCCGGGTGCGGACGTGCTTTACCATGGGACCTGCTTTGCAAGAGAGCAGTCCTTTCGAGGACACAAAAGAGGGACGCATCTGCTTTGCAGGGAGCGTCTTCGAGGTCGAAGGACGGAAGAGACATCCGTCTTTCGAGGACAGCGGGTGAGACCAATCGTTGGCGCGATTTGGTGGGTCACACCACAGCTGAACTGAGGGTGAAGTTAGGTATTGGTCAGGTCAGCGCTCCTCTAGTGGGTGACGGAATGTCCTGGCGCACAACGGAGTTCTGGCGGCAGCGGGGCAGGCGGGTAACGGCCGCATGCCCCGCGCGCCGGACGTGATCCGATGCGTGGTCTGTGAGATGGCCGCGGAGCGTACTCGACGCGGCTGTCGATCGTTTTGCTCGGGGTGCCGGGTGGCACATCGTCTCTGGTGTCCTTCGGGTCGGAGCCGGAATGCGACACGCCCTGTGAAAATGACCCGGTCCGTTCGGACGATGTCCGAGTGGGGCTGTATGGTCATACACGCAGGGCCCCTCATTTGAGGCCTCGCACCCAGCTTGGGTAACGGGAACCCCGGATCTCTTTCGCGGCCAAACGATGGGAGACCGGGGTTTCTTGCTGTCTTGCTTCGGTCGGATCGGCCGCTGAGCGGCCGCTCGTTGCTCTCACCCCACCACAATCGCACGGAAAAAGCCGTTTGCGACACGCACCCACACTGGGTGTGTGGATGCAGCGGGCTGTACATGCTGGGCGTGGTCAGAGCCCTGAGAGCTGTTGTATCAGGCCTCATTCCGGATCTGAAAGTGCACACCTGCACGGCACGGCGCGCAGTAGTGCGCCGTGCCGTCACCGAGCTGCTCGTCCTGGCGGCCCTGCGCGCCCTCCTCATGCGTTGGTGTCGTTCGTGGGACCGACGACTGAGCTGCCGTAGACCCGCATCGCCAGCTCGACGTAGCGGGCCTTTGCGGCGGCCGCGGGGATGGGGGCGTAGATGGTGTTGATCGCTTCCCAGGAGACGCCGGCGTGCCTCGCGGCGTCCAGGAGCTCGATCTCCATGTTGTCGAGGTGCTCGCGTAGGAGAGGAAGCATCTCGAGCATCCGCAGAATCTGATCCTCGTCGAGTGCCGACATGAACGCGAAGTTGTCGATGCCGTCGACCGTGGAGGAGTACAGCTCGTGCAACGCCGTTCGCGCGGTTTTGAGGCGATCGCGATGAGTCTCCCAAGACTGCTCGGAGTGCTCAGACTGTTCGGCGTGCAGCTGCTTGATGAGGTTGCGCATGAGCACCTCGTTTTGTTCCCAGTTCATGCGGTGTCCTTCTCAGAGGGAGCGGGGGCCGGAGACCTTGTTGGCGGCCGCGATCGCGCGGCCGACGGTGGAGTGCGTCAGTCCCATCGCTACCGCGATGGAGTTGGCGGTCGTCTGGGGCTGAGAGGCGGCCTCGTAGATCCGAGACAGTACATCGACGGGCTGTTTCGACAGGCCGCGCTCGATGACGGCGCCCGCGAGCTTCATCGCCTCGCCACGGGACAGTTCGCGAGTGAACGGGCCGACCTTGGCGTTGACCCGACGCCGCGAAGTCTGCGGGGCGGGCTGCTCGGCGTGCGCGAGCGCGCCGGTCACCGAGGCCTGACGCGCGACCGGCGCGCGACCCGCGCGCGACCCGCGCGCGACGGTGCGCCCCGCTGACGGTGCGGGCGCGGGACGAACCAGCGAAACCATCGCGCGCCGGTCGATCGCGGCCGTGTCGGAGGTGTCGTTCTCCTCGTCTTCCTCGCGCGCGACGGCGTCCTCACGATCGACGATCGACACAGCGTCAATACCCTGGTCGGAGGGCAAGTGATCGACGCGCGACACCTCGTTGTCGACCACGGCATCGGTGTTGACCAGGGCCTGGGCGTTCTCGTCGCCCGCGTGGTCGACGATCGACTCGACCGCGGCCAGAACGACAGCAGAGGCAGCGGTGTCCTTACCCGTCGTCGCGCGCGGGTCGATCGCGGGTCGATCGCGGTCTGTTTCGACGGTGTCGGAGGCGATGTCACGCGCGAACGACTGGGCGTCGATCGCGATCGACACTTCGTCGCGCGCGCTCGACGATTCCTCGGTATCGCGCGCGCTCGACAGGTTCTGATCGTCGCGCGCGCTCGACATGTCGCGCGCGCTCGACGGATTGTTGGTGTCGCGCGCGCTCGACGCCAGATCCTTGTCGCATGCGGAGTCGAGCGCCGCGCGCGCGGTCGAGGCCAGCGCGAGATCGACATCAGGCGCAGTCTCCTCGAGCGCGGGGGAGGAGAGGTCGACGCGCTCGGCGGCCCGGTGGTGCGCGACCGGAGCTGTGGGCGCGAAGGCGGTCGCCGGCTCGGCGGTCATCCGCGTCAGCTCGGCCAGCCGCTTGGCGATTTCGTCGGTCTCGGAGATGGTCTCGGCCACCGCGGCGATCGCTTGGCCATAGCGCTTGGACACCCGGTCATGAGTCGCCAGCGCGACGCCCATCATGATCGGCGCGATCGCGTGCACACCGACGCCGTAGACGTCGACACCCTTGTTGTCGTCGCCCCAATGCAGAAACGGGAAGGTGTTGAGCCCGACAGTCAGGACCAGCAGAACGCCCTCGGTCACGTGGGTCTTCCAGACGTCCTTCTCGTCGATGCGGATCCACTGGGCCGTGTCGCTGGTGGAAAGCATGATCGCGATCAGCACACCGCTGATCAGACCCTCCAGGGCGAAGGACAGCCAGAACAGCGGGTTGTCCTTGCCGTCAGGGGCGATGTTGTGCTGCACGGTGACCGCGCTGTAGGCCATCGCGGCGATCATGACGACGGTCAGGATGCGCAGCACCAGAGTGCGGCGCTTGTAGAGGTGCGCGAGAACCGATTGCGGGCTGGTGGCACGCCGCGCCTCACTGATGGCGCGCTGCGCCAAAAGCAGCTCCTCGGCTTCACGGTCCGCCAGCGCGGCCACGGTGCTACGGGTCCGCTCCGCCGCGGCCGCAGCCGAGTCCAGCCGGGCCTGCTGGTCTTTGCGCTGGTGATCGCGTACAGCCTCGGCCAGTGCCCGGTCCTCGGCCAGCTCCCGCTCGGACAGCGCATCGATGAGCGCCGGATCGTGCTGATGGGCCAGCACCGTGCGCGCCTCCTGGACGCGCTTCTCGAGCACCGCAGGCAGCTCGGTGGACTTCTTCTTCGACAAGGCGATCTTCATCGGGGACATCCTTGGGACGAGATGCGGGGTGGGGAGAGGCCCGGGCATGTTCATGATGCCCAGGTTTCCCTAACATTCTAACAGTTTAAACTGTTGACAGTTATTGATTGATTCTGCTTGGCAGTCGATCGGAGTCGGTCCCATACCCGCGGGCCCGCGCCTCTCGAACCGAACGCCCTCCACCACACCGTCACCGCAACACTCGGCGTGTCGGGAGTTGGCAGCGGTTAACACGCTGGTGCCGAGACCATCACGACGGGCGCGTTGAAACCTGGTCAGAGACATAGAAGTCCCGCTCAGTGGCGTAGAAATTCAGTTCGCCGCCCTCGAGGACGACCGCGTCGAACCCGACCTTCTGGCGCAGTAGCAGCAGCTCCCGCATCGCAGCGACGCCAGCGGGCCCGAGCCTTTCCAGGATCTCGGCGGCCTCTTCGGGGGACAAGCGCTCACTGAACTCCCTATCGACGAATGCGCTACTGAAAGTGCATGTCTGAGTCGGCAAGGGCTGGAAGTATGCGGCCATCGCATCGCTCCTGGGCGAGATGGGTTTCGTATTTAAAGAAGTTTTTCTCGCGTTCTCCCTGGTCATAGCTCTAGTATAGTGTGCGGGCTGGAGTTTTGTCACGTTGTTTCCCGGACTTTCTTCCAACCCGCACAATTTATTCCTACGCGATCTTCTTGTTGGACTTGATTCGTCCGTCCAACCGCTTCCGCGTCTCGACCACTTCCTCCAGCACGTCGAAGAACTCGTCCATGAAGAACTTGTGCGCCTTGATCATCTGGTCGACCTTGTCCTCCGCGTAGCCCTTCGATGCGGCGTACTCTCGGACCAATTCTTCGTTGTCCGCGCGCAGGATCATGAGCACTGCGGCGTTCAATGCGATACCAACGTCGATCTTCCGCGAGCCGATTTCCATCTTCCACCGCGCGATCGCCTGATCGAGCAGCACCAGATCATACTCGCGCAGGCGAGTGGTCACCGTCTCGATGTTGTCGAGCTTGTCGACTGCGGCCATTGCCCGTTCCTCCCTCTCCTTGCGGGTTGCTATCTACAATAATAAGGTATTTTCCGCCTAATTTCCATTTCTTAGCCGGTTTCGTTACATTCTTTTCTTCCTTCCCTGGAGAAGAAGTATGCGCGTCCGCGGGCGCGGTCGGCAACTCGGCCGAGTGCACGGCGCGCCCTAGGCTCACAAGGTGGGGTATTCCGCCCGGCCCCGCGTGACGAACTCGGCGAATCCCAGAGACGCTGTCCACCGGTCTCGGTGCTGCTCGTCTCCGGCCTTGGCCCAGTGGACGCGGCCGGCGGTCAGGTCCACGATCGTGATCGGGTGGTCGTTGTCATGCAGCTGGGTGGAGACGCCGCCGCCGGCCTTGTCTCGCAGGTCGGAGAAGAGCTGGTCGATCAGGATGCGGGCGAGGTACTGCGGATCTTCCCAGCGAAGGCGTGCGGGACCGGTGATCAGCGCCTGGCGCAGGCGCTCCGGCCAGTCCTGGCCCTTGCGTTGCGTGTAGAGGTAGATGCCGACCACGGGCTCGATGTCCGTGTCTGCTGTGTCCACCAGGAAGATGTTGGCGCGGTTGCCCATTGGTGTTCGTCCCCCGTCTCGGAGAGGTTGGTGAGTTGTGGCGTGCCCCCTGTGCAGATGACTGCACAGGGGGGCACGGGGGCGTGGTTATCGGCCGAGGAAGAAATATCCGGCGTCCATGGCGCGCTGTGCGGCCTGAGCGGCGCGGATTGTGGTGATCAGGCCCTCAGCGCCCGCGTTGGACAACTGGTCTGCCGCCCGCTCGTTCGTCGACACTTCGATGTGCCACTCCTTGGTCTCGCGGTCGCGGCCGATGCTGACCGACCATTCCTCCCACTCGTCGAGCTCCCCGTCGACCATGTGCGGGAATTTTCCCACCCAGCAGGGATAGCCGCGCTCGTGCTCGGCGCCGATCAGGATCAGGCCCTTGTACCACTGGGCCGCGGCGGCAAGGGCGGGGTCGGTGGCCGCGAAATCCTCGAAGTCGATGAGGCCTGGTGCAGTCGTTTCGGTGTCCATTTAGGTTCTCTCCCTGTTGATTTCGATGTGTTCTGCCGGGTGGTCAGTCGCGGGGAGCCGCTTTGCGCAGGATCGTCTCGATGGCCTCGAGGGCGAGCTGGTGGTCGCTTTCGAACTTGTCGGCGTCGTCGGCGAAGCAGCGGCTGATGACCGCCAGGGCTTCGCGGATGGCGTGGGACTCCGGATTCTGTTCCATGCGTTGCTCCTTGCCCCGTCAGGCGATGCGGTTGAGTTCTTCGGCGATCTCGGCGATGCGCTCGGCAGCGCGGACCAGCTGCGCGTCACGCTCGTCGGCGGCCACACGGCGGGCGGTGCGAGCCAGGACGGTGCAGCGTTGCGCGTTGTGGACTACTGCGCTGGCCACCGGGTAGCCGTCGCGGCGGATCAGGTCCCAGTTCTCGCTCATGCCTCGGGTGTCGGATTCCTCGATGAGGGCGAACAGCTCCTTGCGGAGGGCTTCGTAGTCGGCGTTCGGGTTGCTGATCACGGTCTCGGTTCCCTCCGGTTGCTGGTTTCTTCTACTTCTATACTAACAGTTTAAACTGTTATACGTCTATAAGTCGGGAATTTTCGACTGTTAGATGTTCAGGTGGATGCTGGCCACGGGATCGGCTTAGTGTTTGGCCATGCCGACGTCGAAGAAGCGCGTCAAGAAGCAGCAGTCCCGCAGCAGGCAGTCCCGAAAGCACATCGAACGCTTTGCCGCAGAAGCGATTTCGGCGGCGAGCCGATCTCCTGCCCATGTGCCGGTGTGGATGTTCCGGCAACGGGCTGCCGAGCTGGCGGTTGAGCCGCCACCGCCCGGTGCTGAACCACTTCCGGCCAATTTATGGCTGCAGTTGCTTGCTGCGACACCGATTCGGATCCGAAGCAATGATGGCGCCGAGGTTGTGTCGTCTGTCGTGGCCATGGCCGATCGACGCGGCTTAACCGTCGATGAGGTCATCGATGATCTCTCACGAGGCCATCTCGCTGGCGAACTGTCCTGGAGTCCGGAGCACGAGGCCCACATCATCCCCGCCACCCTCGACGACATACGCCAGGCTTTCACTCCGCTGGATTGATCCGCTGTGATTGACGCCGACGCTGGGCACCCCCTCGAATCCGGCGGCGTGCCAGCACGGATCGCAGACCGCCGGCCGCGACGGCATCGACGTCCGGACGGTGCCGGGTGCTTCCGAGCACATCAGGCACGTCTGCCCCGCAGCGGCGTCGAGCTCCGCCGCGCGCCGGTCCTGCTCGGCCTCGGCCGCCGCAGCCACCACCTCGTCGACGACGGGCTGCTCCGGCTCCGGCGCGGCCGGATCCGATGGTGCGGGGAGATCCAGGGGTGGGCGGTCCAGGCCGGGGCAGAGGCAGCGAATCGGTGCGATCGGTTCGCCTGCACCGAATGCGACGATCCAGCCGGTGTCATGGCAGAGACCGCACTCGCCGCTGTATGCCTTGGCGGCGGCTTTCCGGGCCGCTTCCTGGCGTTCCTGGGCGGCGATGCGGGCCCGCTCAGCTTGGCGCTGCTGCTGCTCGAGCTCGTCCTGGCGCTGCAGCTCGCGGCGGCGTTCCCGCACGACGGCCGCGGGCATCGCCGGGATCTGCTCGGTCCAGTCCACGGCCGCCAGGAGCGCTCGCAGGAATCCGCCCGGGTTAGTGATCCGATTCGGCCAGCTGTAGCCCTGTTCGACCATGTAGCGGCTCAAACGGGCCGCCATGGCGCGACCGGTCCACCAGGTGCTGTCGATGCCGGCATCGGCGATCAGATCCGCGACCCAGCCGATGTGCGGGCCTGGAAGCCGCACGTAGGAACCCGATCCCGGCGTGCTGATCCACTGCTGGCGGTCGATGCCGGGGATGTGGTGGATGAGCTCGGCCGCCGTGCGCTGCAGATCCAGTGAACGCGGGCGGGGTTCTGTCCTCCTCCTGGATTTTTTCGAATTTTTTCCATCGCGCTCGCGCGCGCTTGGTGAGTAATTCGCTCCAGAACAAACCTCTCTACGAGAGAGGTTTGTAGTAGGTGGTCCCACGGGCCGATCCGGCGTCGACGGCGCGGTGTTGGCGGCCGCCGCTGCTGCTGCGTGTGCGGCGCGGCTGAGCCGTCCCAGCGACGCGGACTTGCGGCGCGGGGTGAGCGGGCGGGCGACGGCGGCGGCTTCGCGGGGGATCATCAGCGCCCACACCGACGCTGCCTTGGTTTGGGCGCCACCGTGGTGCAGCCAGGCCGCGGCCTGCTCCACAAGGTTCAGAGGCCGGCCGGTGGCCAGCGAGCGCGCCAGACCCAGATCCCGCAGTACGTAGCGCGCGCGGCGGATTGTCTTGACCTGGAAGCCGATTGCCTCGCAGAGGGTGGCGTCAGAGACGGTGACACCGCGGCCGGTGAGGCCATCGGCGTGCGCGGCGAGCTCGCTGGCGACGATGGCGACGGTGTCGGCGTTGGTGTGGTGCTTGGTGACCAGCTGCCGCCCGCGGTCGGTGCCCAGCAGGATGCGCACGGTCTCGATCCAGTGCTCAGGGCCGTGCCACACCGGCGTGGCGGCCTCGGCGCCGGCAGGGACCGGCAACGACCAGCTGTTGCCACGTTGGGTGGCGTTGAGCTCGGCGATCGTCTGCTCGAGGGCGGTCGCGTCATCGTCGATACCCGCGCGGTGGCGAACTTTCTCGACGATGAGCGTCGCGCCCGGGTGCGGACGTGCTTTACCATGGGACCTGCTTTGCAAGAGAGCAGTCCTTTCGAGGACACAAAAGAGGGACGCATCTGCTTTGCAGGGAGCGTCTTCGAGGTCGAAGGACGGAAGAGACATCCGTCTTTCGAGGACAGCGGGTGAGACCAATCGTTGGCGCGATTTGGTGGGTCACACCACAGCTGAACTGAGGGTGAAGTTAGGTATTGGTCAGGTCAGCGCTCCTCTAGTGGGTGACGGAATGTCCTGGCGCACAACGGAGTTCTGGCGGCAGCGGGGCAGGCGGGTAACGGCCGCATGCCCCGCGCGCCGGACGTGATCCGATGCGTGGTCTGTGAGATGGCCGCGGAGCGTACTCGACGCGGCTGTCGATCGTTTTGCTCGGGGTGCCGGGTGGCACATCGTCTCTGGTGTCCTTCGGGTCGGAGCCGGAATGCGACACGCCCTGTGAAAATGACCCGGTCCGTTCGGACGATGTCCGAGTGGGGCTGTATGGTCATACACGCAGGGCCCCTCATTTGAGGCCTCGCACCCAGCTTGGGTAACGGGAACCCCGGATCTCTTTCGCGGCCAAACGATGGGAGACCGGGGTTTCTTGCTGTCTTGCTTCGGTCGGATCGGCCGCTGAGCGGCCGCTCGTTGCTCTCACCCCACCACAATCGCACGGAAAAAGCCGTTTGCGACACGCACCCACACTGGGTGTGTGGATGCAGCGGGCTGTACATGCTGGGCGTGGTCAGAGCCCTGAGAGCTGTTGTATCAGGCCTCATTCCGGATCTGAAAGTGCACACCTGCACGGCACGGCGCGCAGTAGTGCGCCGTGCCGTCACCGAGCTGCTCGTCCTGGCGGCCCTGCGCGCCCTCCTCATGCGTTGGTGTCGTTCGTGGGACCGACGACTGAGCTGCCGTAGACCCGCATCGCCAGCTCGACGTAGCGGGCCTTTGCGGCGGCCGCGGGGATGGGGGCGTAGATGGTGTTGATCGCTTCCCAGGAGACGCCGGCGTGCCTCGCGGCGTCCAGGAGCTCGATCTCCATGTTGTCGAGGTGCTCGCGTAGGAGAGGAAGCATCTCGAGCATCCGCAGAATCTGATCCTCGTCGAGTGCCGACATGAACGCGAAGTTGTCGATGCCGTCGACCGTGGAGGAGTACAGCTCGTGCAACGCCGTTCGCGCGGTTTTGAGGCGATCGCGATGAGTCTCCCAAGACTGCTCGGAGTGCTCAGACTGTTCGGCGTGCAGCTGCTTGATGAGGTTGCGCATGAGCACCTCGTTTTGTTCCCAGTTCATGCGGTGTCCTTCTCAGAGGGAGCGGGGGCCGGAGACCTTGTTGGCGGCCGCGATCGCGCGGCCGACGGTGGAGTGCGTCAGTCCCATCGCTACCGCGATGGAGTTGGCGGTCGTCTGGGGCTGAGAGGCGGCCTCGTAGATCCGAGACAGTACATCGACGGGCTGTTTCGACAGGCCGCGCTCGATGACGGCGCCCGCGAGCTTCATCGCCTCGCCACGGGACAGTTCGCGAGTGAACGGGCCGACCTTGGCGTTGACCCGACGCCGCGAAGTCTGCGGGGCGGGCTGCTCGGCGTGCGCGAGCGCGCCGGTCACCGAGGCCTGACGCGCGACCGGCGCGCGACCCGCGCGCGACCCGCGCGCGACGGTGCGCCCCGCTGACGGTGCGGGCGCGGGACGAACCAGCGAAACCATCGCGCGCCGGTCGATCGCGGCCGTGTCGGAGGTGTCGTTCTCCTCGTCTTCCTCGCGCGCGACGGCGTCCTCACGATCGACGATCGACACAGCGTCAATACCCTGGTCGGAGGGCAAGTGATCGACGCGCGACACCTCGTTGTCGACCACGGCATCGGTGTTGACCAGGGCCTGGGCGTTCTCGTCGCCCGCGTGGTCGACGATCGACTCGACCGCGGCCAGAACGACAGCAGAGGCAGCGGTGTCCTTACCCGTCGTCGCGCGCGGGTCGATCGCGGGTCGATCGCGGTCTGTTTCGACGGTGTCGGAGGCGATGTCACGCGCGAACGACTGGGCGTCGATCGCGATCGACACTTCGTCGCGCGCGCTCGACGATTCCTCGGTATCGCGCGCGCTCGACAGGTTCTGATCGTCGCGCGCGCTCGACATGTCGCGCGCGCTCGACGGATTGTTGGTGTCGCGCGCGCTCGACGCCAGATCCTTGTCGCATGCGGAGTCGAGCGCCGCGCGCGCGGTCGAGGCCAGCGCGAGATCGACATCAGGCGCAGTCTCCTCGAGCGCGGGGGAGGAGAGGTCGACGCGCTCGGCGGCCCGGTGGTGCGCGACCGGAGCTGTGGGCGCGAAGGCGGTCGCCGGCTCGGCGGTCATCCGCGTCAGCTCGGCCAGCCGCTTGGCGATTTCGTCGGTCTCGGAGATGGTCTCGGCCACCGCGGCGATCGCTTGGCCATAGCGCTTGGACACCCGGTCATGAGTCGCCAGCGCGACGCCCATCATGATCGGCGCGATCGCGTGCACACCGACGCCGTAGACGTCGACACCCTTGTTGTCGTCGCCCCAATGCAGAAACGGGAAGGTGTTGAGCCCGACAGTCAGGACCAGCAGAACGCCCTCGGTCACGTGGGTCTTCCAGACGTCCTTCTCGTCGATGCGGATCCACTGGGCCGTGTCGCTGGTGGAAAGCATGATCGCGATCAGCACACCGCTGATCAGACCCTCCAGGGCGAAGGACAGCCAGAACAGCGGGTTGTCCTTGCCGTCAGGGGCGATGTTGTGCTGCACGGTGACCGCGCTGTAGGCCATCGCGGCGATCATGACGACGGTCAGGATGCGCAGCACCAGAGTGCGGCGCTTGTAGAGGTGCGCGAGAACCGATTGCGGGCTGGTGGCACGCCGCGCCTCACTGATGGCGCGCTGCGCCAAAAGCAGCTCCTCGGCTTCACGGTCCGCCAGCGCGGCCACGGTGCTACGGGTCCGCTCCGCCGCGGCCGCAGCCGAGTCCAGCCGGGCCTGCTGGTCTTTGCGCTGGTGATCGCGTACAGCCTCGGCCAGTGCCCGGTCCTCGGCCAGCTCCCGCTCGGACAGCGCATCGATGAGCGCCGGATCGTGCTGATGGGCCAGCACCGTGCGCGCCTCCTGGACGCGCTTCTCGAGCACCGCAGGCAGCTCGGTGGACTTCTT
This sequence comes from Nocardia sp. NPDC004168, assembly GCF_040610355.1. Classification (NCBI taxonomy): domain Bacteria; kingdom Bacillati; phylum Actinomycetota; class Actinomycetes; order Mycobacteriales; family Nocardiaceae; genus Nocardia; species Nocardia sp. NPDC004168. Next base: position 703 of record NZ_JBEXME010000055.1, on the reverse strand, counting down.
CTTCGACAAGGCGATCTTCATCGGGGACATCCTTGGGACGAGATGCGGGGTGGGGAGAGGCCCGGGCATGTTCATGATGCCCAGGTTTCCCTAACATTCTAACAGTTTAAACTGTTGACAGTTATTGATTGATTCTGCTTGGCAGTCGATCGGAGTCGGTCCCATACCCGCGGGCCCGCGCCTCTCGAACCGAACGCCCTCGCCCACTCCGTCAGCGCTACACTCGGCGGGTCGGGCGGTGGCAGCGGTTATCGCGCTGGTGCCGGGACCATCACGTCGGGCGCGTTGAAACCTGGTCAGAGACATAGAAGTCCCGCTCAGTGGCGTAGAAATTCAGTTCGCCGCCCTCGAGGACGACCGCGTCGAACCCGACCTTCTGGCGCAGTAGCAGCAGCTCCCGCATCGCAGCGACGCCAGCGGGCCCGAGCCTTTCCAGGATCTCGGCGGCCTCTTCGGGGGACAAGCGCTCACTGAACTCCCTATCGACGAATGCGCTACTGAAAGTGCATGTCTGAGTCGGCAAGGGCTGGAAGTATGCGGCCATCGCATCGCTCCTGGGCGAGATGGGTTTCGTATTTAAAGAAGGTACCTATCCACTAGGTGGTTGTCCACCATGTGGCGGGGGGATTGCGGATATCCCCTTGGGGCAAGGTAGTGTCAAGCTGTGCCGAAGCAACCCGAATACGTCTCAATCGCCGAGACG